>JAFGOR010000281.1 GCA_016926375.1 Bacteroidales bacterium
ATCATGGTAAATAAACATCTTACAACTTATAACATCTTCATTATTAACGATAAATGAGCATTAGCTTGACGGCTATGCCTTTGGAGGGGGATAGTGCACTTTGAAAACTCATCTCAAATTAATAAAGCTATTGCATTATTCCATTTAATTTTTCCTTAGCTTGGCGGCCATGCCTGATGTGGGTTCAATATAAATAATGGCAGCTTAAAATATAGTCATAAAAATTCTGTAACCACTTATTCCAATTTTCCGTAATAGAAGAGGTTACATTATAAAGCACAGCAGACAGAAAAGAATTCCTGATAGCAATTCATGAATCTTTTCATTAATTTTGATCTAATACTAAACAACAGAAAATTATGTCAGTCAAAAAAATCTTCATTTCGCTGGTTCTTTTTGCAGTTTTAGCGCTTACCTTTGTATCATGCAGCGGCACAAAAAATATTTGTCCGGCTTACAGCACCAGTATTGAAACAACGGTAACGGCTGAGCCCAACTCCTGATTCACTCTGGCATTTTTCTTGCTGTATCATCGGCAGTGTTCCGTTGTATAAACAGCTTTTTTAACACCATAGTGAATTGAAAAATACTATTGCATTATTTCTTCTTTTGTCACTATGCCTGACCGCATTGGGTCAGGGTGAAATTGATATGCAGGAAAAGATTCTTTTCCAGAATGAAAGAAGCATATCCCTCTCTCTCAATTCAAACGGTTTCGGTGCGGGTTACCGCTTCGGAAAGCGGAAAACCTACCTGAACAAAACGCTGTACGATATTGAGCTTGCCTACATCAAACATCCCAAGGAGATGAAGGTAACGCCATACACATATCCCACCACCAGAAGATATGTAAATGGCAAGCAAAATTTATTTGTTGCACTCAGGCCCTCCATCGGGTTTCAGCGTGAGTTGTTTTCAAAAGAGGACAAAGGCAGCATCGCCGTGCGGTATTATTATGGCGGAGGGCCAAGTATCGGAATCTGCAAACCGATTTACTACACTTTTAGCCTTTATTTAGATCCCTATTACCCTCCCGAAGATACAAGAGACGAAAAATACGAATTCACTCAAAACCTATCCTCAAGTTGGCTCATCTCCGGACGGGCGTCTTTCTGGAAAGGCTTTAATGAAATTCGTTTTTACCCGGGGTTGCACCTTTACGGCGGTCTGAGTTTCGAGTACAGTTCGGTGAACCGGCTGATTAATGCCATAGACCTGGAAATCACATTTGATGCTTTCAGCAAGAAGATTCCCATCATGTTCACCGAATACAACAACCAGTTTTTCCTTACCCTTACCGTAGCCTACCGGTTTGGTTGGATCATCGATACCAAATACAAGACACCCAAGATCACAAAGGAAGGTCAGCTTCTGACCGACTAAGCAATTCAGCTGATTTTTTTTTTGAAACAGATAATTTTTGTAACTTCGCCGGCGTGAAGTTTACATCAAATTTTCTTTTTATAACCAATTAATTAACATATTAAAATGGCAAAAATAAAAGTAGGTATTAACGGTTTTGGCAGAATTGGCCGGCTCGCATTCAGAGCATCCATGTTAAGGGACGATATGGAAGTAGTATCAATCAATGACCTGATTGATGTTGAATACATGGCCTATATGTTGCGTTATGACACCATTCACGGACAATTCAAAGGTAAAGTTGAAGTAAAAGACGGCAAGCTGGTTGTTGATGGCAATGCCATTCGTGTTACAGCCGAGAAAGATCCCGCCAACCTGAAATGGAATGAAGTGGGTGCAGAATATGTTATCGAATCAACCGGTTTATTCCTTTCACGCGATAAAGCTGAAGCTCATCTGAAAGCCGGCGCAAAAAGAGTAATCATGTCTGCTCCTTCAAAGGATGACACCCCGATGTTTGTATATGGTGTTAACCACAATAGCTATACGAAGGAAATGGACATTATTTCCAATGCTTCCTGTACTACCAACTGTCTGGCTCCGGTTACCAAGGTGCTGAATGACAATTTCGGCATTGTCGAAGGTCTGATGACTACCGTTCATTCCACCACAGCTACCCAGAAAACCGTTGACGGTCCCTCAGCAAAAGACTGGAGAGGTGGTCGCGCTGCTGCCGGCAACATCATCCCATCATCAACAGGTGCTGCCAAAGCTGTTACCAAGGTTATTCCCGAACTGAAAGGAAAACTTACAGGTATGGCATTCCGGGTTCCCACCCTCAATGTTTCTGTGGTTGACCTTACCTGCAGACTCGAAAAAGCTGCTGATTACGACACCATTAAGGCCGCTATGAAGAAAGCTTCTGAAACCACACTTAAAGGAGTTCTCGGATATACTGAGGATGAAGTGGTTTCCAGCGATTTCATCGGTGATGCCCGCACCTCCATTTTCGATGCCAAAGCAGGAATTATGCTGAACGGCAATTTCGTGAAGGTTGTTGCCTGGTACGACAATGAGTGGGGCTATTCAAGCAAACTGCTTGATATGATTGCCTATATGAATACAGTAAAGTAAGTTGAAGGACTGTATAAAACTTAAAAGTTCCGCTTCAAAAGAGGCGGAACTTTTTTTATTATATTATTTTAATTGACTGCTACATAAACTCAATCAGTTTGAAAGGAATCCGGATGGTGTTTTTGTAGTGCTCTCCCAAGCTGAAGATGGCTTCATCATCTTCCTCGTAATACCAGTTGATCTGGCAGGCTTTCCCTTCTTCATGTTTCTTCTTGAGAATTCTGAAAATACCCAACAGGTACTTGGATGAACCGCTGTTCACATATTCCAGGTTCAATTCAAAATTAGTTTGCTTAACCGGGTTTTCAAAATACTCTTCCAGCCATTCGATGAGCGGATCGAAAAAATCACCCGGATTTTCAGGTATGGATCTGCCCTCAATTTTCATCAATCCTGTTTCAGGATTTAAAATGACACTAGGTGTATTGGGTGTTTTTTTAATGATAAGCTCTTTCATATAGGGTTACATTAAGAAAATTATTCATACCGCAATGCCACAATAGGATCAAGCCGGGATGCCTTCTCAGCAGGATAGTAGCCGGATACCAACCCAACAATAAAGCACAGGACAATACCTGCCGTCATCCACAACCACGGTATCAGAAAATCAGATTTCATCACTAAAGATACTACATTTCCAATGAGAATTCCTAATACAACACCCAGAATACCGCCTAACTGGCATATCAGAATAGCCTCAAAAAGAAACTGTTGTTTAATTACAGAACTTCTCGCCCCCAGGGCCTTCCGAATCCCTATTTCGGTTGTGCGTTCGGTTACCGATACCAGCATGATATTCATCAGACCAATGGCCGCACCCACCAGCGTAACTATGCCGATAATGGTGGCAGCTATGAGAACAATACCAATGAGATCCTTGAAAATATTCGACAGAAAATCGCTCCTGACAATATTAAAATCTGTTTCATCAATAACGTTAAGCCTGCGAACCGATCGGAAAAGCCCTTCTGAATAGCCTTCAGCCAGCTCCGTAAGCTCCTTGTTATCAGGAGAAACATTAATGGAATAATCTTGTCGCGGCGAAGGGAAATACTGCCTCACGTTAGTGTAAGGGACAATGCAGATGTTGTCGCTGCTGTTTACCGATGAACCCTTTTTCATGAGTACCCCAATCACCTGGTAACGGCCCTTGCCAATGGAGATTTTCTTGTTGATTGGATCCTCATTGTTTTTAAAAATCTTTTTGGCAATGTCTTCGCCAATCAACACCACATTGCGGTTCATCAGCACATCCTGGTATGAAATATTGCGCCCTGTTCCCACCTCAAAACCGGCAGTATACAGATAATCCTCGTCAGAACCAACAACCGTTACATTCGGATGCGTTTTCTCCGATTTGTGTTTAACCGTTGACATGAATGAAGCCGTGGTATAAACAGACACCCGGGCCGGAAATGAAAATCTTTTCTTAAAATCACGGGCCTGGCGGTAAGATATGTAAGGATGGTTTTTTTTCCTGTAACGGTTTTTGCCAATCTGAACCGACAACCCCCTGCTTTCAATAGAAATGGTATTGGCGCCCATGGTGGCAAATTGCTTGGTAATCGTGTTCTTGATGGAATCGATGGAAGTGAGAATACCAACCAGCGCCATGATGCCAAAAGCAATGATCAGCACCGTGAGGATGGTGCGAAGCAGATTGGTCTTCACGGAAATCAATGAAACCCTAAAATTCTCTATGAATGATGTTCCAAACATGAATCAGAATACGCAAAATCTAACCACCTTAAATATAAGTACAAAATAAACGCATGTTTCACATAATTATGATTTGTTATTCACAAAAACAAGAAGTCCGGAAATTTTTTGTTCACCATGTGAATTCAACTCAAATAAGATACTTTTGCAACATAAAACTACCATTCATGTTGAAAATAATACTTGATCACAGGAGCATTCGCAATTACAAAGAAGACCCGGTACCAGATTCTGTTTTGCAGGAAATTCTTACAGCTGCCACCAGGGCATCCACAACCGGGAACATGCAGGTTTACAGCATTGTGGTTACCACTGAAACCCCTGTTAAAGAAATGCTTTGGGAAGCCCACTTCAGGCAGAACATGGTTAAACAGGCACCGCTTGTACTTACTTTCTGCGCCGATTTCAACCGCTTCAATAAGTGGTGCCGGCTCAGAAAAGCCGATCCGGGATACGACAATTTTCTGTCATTCATGACGGCAGCCATTGATGCATTGCTTGCATCGCAGAATTGCGCCCTGGCAGCTGAATCTCACGGATTGGGTATCTGCTACCTGGGCACTACCACCTATAATGCCGATAAAATTATTGATGTTCTTAACCTGCCCGAAGCCGTTGTTCCGGTTACCACGCTGGTTATCGGTTACCCGGCAGAAAGCCCGGAGTTGACCGACAGGCTCCCCGTGGATGCTGTTGTACACCATGAAAAGTACCACGATTATACACCCCGGGATATTGACAGGCTGTATGCCGAAAAAGAATCCCTGGAACTGACGTCACAACTGCTGGAAGTAAATCAGCTGGAAACTCTGGCCCAGATTTTTACCCGGAAACGCTACACCCGGAAAGACAGCGTACTGTTTTCAAAGAAATACCTGGAGGTGATTGAGAAGCAGGGGTTTATGAATAACAGTGACGAGCCTGCCTGCCGGTAGGCAGGGGACAAGTAGAGACAAGAGACAAGGGACAAGAGACGAGGGACAAGTAGAGACGAGGGACGAGGGACGAGTAGAACCAAGAGACAAGAATGGAAGATATCACTAGCCCCGGCCTTCAGGGGCTGCGTTAAAATTCAAAAATTGAGGCTTTTGGAATCAATATACCCTCCGCAGGGTTACATATGGGGTTAAAACCCCAAAAAAAGAGAGAATTACCTTTAAAATACCCCGGCATGAATGCCGGGGCTATTGATGGAAAAGTACTTATCACTAGCCCCAGGCTTCAGCCTGGGGTTTCAAATAGCGAAAGCCTCCATTTGAAAAGGGCTTCAGCCCTTACTGCTATCATCAGCACCAGCAGTCAAATCCCAACACTCAAATCCCGATACCCACACACCTGCCTATAGACATAGATGACTTAGAAGACTAGAAGACCAGAAGACTTTGAAGACTGTATGCCTTCAATTACCCCTGCATATCAAACCCCACTCCCAACTCATCTGCAATTTCTTTCATTTCTTTGGCAATGGCCGGAATTATGGGTATTCCCTGAGCCCTTATTTTAGCCTCCTTTTCCCGTTCGGGATCACCCGGAATGATCACTTTATCATAGCCGCTCGCCGGCTTTGCATTGCGAAAAGTAGTGATCCATTCATCCATGGTGGCCTTAAAGGTTGAAGCTTCCTGAAATGCATCAATGCGCATGGCGCCGAAAAAATGACCTGTACCCTCGCCTACTTTTTTGTCGAGTACCGGCAGATAGGCCACCGAAGGCGGAACAAACGGGCCAAAGTTGGCACCGGAAAAAACTGCCGAGAAAATATCCACAATGGCGCTGAGGCAAAATCCTTTGTGACTGCCATGCACGTAATCGCCACCCAGGGTAAGCATGGAACCTCCCTCCTTCAGAATTGCCGGATCATCAGATGGCGTGCCTTCTTTATCCTGAACAAAACCCAGCGGTACCTTTTCCCCTTTTTTCTCTGCCACAGCAAGCTTACCGCGGGCAATCGGCGTGGTGGCAAAATCGGCCACAAAGGGTGGCTGCTTGCCAGCAGGTATGGCAACGGCAATGGGGTTGGTACCAAGCATCGGGCTCACCGATAAGGTGGGTGCAACCAGCGGGTTGGCGTTGGTCATCGACATGCCTATCATGTCGTGCCCCAACGCCATCATGGCATAATAACCGGCAATACCGTAATGGTTCGAGTTACGCGTAGACACCCAGCCGGTTCCCGACTTGTGTGCCTTTTCAATAGCCAGTTCCATGGAACGGGTTGCTGCCACCATGCCCACAGCACCGTCGCCATCAATAACAGCAGTTGACGGTGTTTCGTGAACAATTCTGACATTGGGATTTACATTGATCCTGTTGGCTTTCCAAAGCTGATAGTAATCCTTAATGCGGATCATGCCGTGTGATGGCAAACCCCGGAGTTCAGCAGCCAAAAAAACATCGGCAATCTTTGCGGCATCAACAGCGCAACAGCCCATTTTTATAAAAACATCACGGGTGAAATCGTGGAGGTATTTTACAGTGTACATGTTCATTTTTTTTAAAATCATTGGTGCGAATGTAATGAATTAGTTCAAGTATAGGAAATCAGGCTATAGGCTATAAGGCCGTAGGTGCAAGTCACACTTCGACCTGCCTACCGGCAGGCAGGCAGGCTCAGTGTGACGGTGCGTGTCATGCAGAGCTTGCCTGCCTGTATTCTAAGACAAAACCAAATTTTTATGCAGCAAATTTATGTAAATCTACATATGGTGTTTCTCTTTGAACAACAGCA
>JAFGOR010000282.1 GCA_016926375.1 Bacteroidales bacterium
GGAAGACTGGAAATGATCCCTTTGCTCATATAAATATGACGTACAGATTTCCGCATGGACCGGCGTTGAAATTCAAACCAGATGGCTGAAAACACGGTAACCAGGCCGCCAATGAGCATGGTGCCGGAAAGGCCAATTCCACTTGCTACTGAGCCTGCCAGCAGGTTGCCAATAGGCATGGTACCCAACAGTGCCATGGCATAAAAACTCATAACCCGGCCTCTTTTGTCTTCGTCTGCAAGGGTTTGCAGCATGGTATTGGCGGCTGCAAGCGACAGGATCATAGAGAAACCTCCGAAGAACAAGAAAAGCAGAGATAAGGCCAGGTTGGTTGAAACCGCAACAACAGCTACCGAGGCACCCAGGACGACCACATTAACCGAAATTATTTTTCCCAGACCGAATACAGTTTTACGGCCGGCCATAATCAGGGCTCCTGTGAGTGCTCCTGCTCCAAGTCCCGACATGAGAAATCCCAGCGTTTCACTGCCACCATGCATAATTTCCTTGGCATAGGCCGGCAAAAGCACCATAAAGGGAAAACAAAACAGGCTCAAAACGGCCAGTATGATGATGAGGGTTCGGATAGGAACCGAGCGGAAAGTATACAGGAAACCTTCGTTGAAACTTTTGGAGAAATCTCTTTCAGTTGTTTTATCTTTCCTGGCAGGTAGTTTTACCATCAAAAGAGCTATAATAACCGCAATAAAACTAAGGGTATTCAACAAAAAACAAATGCCTTCGCCTACAGCTGCAATGGTGAGCCCTGCAATGGCCGGCCCAACTAATCTGGCTGCATTGAAAAGGGCGGAATTCAGTGCAATGGCATTTCCCAGGTGCGTGGGATCGTTAACAAGGTCAATAACAAGCGACTGTCGGGCGGGTGCATCAAAAGCACTGATGATGCCAAATACGATGCTCAGGACAATAATATGCCATACTTCAACCAGGTTAAAAAGTACCAGTAACGTCATGGTAAGTGCCTGAAGCATAAAAAATACCTGGGCAATGGTCATTATTTTTAAACGGTTATAGCGATCAGTGAGTACTCCGGTAAAGGGTGCCAGTATAAAATTAGGAATCTGACTGGTGAAACCTATTAATCCCAGCAGAAAAACCGACCCTGTAAGGCGGTAAACCAACCAACTCAGCGCGATATTCTGCATCCAGGTGCCAATCAGCGATATGCCCTGCCCGATGAAGTAAAGCCGGTAATTTTTTGAGTGAAGCGATGAAAAAACAGCACTTAGCGTAAATTTATTATCTGTTAATACATGATAAAGCTTCATATTCAGGAAGGGTAGTTAAAGTAATGGTAAAAATAGAAAACTGTTTTCTTTTTAAAAATGAAATCGTTTTATTTACTTTAGCGTTTTAAAGAATCATATTCATTTAATTAGGCAATCATATGAAAAACCAGTTTGATTTGAGCAATGAGCAACTGATTGATATTGCAAACAGTTTGACAAAGAAAGTAGTGACGGGACTTCAGGAAGATGGTACTGAAATTAAGTGTCTGCCAACCTATATTCATCCAAAAAAAGACGGAATTAAAGGCCAGGCAACGGTATTTGACCTGGGAGGAACAAATTTCAGGGTGGCTACCGTTTCTGTAGGAAGCAAATCGGAAGTAACAGGTTCCACGGAGAGAGATATTACCGAAATGAAGAACAAGGGATTCACCCGCGAGGATCTTTTCAATGCGCAGGCAAAAACCCTCAGTCAGGTTGAGATTCCCAAGGATTCACCCATCGGGTATTGTTTTTCATATCCGGCCAAATCGCTTACCGACGGTGATGCCGAGTTGATCCATTGGACCAAGGGAGTAGGCATTGACCAGATGGAAGGAAAGCCGGTTGGCAAACCCCTGCTTAAATATCTGAATGAAAACACGAGTTCCAGGTTTACCGGCATCAGGGTGGTGAACGATACCATTACCAGCTTGTTTGCCGGCTTGTTAAACCCGGGATTTGATGCGTATATCGGGCTCATCGTAGGCACAGGCACCAATATGGCTACTTTCTTCCCTTCGGAATACATTCCAAAGATACGGGCCATGAAAGACTGGTCGGGTGATACTCCGGTTAACCTGGAATCGGGCAATTTCTTTCCTCCGCATCTTACCGCCATTGACGATCAGGTAGACGCCAGTTCCAACAACAAAGGCTTCCAGCGTTTTGAGAAAGCCATTTCAGGGATGTACCTGGGCCGTGTGTTTATGGAAGCTTTCCCAAATGATAAATTTGATGAGGGCTTCAGTGCAGTTAACCTGACGCGGATGATTAACAACCCCGGAGATTCCAAACCCGAGTATGTTGAAGTGGCTTACCAGATTTATGAAAGGTCGGCAAAGCTTGTTGCTGCTTCCATTGCAGGATTAGTAAAGAATCTGAAGGCTGCTGATCCCGCTACCAAAAAGGTACAGGTATTAGCTGAAGGCAGTTTGTTCTGGAGCAAAATCAAAACTGGCAAGGCATCCTATGCTGAAATGGTTGATAAATATGTAAATCAGCTTGTAAAGGATTTGAGTATGCCCGACGTAACGGTAAAGATTGCCCGAATGGAAAACGCCAACCTGATTGGCGCGGCTATGGCGGTGCTGTCATAAGCAGTGACAAGTGACAAGTGACAAGGGACGAGCAAGACAAAAACCAAAAGCCAAGGGCCAACAGTAGGGTTTATTTAACAACGGTTATAGTAGTCGTGCTTTTTACCAGGCCTTTGGCGCTGGCATTGATCTTCAGCACACCTTTTTCAAAGCCTGATCCGGCAATGATCAGGGCCTTGCCGTAAAACAGTTTTATTTTATTGGCCTGAAAAGGTTCTATCGATTGCGGGTTGCCATTTCCCACGCCGGCAACGCGTCCTGGTCCCGAGATATCAAAGGTTACTTCATTGTCGGCCAGGGGACAAAGATTCCCGTTTTTGTCAACGGCTTCAACCAGCAGGTACGAAAGGTCGAGCCCGTCGGCCTTAATGGTTGTACGGTCGGGCGTTAGCCTTAACTGGTATGGCTCTCCGGCAGTGCGCATCACCTGTTCGCCGATAACCTTGCTCTCTTTGTAGGCCACGGCTTTAAGCTCTCCGGGATGGTATTCCACATCGGCCCACATGAGCCTGAAACGCTCAACTGATTTGGGTGAATTGGGTTTCTTGCACTGCTTTCCAAGCGATTTCCCATTCAGAAACAGTTCGGCACAATCGCCATTGGTATAGACAAATACGGGAACCTTACCTGCTTCTGCGGGCCAGTTCCAGTGCGGAAGGATATGTACTGTGCTTTCTTCGGTGTTCCAGTAACTTTTGTACAGGTAATACCTGTCCTTGGGAATTCCGCAAAGGTCTACAATGCCAAAGTACGAACTGCGCGACTCAAAGGCATCGGCCATGCCCATGCTGCCCAACATAAAGCTGACATAGGGTGTGGGTTCTCCCAGGTAATCGAAACCGGTCCATACAAATTCACCGGCAATGTATTCCTCGTCCTGTTGCCACATGAAA
>JAFGOR010000283.1 GCA_016926375.1 Bacteroidales bacterium
GTTGTATTGACAAAGCCCGCCTCGATACCAATATTCGCGGCATTTATCTCGAATTATCCAATCTTCAGGCCGGCATCGCCACGGTTGAAGAGATCCGCAATGCCCTGATTGATTTTAAAAAGTCGGGCAAATTCATTGTGGCTTTCAGCAATGCCTTTTCTCAGAAATCATACTACCTCGCTTCAGTTTCCGATAAACTTTACCTGAATCCCGAAGGATCGCTTGATTTTGTTGGACTCAGCGCCGAATTGATGTTTTACAAAAAAGCCCTTGAAAAACTGGATATTGAACCCGAAGTCATCCGCCATGGCAAATTCAAAAGTGCCGTTGAACCCTTTATGTATGATAAAATGAGCCCTGAAAACAGGGAACAGATTAAAACTTATGTAGGCTCCATCTGGAATCACATGGTGGAACAAATCGGTATCAGCCGGAACGTCCCTGTTGCCAACCTGAATAATTTTGCCGACAGCCTGTTGATGTGGAACAATGAATCGGCAATCAGGTATGGGATGATCAATGCTTTACTCTATAAGGATCAGGTGCTGGATACGCTTGCCAACCTGGTGCATATAAGCAAAGCCAAAGATTTAAGCATGGTTACCCTGCAGAAATACGTGAACGCTCCAAAATCCAAATCGGATAAAGGCTATACACGTGAAAAAATTGCCGTAATCTACGCCGAGGGAGATATTCTGGTTGGCGAACAGGGTGAAGGCTATATCGGATCCGAGAAAATTGCCCGTACCATACGCAATGCGCGGCAGGATTCTTCCATAAAAGCAATCGTTTTCCGGGTGAATTCAGGAGGCGGAAGCGCACTGGCATCTGAAGTTATCTGGCGCGAACTCTACCTTGCCCGGCAGATAAAGCCGGTTATCGCATCCATGGGTGACCTGGCAGCTTCAGGTGGCTACTATATCGTGGCAGCTGCTGACACCATTGTGGCCAGTCCGAATACCATTACCGGTTCCATAGGTGTTTTTGGTCTGCTGGTTAATGCCGAAGATTTCATGGAAAATAAACTCGGCGTTACAACCGATGTTGAAAAAACCAATGCGTATTCCGATTTCGGTTCCATTTTCAGACCCCTAACCGGAACGGAAAGAATGGTGCTGCAAAATATGGTCGATGAAACCTATAAAACTTTTGTCTCCCATGTTTCTGATGGCAGGCAACTACCTTACGAATCCGTGGATCAAATGGGTGAAGGCCGCGTATGGAGCGGGAGTAATGCGCTGGACCGGAAGCTTGTTGACGTACTGGGCGGACTCAATGATGCCATTGATATTGCTGCAAAAAAGGCAGGCCTCGACAATTATCGCATAGTTGAACTTCCCAAGCAGGAAGACCCGTTTACCCAGGTCATGAAAGAACTGACGGGTGACGTCAGGGAACGTTTGATCCGAAAGGAATTGTCAGCGTTTTACCCGCAGTACCGGGCGATGAAAGAAATGCTCAGTGGCGACAGAATCCAGGCACGGCTGCCTTTTGAAGTAAGAATACACTAGATGTAACCAAAATGGCCGGATTCCGACACATATCCAGACCTCTGCTGCTGCCCTTTTCAGTATTGTATGGTATGGTTGTCGCTGTCAGGAATCTGTTGTTCGATAAAGGAATTCTGCCATCCACACGTTTTAAATTACCGGTAATCTCTATCGGAAATATCACCGTGGGAGGTACCGGTAAAACCCCGCACGTGGAATACCTGATCCGATTACTGAAAGAGGATTACAAAATAGCCGTTCTGAGTCGCGGCTATAAAAGAAAAACCAAAGATTTCATGCTGGCATCCGTCCGTTCGGATGTAGCCGACGTTGGTGACGAACCCCTTCAGCTTAAACTGAAATTTCCGGATATTCCTGTAGCTGTTGAAAAAAACCGGGTTAAAGGAGTAAAAATCCTCACTGACAAAATTCATAAGCTGAACGCCGTGATTCTGGATGATGCTTTCCAGCACAGGTACATCCGGCCGGGATTGTCCATTCTTCTGGTTGATTATACGCGCCCGGTTTTCAATGACATCCTGCTTCCTGCCGGTAACCTGAGAGAGCCCCGCAGGAATTCAAAAAGAGCAGATATCATTATCGTTACCAAATGCCCGGGTCATTTGTCACCCCATGAAAAAGCACTTTTTATTTCCAGGCTGCAACCAACTGCAGAACAGGAAGTCTATTTCACCAGATACGTTTACGGTAATCCGGTAGCGGTTTTCGCTGATAAACACGGCCAGGCTGAGTCATTCCCGCTGAAACACTTTTATAAACCAGGTAACGCCGTGATGCTTGTAACAGGCATCGCCAATCCCGAACCCTTGAAATTGTTCCTGGAAGAATCTGTCCCTGTTCACGAAGAAATGGCCTTTCCCGATCATCACAATTACGACAAAGATGATTTTCAACGTATTAAGAAATCTTTCAAAACCATTGAAGCTGTTAACAAATTCATTTTAACAACTGAAAAGGATGCCGTAAGAATCCGGAATTCAGGGCTGGCAGACAAAAACCTGAGAAAAGTGTTTTTTTACCTGCCGGTGGAAGTGAAATTCCTGGCCAAGGGCGAAAAACCTTTTATTAAACAGCTATACAAATACATAAAAAAATCAGGGTACTAAATTTATTTGTTATATGAATTCCCGCAAATATAATGTCGGCATTGTGCTTAGTGGCGGAGCAGCCCGTGGCTTCACCCATCTTGGTGTACTTAAAGCCCTGGAAGAATTCAATATGAAACCCAACATCATTTCGGGCGTAAGCTCGGGTGCCATTGCCGGTGCGCTGTATGCAGACGGATACCAACCGGAAGAGATTCTTGAAATCTATTCGATGAAAAGTATTTTCGAGCTGGTTCAGATTACTGTTCCCAAAACCGGTATCTTCAAAACATCAGGTTTGAAAGACACACTGAAAAAACACCTCCGTGCCACCACTTTCGAACAACTCCAAATTCCACTCGTGATCACGGCCACCAACCTGCTCGAAGGTAAAAGCGAATACTTTCAGAAAGGTAATCTGGTTGATGCCATACTGGCGTCATCATCCGTTCCCGTGCTTTTTGAATCCATCACCATCAACAAAATACCCTATGTAGACGGGGGGGTGATGAACAACATGCCGGTTGAACCCATTGCCAAACAATGTAATACGCTGATTGGCGTTTATATTAACCCAACCGGTCCCATCCCGCAATTAAAAGGCATGGTGCACATCGCGGAACGTTCATTTCACCTGGCCATTGCCTCAGAAATGAATACCAAACGACACCTCTTCGACATTTACATCGAACCTGCAGAAATTACCAACTACAGCCTGTTCGACCTCAAAAAATCGCGTGAATTGTTCGATGTGGGATACAGGAAAACTGTTGAAGTTTTAAACGCCACATCCTCTGCTTTCCGGCAGGAAGAAACCCTGACAAAAGACCGTAAAAAGAAAACCGGATGAGCAGCAGGAAGCCGCATCTGCTCCTACTCCACTCCTTTCACCTTCATTCTCAGCGTGTAAACTGATGTTCTGGCAGTTATAAACAGTGTTTTGCGGTCTGCTCCACCAAAACAAACATTGGACGGCCCTTCAGGAAGCTCTATCTCACCCGTTTTGATACCTTTCCGGTTATAAACGTGAACTTTGTTGTAAGTGAGGTAAACATTGCCCTTGCAATCCACAGTCATGCCATCAGAACCTTCTGCAGCAAAAAGTATCTTATTGCTTAATCTGCCATCAGGCTCTATGGTATACTTCCAGGTTTTCCGTTCTTTGATGTCTGCAACCAATAAATAGCGGTTGTCCGGTGTTCCCACAATTCCGTTGGGCTGGCCGAGATCGTCAATTACCCTGACTATTTCACCGTTTGGCTTCAGGTAATACACCGCCTGAATGTCCTGCTGCTGCTTATGTCCCGGCTCCCAGTATGGTCTGTGATAGTATGGATCGGTGAAGTAGATTCCGCCATTTTTGTCAATCCATAAATCGTTCGGACCGTTCAGATACTTGCCGTTATATCCCCGGGAATAGACTTCAGTAGCTGCTCCGGCCTGGTTGTAACTGATCAGCCTGTTATGCAGATCGGCACAGCAAACCAGGTTTCCATGACTGTCAAAGATGGTGCCGTTCGACCGTTCACATTCTTCTTTAAATACAATGATGCTGTCCTTTTCATTCCAACAGTAAATTTTGTCATTCGGCTGATCGGTGAAAAAAACACGACCATCCGGTGCTGTTGAACAACCTTCGGTAAAGGCATAACCCGTTCCGGCTTTATGCAATACAGCATTCTTTGCAACCAGTTTAACCGGAAAGGAATTCGCCTGAGGATTTGCCTGAATAAAAGCAAAGAGCGAGGTGATTAAAAATGCCGTTCGAATCATAATTTTTTGTTAAAAGTAGTAAGAAACCTGTTTCAGGTACATCATTATCTGGCTTCATTTTTAACTTTGTTTAAATCAAGATACTGCCGACTAACTATTAACCTAATCATATATGAGAAAATTTATGTGCTTGTTGTTATCCTGCTGCATTGTTAGCGGAATAGCCGCCCAAAAACCGCCGTATTACAAGAACTTCACGGTATCTGTATATACGCGTGCCTACGAAGTCAATGAAATGGCCGATCCCAAAAAACTCGAAGAAACCTGGAACCTGATCAGCCACCAATGTAAGATCGACAAGATTTACCTGGAAACCCACCGCGATAAACTGGTGGTTGATGAAAAAACGCTGGAAACTGCCATCAAATTTTTCAAAGCCAAAGGATTGAAAGTTGCCGGAGGGATCACCTATACCATGAACGAAAGCAATAATTTCGAGACCTTCTGCTATTCCAATCCCGAACACCGCCAGAAAGCCAAAGAAATTGCCGAACTCACCGCAAAGCATTTTGATGAATTCGTCCTCGATGATTTCTTTTTCACCAGCTGCAAATGCGACTTATGCATTAAGGCAAAAGGCACCATGAGTTGGACCGATTACAGGCTGAAACTCATGACCGATGCTGCCCGCGACCTGATCATCAACCCGGCCAAAGCGGTAAATCCCAAAGTTAAGGTGATCATTAAGTATCCCAACTGGTACGAACATTTCCAGGGACTCGGGTTCAACCTCGAAACCGAACCCAACATGTTCGACGGAATTTACACGGGAACCGAAACACGTGATGCGGTATATTCCGACCAGCATCTCCAGCAGTATGAAAGCTACCTGATCATCCGCTACTTCAATAACATTGCTCCCGGTCGCAATGGCGGCGGATGGGTGGATCCCTTCGGATCCAATTACATTGACCGCTATGCCGAACAGTTCTGGCTCACACTTTTTGCCAAAGCTCCCGAAATAACCATGTTCGACTACAGGTCGCTGCAAAATCCCGTTGTGCCGTTCCAAAGAGGTGCATGGCAGGGCCAGCAGACCAGCTTCAACTATGATGCTTTAATGAAACCCATTCCAATGAAAGACGGAAAAATAATCTTCCCCGTCACCCACGCACGCGCTGCAGGTATGGCGTTTGAACAGGTTGATCAGTTCCTGGGCGATCTGGGAAATCCGGTTGGTGTAAAAAGCTACAGGCCTTTCCACGCTACCGGCGAAGACTTCCTTCAGAATTACCTGGGTATGATTGGCATTCCCATGGATATCTCCCCTGTTTTCCCCAAGGAAGACAACATGATTCTGCTGACCGAATCGGCAAAATTCGACCCCGACCTGGTTCAGAAAATCAAGGAACGCCTGTGGGCCGGAAAACCAACCATGATTACTTCGGGCCTGCTGAAAGCTTTGCAGGGAAAGGGCATTGAAGATATCGTTGAAATGAAGGTTTCCGACCGGAAAGCCCTGGTCAATGAATTCGTATCGGGATGGAACACCATCAGCAAATCCAAATACGACATCCTCATCCCTCAGATTGAATACCTGACCAACGATTCCTGGGAAGAGATTTCCGCAGTTCGCGGAGCCTCGGGATGGCCCATTTTGCATAGGGCACAATACTCAAAATCGAACCTGTACGTGCTGACTATTCCCGACAATTACTCCGACCTCTACCAATATCCTGCCGAAGTACTTAACGGAATTCGTAAGGTTGCCGCACAGGATTTTCCTGTGAAACTGGAAGGACCTGCGCAGGTAAGCCTTTTCTGCTACGATAACGGTACCTTCATTGTGGAATCATTCCTGAATGAACCGGTTACTGTTAAAATAGCCGCCAAAGATCCCATTGCCTCACTGCAGAACCTGGTAAGCAATGAAACCATAACGGGAACCGTTGTAACCAATCCTTTTGCCCGCAACAGGCAGGTAGCACCTGAACGTACTTTTGAAATCACCTTAAAACCGCATTCCTTTAAGGTTTTCAAGACGTTGTAGTAAGAACCGACTTCAAAGAAGCTGAGCATATACCCCGAAAAAGCTGAGCGTAGTCTACTGACTACGCTCTTTTTTTGCCCCCCGAGTGCTGAGCGTAGTCTACTGACTACGCTCATTTATTATCTCCTGGTTGCTGAGCGCAGTCTCCCGACTGCGCTCAATTTTTTTATCCTCTCTTTACTTTTTTCCCCTCATATCCACAGCAAAGCTTGTGGCCCTTGAAACATATGCAGTACAAAAGTACCCGAGCGCTTTTCCTCCTGATATGTTACCAACGGCATTGGCCGCCGGACCGATCATGCTGTAAGCATCACCCGATTCATCAATCAGTTTAATGCCATTAACATAATCGTAATAGTTTTTTTCAACCGACCGGATCTCCAGCATGATTGTATCTTCAGCTTGAACATTTTCAATGCCAATGAAATAGTCGTAATTGTTGCCATTGTTGTTGTCATCATTAAATAAGAAAACTTCCTTAACATTGGCATTCCAACAGGTCTTGTTCTGAAAAATGCGGGCCGTATAATAATTATTCGGATCGTCGGGTTCCTTTCCATAAAACATGATCGACAGAATGGTGGTATCCTTGTCTTCTTCATCCTCCTCAAAACCCAAATCCGGCATTTCATATATTTCACAAATGATGGTATCCAGGTCAATCCCCTCGGGCATTTTCGAAACTGCATCATAATCCCTGAGGCCATTGAGGGGTTCCTGTAAAGTTACCTCCAACTCATATGTTTTAGAAGGTTCCCCGGAAAACGCTATGTCAGAAAGATACAAGCCCTTGTTGGTGGAGCTTTCGGTAAAGAAATAGGTGTTACTCCCTTCCCTCACCAGAACCCCTGCTCCTGAAATGGTTTTTGGAGCCTGCGTGTCAAAATAAGGTGAAGATTTTGTTAACAGTACCGTTTGTTGCTTGAATTCATTGGTGATAACTCCTTCCACCACAAGCATATCCGGATAATCATCCAGCTCCCAGCTAATCTCTTTTTCATATTCGGAACAACCTGTAAGCGCTATAACTGCTGCTAAGAAAATATATAATGTTGTTTTCATATTCATGGAATTATTAATTGTTAAAATGAAAAGTTCCAGGTAATGGCCGGCATGAATCCAAGGAAGGTCTGCTCATAAGCCTTGGTAATATTTTTGTTGTCTTCATCCGGACGGAAGTTGATCGACATGGGGTTTGAACGGTTATACACATCAAATACCGATACATTCACCTCACTGTAAAAACGGCGTCCCGGCTTGCCTTTCCAGGTAAGCCCCAGGTCCAGCCTGTGATAAACCGGCATCCGGTCGTTGTTTCTTCCAGGAAAATAAGGAATAACTGCTCCGCCCTCTTTGTTTCCGTCCGGATAGGTTATTTCACCATACTGATAACGCAAAGCAGGTGATGTAAAAGGCCGGCCCGACTTCAGCTGGAAATTGCCCGAAACAGAAAGTCTGGGCGAAATATTGTACATAGCAACCAGCGACAGGTCATGTGTACGGTCAAATGGTGACAAATACCAGCCTTTTTCCTGAATGTCTTTGGTTTTCTTTTCAGTTTTTGACCAGGTATAGCTGACCCATCCCGTAAAATCACCGGTGGCTTTCTTCACAAACAACTCAATACCATACGAACGGCCCTTACCAAAACGGAAATCCTCATCCATATGCTCATTGAACTGGGGTGTGGCAAATTCCCGGAATTCAATCTGGTTGTACATGTCTTTATAATATACTTCCACCGAGGTTTCCAGTTTGTTGTCCAGTGCATTCATAAAAAATCCGGCGCTGTACATATCGGCCAGCTGAGGTTTGATATTCTTATTTGAACCAACCCAGATATCAATGATGGACCCCACGTTGGAATTGGAGGCTACATGAACATACTGACTGGTACGGCTATAACCGGCCTTCACAGAACTGTTTTCTCCTGTTCTGTAGGTGAAAGCCAGCCTGGGTTCCAGCGATTGAAAATGGTGGAATATTTCCCATTTGTCGTAACTCATGGTATCAACAGTAATGTATTCGCGGTTCAACACATAAGCATCTGTTTTTCCCATATTCTGAAACAGGCTGTACCTGAGCCCCATTTCAACTGTGAGTTTCGGGCTTACCTTGAATTCATCTGACAAATAGAAAGCATGTTCCATTGCCCTGTTCATCGGAATGCGAAAATTGTATTTCATGGTATCGTTATGCCCGATGACTCTGCCAGGGTTGAATTTATGCAACGTATTTACCAGGCCGGCCCTGATGGTATGTTTTTCATTCAAATAAAAGTCCACATCATACTTCAAGGAATAATCCAGCAGATCTGCTTTCCAGTCGAATTTCGATTCCTTTTCCGGTTCTCCGTATTTAAGGGTATTTCCGAATGAATAATTGTAATTGCTGATCAGCAGGGTCAGGTTTGCGAAAGTGCGATCCGACAAAACAGAATTCCACCTGAGCGTTCCTGTATAATTGCCCCATGCCATACGTGTTTCATAGTTATCATCGGCGGAATTCATTTCAAATACATCCTTGCCCAGGTAGCCTGAAACAAAAATTTTATTGCGGTCATTCAGGTTGTAATTGGCCTTGAGATTCAGGTCAAAGAAATAATAAGGCACTACCGGGGAAGTATCATCAATGGCATGCATGGCTTTGGTAAGCAAATCAATATAAGCCCTGCGACCCGACAGGATAAAGGACCCTTTGTCCTTTACAATAGGCCCTTCAACCGTAAGCCTGCTTGAGAGGGTGCCTATTCCTCCGGAAACTCCATAATGCTTGCGGTTACCATCCCTCATGCGCATGTCTATCACCGAGGACAAGCGGCCACCGTATTGTGCCGGCATGTTGCCCTTGAAAAACTCCAAATTCTGCAAGGCATCGTTGTTAAAAACCGAAAGCAGGTTGCCCAGGTGACTGGCATTGTAAACCGTAGCTTCATCCAGCATGATCAGGTTCTGATCGCGTCCGCCACCCCTGACACTCAGTGTAGAGCCCCCGTCATCGCTTGATTTCACACCCGGCATCAACACCAGCGTTTTCAATACATCCACCTCACCAAAGGCTACCGGAATCTGCTTCATGGTCTTTGATGACAGGCTCACCACACTCATCTGGGTGGAGGTTACATTTTCCTGTGCCCTTTCTGCCTTAACCACTACCTCTTTCAATTCCTTGATGCTTTCGCTCAATTCAAAGTTAAGGGTGATATTCTGCTCGAAATTCAATACCGTATCAATCAATTCATAGCCAATGTAACTCACAACTATATTCTGTTTGCCCTGATTCAGTGACAATGAATAAAAGCCGTACGAATTGCTGACAACCCCGGTGGTGGTATTCTTGATAAAGATACCCACTCCAATAAGTGATTCTCCGTTGCGCTTATCGGAGACATGTCCGCTCAGGGAAAACCGCTGTGCGTTTAATTCACCAAACAGCACTCCCAATAATCCCATTAAAAAAACCAGTGATACTTTTTTCATAAAAACAGATATGATTTAAATTCAAATAAAAGATTTCACAAACTAATTCCAATTCTCAAACCGGGTTCAAGACTCCAGGGTACAGTATAGGTATTACCCGGCTCAACTACATAATCAAGTTTACTTAACGGGAAATGTACCTGTAAACTCGGCCCGAAATATACCACATCTTTAATGGAAAATAAGTAGCCCGTGGAGAAACCCAACGACCAGTATTCAATTGTTGATCTGTAATGCGCCTCACTTACCAGGTTTGCATACTCATAAAGCAACGATGGCCCGATCCAGAAATGCTTGAATCCCTGATGAAAGAAATAACTGCATTTCACATTGGCAATCCAGGTATTGTCGAAAATAAAATGATCCGGGGTATGATTTTCCACCAGGTCGAGATGACCCACAGCAACTTCAAATTTCAAATGCCTATAACCAAACCAAGCCTCCAGGTAAAAACTTTTTGGAAATTTGCCAATTCGCCAGGCCAGCAAATCCGTTTCAACACCCCATTTGCTTAACGGCTTTTCCTGCGACAATACAGGTAAGGATGTCATTAAACCGATAAAGGCCATACCCAATAATACGTTGTTGATTCTTTTGATACTTGTGATTTTCATATTACCATGCAATTTGTTTCTAAGGTTAATGAGTCCATTAAACGTCCATTTTCTGATTATTGTACAAATGACATGACCTCATGAAAAAACCCTACCTCAACTTGTATCAAAAATTTCAAATATCTATAAATCAGCATGAATCCTGATAGCAGAAGATCTGTTGACCGCAGAAAAAGGACTGTTTACCGGTTCATTCCGAATTAGGCCGATAAAATTTTGAATTACTGACACCTAACCATTAAATTTGATTGTAAATTAACTCCCATAACCACAAACAAAATGAAAAACGACATCAATTGCCATGCATCATCCAATGCCGTTTACGGGTTGGGGCTCATTGGAGCTGCTATTTATTACATTTCACACGCAACAGGTTTCTGGATGGGTGCGCTGGGCATACTTAAAGCCATTGTATGGCCTGCTTTTCTTGTTTATGAGGCACTGCAAAAACTGGGTGTTACCCCTTAAGCACAAAGCCCCGGATTTTTATTTTATAACAATTGCCTTCCGGCTTACTGCGGAAACCTGGAAATAACCCAGGGCAGCGGGATGAAATAGCTGTGGCAAATTGGTCCTGTAACTGATGTTGCTCAGATTCAGGTTCAACACTTCATAGGCTAGTTTGTAGTAGTAATCATACATGGTTTTGGAAATGCTGTAGAGCTCAATGGTTACGCTGTCGTTCTCCGTAAAAGACAGCGGCAGTTTTATATTGTTGATACTTTCTACCAGATTGTCGCTGAAAATCCATATCTCACTTCCGTTGGTTTTCAACGTATCATTGCGTGATGCATCGATGATATAATACCGGGTATCATCCATAACCCTGCCTGCGTTCATGTATACATAGTAACCTGCATCACCAAAAGCACTTTCTTCGTCGTAACGGCAATGCAATGAATCAATCCCGTTCATTTCAATAACTTCTCCGGTTGAGCTGTATGTTTCACCCCCAATAACCACTTCAAGCCTGTAAATAATACCTGGCGCGGCTGCAAAAACCGCGCTGTGATACCAACCTTTTGATTGATGGAAATATTCCAGGGTATCCCCATCATTGCTGATCACCCTAACCAGTGCATCTTCCAAAGGCCGGCACGAATTGGTGTCGGACAGGGATACACTGTAACTCACCTTTACCCTTTGCACAACAGGTTCATTGGTAAGTACGGCTTCAATTACCGGAACCGGCGTATGATTGGGAATGTCAGGAAAACCAATCAGGTTCTCACAACCGGTGAACAACACCGTCAGCAAGGCCATGCCAAAAAGGCTGGTACAAAACCTATTCCTCATCAACCTATTTTCCAAACTTAAACTCATAGGACAGCGAAGGAAAAATGTTGAAAAAATGAAATTCCATCATATCAAAGTATCTTTTTTGGTATCCGCTGTTGGGATCCTTGTCGGTATCTCCGTCGGCAATATCGTTATAGGTATAAAATAACGCGTTCTTTCGGGAATACACGTTGAATACACTTATTGAAAGACTGTGCTGCGATGGTTTTCTTCTGTCGAGGTTAAAACGGCAGCTGATATCGAGCCGGTGATAAGCGGGCATGCGCTGGTTGTATAACTTGTCACTGTCATAAAGCGGAACAGTTCTGCCCCTCAGTTCATATTTGCCTGTGGGATATGAATAGGGATTGCCGCTCATATAAACCCAGTTTGATGAAACCATGATTCGTGGCTTAAGCGAATAGTTAACGCTCAGCACAAAATTATGCCGGCGATCATAATAAGGATGGTAGAAACGTCCGTTAAAAAAATCGTTCTCCCTGATTTTGGAATTGGACCAGGTATAACTCACCATGCCGTTTAATTTACCAGTCAGCTTTCGAAATGAAACTTCCAATCCATAGGTTTTAAGTCGCCCTTTGATGGGGTTCATTTCCGTTTCGCGATAATAATAGATATCCTCGCTGATTGGAATTCTGTACTGGTTATGCAGCAGGGAATAATAGGAATCAATAGAAAACTCAAACCGGTTATCTTTTTGGGAATAAAAGAATCCCGCTGACAAATGATCGGCATATTGTGGCTTTAACTTGGCGCCTGAAAGCAAATACTTGTCGAACGGTATGATCAATTCAAACACCGAGACGCCATGATAATACTGGTAATTGCGCGAACCGGCAGCTTTCACCGAGGTTTCTTCAGATATCGCATATTGAACAGACACGGAGGGCTCCGGATCAATTCTGGTTTTCATATCGTTCGGATAAATTTTGTCCGCAACAATTAATCTCAATCCGGCGTCAACCTTAAGTTTCGGCGACAACGAGAAACTGCTTTCTGCATAAGCTGAGCCGATTAACTGCTTATACGTTTTTTTACCGGCTGGCTCACCAGGAAGAATTATACTTCCTCCTTGCGCATTTACCGGCGGAAGCAGGTTGTATTTTGTCCCAATACCCGCATTGATTCTCAGATTCGCTCTTGTAAAACAGGTCAGGTCGTATTTTAAATTGTAATTACGAAGCCTGAACAGCAGATGAACATCCTCGTTGTCATTGTAGTTATATCCCCGGAAACTGTGATCATACCAGCTTCCCGTAATGGTCATGTTGGCAAATACCTTTTCCGAAAAAAGGTGATTCCACCTGGCCGATGCCAGCGAATTCCCCCACTTGGTGCCCCCTGCCTCCCAAAACTTATCCCTGCCTGAATAGGCCGAAACATAAAAGCGGTTATTGTGATTCAGCGTATAATTCACCTTACCGTTCATGTCGTAAAAGTAAAACCTGCCCAGTTCGCGGGCATCCTCGCTGTTGTCCACCAACCGCAACAGCTGGTCGAAATAGGTACGCCGGCCCGAAACAATGAACGAAGCCTTGTCTTTAACAATGGGACCTTCAAGGGTAAGGCGGCTGGTTAGTGTGCCGATGCCGCCGGTTGCATTGAAATGCTGGTTATTGCCATCTTTCAGCCTGATATCCACTATTGATCCAAGCGATCCTCCCGTACGGGCCGGCAAATGTCCCTTATACAACCTGATTTCCTTAACGGCATCGGGATTGATGGTGGCAAACCATCCCGAAAAATGATACATGTTGAACATGGGTGCATCATCTACAATAAAAGATGAGTGTTGCGGCAAGGTGCCCCTGACGTAAAGCCCGTTTAACCCGTCGATATTGGTTTGCACACCGGGCATCATCTTCAGAAACTGCATTAAGTCTTTTTCGCCCATCAGGGCGGGACAGGTATTCATTATTTTTGCCGGTACTACATCGGTACCCGGATGCAGGTTGTTCAACCGGTTCAGCCTGGATGATTCCAGCCTGACTTCAGTGATTTCCAGTGGTGCAGCAGATAAATTAACAGACAGCACCTGATCACGGCTCAGGACTAACTGTTTCACCACCGGCAGGTAACCAATAAAAGAATATTGTACCTGGTAGGTGCCCGGTGGCAACGAATAGGAATAATACCCGAAGGCATTGGTTGTGGTTCCTTTTTTCAGGGCAGGAATTACTATGGTGGCACCTATCATGCGTTCGCCTGTAGCGGAATCTGCCACAAAACCCGAAAGGTTGTAAACCTCCCCGGCGATATTTGTATTCCCTGGCAGGAATACTACCTGTGAACTTCGGATGCGGTAATTGATGCCGGCCTGCCGGCATATTTCGTCCAGAAAAGCAGTCAGTGGAAGCGCTTCAGCATGGATGGTAATTTTAGTTTGAACCGGGATTTTGCTGGAACTGAAATAAAAGGAAAGGTTGTATTTTTCAACGAGTCGGTTGATGACTTCTTCAAATGTCTGTTCAGATGCAACCAGGCTGATTTTTTCAGGCAATGTGTTCTGCTGGGCGTGAACTTCAGTCCCGATGAATATAAAAAGCAATATTACCGCAATGGATCGTACCATGCGGCAAATATAACACTTACCTGAACATGGCAAGTGCCGGTTAATTTGCGCATGAACCTCCCTCGAGATAAATTTTACTGCCTTCGTACCTTACCCGGCTCCCTGTTGACAGCGAAATTACTTCCAAAACATTACTTACCCGGGGATTTGAAAACTCCCCTGAAAACAGGCAGTTTTCCAGTTCCTTTGCCAGCACCAGGTCAACGGCAAAATATCGGGCTACATCCTGTACCACCTGTTGAAGTGGCACATTGTCAAATGACAGCTGCTGATTTACCCACGATGCCGCATTGTTGTTGAAATCCGCTTGTTTGCTAATGGGCGTGCGTTTCCCAAGGTAAGTTCCTTTTTCTCCGGCTTCCAACATGACACTGTTTCTGGTTCGTGATTTCTCCTCAAACAATACCTTTCCTTCTTCCACCACAACCTCTGTAAGCCTGCCTTCTTTATAATTATTCACATTGAAACGGGTACCCAAAACCCGCACCTGGGTTTCTCCCGCATCCACCAAAAAGGGTGATCCTGTTTTGGCAACTTTAAAAAATGCTTCACCCTTAATGGATACCTTCCTTTCCCTGGATGAAAACTTATTCGCGTATCTGAAAACGCTATTGCGATTGACCCATACCTCAGTTCCGTCTGAAAGGGTGAGCTGTTGCCTGTTCGTGCCAGTGGTTAAAGTAATCCAATCCGACCCGCCATTACGGCCGGAAACCATGAAGTATACCAGGGCCGATACCATGAACAGCGGCAAAAGAACAGCAGCATACCGGTAAAAGACTTTCAGGTTCAGGCCTGTGCCGGGAAGCCTCCGGCTCAGCGGAATTACCTGATCACGCTGCTCCACAAATCGTGCCCACTCGCTGTCAACATCTGCCGGAGTGGTTTGCTCCAGGGTACCGGTTAGTTTCCATACCTTTTCAAGCTCCGCATATACCTCCCTGTTATCAGCAGATGTATCAAGCCATTCCTGCAATACCTGTTGATCACTGGTCGTTATCCGGCCCTTGAATTGTTCAGCAACAATATGGTAAATCTCTGTATTCAAGCTCCTGGTTTTTTATATTGACAAAATGGATAATAAAAACCCTACCTGGTTCATCCAAAAATAACAGAATAATGCTATTAGCCACATCATGAGGTAATTATTCGCCATTAAGGGTTTCAGTTTTTCGCGAAGCACCTTCATGGCCTTGGTGATGTGCTTTTCAACTGCTTTCACCGAAATATCCATTTCTTCGGCAATTTCCTTGTTGGTCATGTTGGTGAACCGGCTCATCCTGAAAACCTGCTGGCATACGGGCGGCAGATCGTTGATGGTCCGGTGCAGGTGATCCCGCATCCGGGTGTCTTCCTCAACAGGTTCTTCAACATACTTATCGGGTTGCACCATTTCAATCGGAGTCAGGGTTCTGGACTTTTTCAGCCTGTTGATTGAGGTGTTTAACACGGCTTTGTAAAAATACCCTTTGGCTGATCCCCTAATTTCAATCGACTCCCTCCGCTGCCAGTAATTCAGAAATACCTGCTGTACCACATCCCGGGCTTCATCCGTGTCTTTCACCACGGTAAATGCCAGGTTGCTCAGTGAATTGAATTCATCGCGAAAAAATTTTTCAAATTCGGGGCTGGTCATGGAGCAAAAATATGGGAAAATTCACAGGAAAAGTAAGTGTTTGTTTTTTTATCAACATTTCACTAATATTGCAGCCCCAATTCTTCGGTCCCATAGCTCAGCTGGTTAGAGCACCTGACTCATAATCAGGGAGTCCTTGGTTCGAGCCCAAGTGGGACCACAAAAAATCCCGGTAAATCCGGGATTTTTTGTTTTCTTATTCCTCAATTTTCTTCAGTGCATAAGTCAGCAACCGGATGATCAGGTCGTGGTTGTTGGCCACAAGATTCATTTTTTCACCCGGGTCAACCGGTTCGTCACTTTGCCTCCAGGAATCATACCCGGTACATAACGAAAGTGCCGCATAGGCCATGCCCAGCTCATTAGCCAAAATTGCTTCGGGTGCGGTGGTCATGTTCACCACATCTGCTCCCCAGCTGCGGTACAGGCGCGATTCGGCCCGCGACGACGAGCGCTGCCCGTCAATAGATATGGTAGTGCCTTTGGTATGCACCGTAATGCCCTGAACAATGGCTGATTCGATCAGGTGATCGCGCAGTTCTTCCGAAAATGGCTCTGCCATAGAAACATAATTGCTTTCGCCCGGATTCAGCTCTTCCTGTATGCCGGTTACCGGTTGTTTGGTCATGTCGATAAACTGGTCGAAGATGATCACTTCACCCGGACAGATTTCTTCCTGCAGGCTGTTGCAGGTGCCGGTTGCCAGTATATAGGTACAACCCAGCTGTTTCAGGGCATACATATTGGCCCTGTAGTTTATTTTGGTGGGGGGCAATTCATGGTTCTTGCCGTTACGGGCCAGGTGATATACTTCCAGTCCGTCATAGGTGCCGAAGTAAATGATTGGGTCGGGCTTTCCAAACGGGGTGTTTACCTGTATTTCTTTTGCATCTTTCAGATAATCGGGTAAGGCATGTCCAGTTCCTCCAATAATCGCTGCTTTCATCAATATTCCGGGTTTAAGTTTTTCTCAGGAAATAATGTAAATATACTTTTTTTGTTTGCATTTGAAATTCCTCTTTCGGTAATAATTCCGGTTACCAGTCGGGCCGGTGTAATATCAAATCCGAAATTGACTGCCCGGGTGCCGGGTGCCAGGATGTCCACTTCGCAAATCCTGCCGTTTGCCAGTCCCTCCATAAATCGTACTTCATTGCCGTCGCGCTCTTCAATTGGCGTTTCCCGGGCTCCTTGGCCCAAACTCCAGTCAATGGTTGATGAGGGCAGGGCAGCATAAAAGGGCACCTGGTTGTCATGTGCGGCCAGCGCTTTCAGGTAGGTTCCGATTTTGTTCACCACATCACCATAGGCTGAAGCCCTGTCGCTGCCAACAATTACCATATCCACCATGCCCTGTTGCATCAGGTGTCCCCCGGTATTGTCGGCAATCACGGTACACGGCACCCCGTGCTGTTGCAATTCCCATGCAGTAAGCCGGGCGCCCTGGTTTCGCGGACGGGTTTCATCAACCCAAACATGAATTTTTAAGCCCTGGTCGTGTGCCAGGTAAATGGGTGCAGTTGCCGTTCCGTAGTCAATACAGGCCAGCCATCCGGCATTGCAATGGGTGAGTATGTTCACAGTTGCTCCGTTTTTGGCCCGGCTCAGCTGTTCAATCAGCTTCACCCCATGTTGCCCAATCTTCAGGCAGTTCATGCGCTCTTCATCAATAACTGCTATGGCTGTACTCAGGGCTGTTTCCATCATTTCTTCCTTTGTGGTAAGCCCCTGAAGTGCATTTACCTGACGGTCAACAGCCCAGGCCAGGTTAACTGCCGTAGGTCGCGATGATTTCAGATAAGCTGCAGCATCAGTTATCTGGCGCTCTTCAATTCTTTCACCATTCGCATTAACCACCGCCAGGTACATACCCAATGCGCCTGCTGCACCAATCAGCGGTGCTCCGCGTAAATGCATATCGCGAATGGCAGTGTACATATCTTCCAGTGTATTCAGGTCTTCAATCCGGAACTCGAATGGCAGGTACCGCTGATCAATAATCTGTACCACCGCCTGATTATGAGGGTGAATCCAAATGGTCTCAAAATGATTGCCCTTTACTTTCATATGTTATTTGAAAACCCTTTTTTTGTAAAAAATTTGGTGTATGAAATTCGCGGATGCAATTTACAACGGAAAAACTGAAATTAAGAATATAATTTTCGACTGGGGAGGGGTGATCACCGATCTGCATTTCGATGCCACCAAAAAGGCTTTCCATGATCTGGGGCTTTCGGTTTTTGATGAATCGGTACCCCACGATCCCAACCACGATTTGTTCATTCCCCTAGAAACAGGAAAGATTTCCCCTCAGGAATTCCGGAACCGGCTGAGATCATTATCAACCCAACAGCTTTCCGATGCCGATATTGATCAGGCATGGTGTGCCCTGCTGGCTGATCTTCCGGCCGAAAGGTGGCGCATCCTTGAAGCGGTATCAAAAAACTTCAGGGCCTTTATCCTGAGCAACACCAACGCCATTCATCAGCCCTATTACTATAACCGGCTCCGGCAGTTATACGGTACCAACGGGTATGAACACTTTTTCGAAAAAACCTATTTTTCACATGAACTGGGCATGCGGAAACCCGATGCGGAGATCTTTCAGTTTGTGCTAGAAGATGCCGGCCTAAAACCTGAAGAAACCCTGTTTATTGATGATTTTATTGAAAATATTGAAACAGCACAGAAACTGGGATTTCAGACCATACACCTGAAAGCGCCGTTGACCCTGGCGGATGTTTTTGTGATTTGAAAAATCACTTTTTTATCACTTCGGAAGGCTGTATATCTAATGTTTATATTAGTTTTAAAGGCCCGGCATTTGCAATAGTCTAAGAAGTAAGAAAACCAAACACATTTTCACAATGTGTGCGGAGCAAAATAAAAAATACCTAATTGAGACATTTTGCCGTTCAAACCTGCCCGCACCAAGGCTTCGGCAGGCTGTCTGAGTCAAGGTACGAGACGACGTGTGTTCACCATAGGTGTCAACTTTAGAAGAGCTTTCGCCCTCACAGGGCATACGCGTCAACTTAATTTATCACTGATACATTTATAAAATGATTTTCTCAATTATTCAGAGTCATAACCTGCAATCTATGGTATTGTATATGAGCTTATGCAGTTGAATGTCCCCCGCTGGCGGGCCTGCCTGCCGGTAGGCAGGGGTAGGGGGTAGATTAATAGCATTCGCCTTTTCCAATTTTTCAACCACTGCTTCAATTCTCATTATTACATTTACCATATCTTTCACCACTTCGTCATCTGAAAATCTTAGAACATAATATCCGGCTGATTCAAGCTCATTTTGTCTTTTATAGTCATTTTCTATTATGTTATCAATTGAGTGGGAATATCCATCTACTTCATTTATTAACCGCAGTTCAGGACACATAAAGTCTGCAATATAATTAAGAACAGGTCTTTGCCTCCTAAAACCATATCCTTTTATATTCCTTGATTTTA
>JAFGOR010000042.1 GCA_016926375.1 Bacteroidales bacterium
GGGAACTCAGCACTGATCTTCGAAAAAAGGTAGCCCTGTTTTGCAACGTGGACTCCGATTCTGTGATACAGTCAATTGATGTAAGTACTATCTACGAAGTACCCATCAGGATGCAACAGGAAAAACTGGATGTGACGGTTTTGAAGAAACTGGGAATGGATTATTCCGGCACGCCGGATCTGGCTCCCTGGAACAGTTTTCTGAAACGCTTTCAAAACCCAAAATTCCATTCAAAAATTGCCCTGGTTGGAAAATACGTGGAATTGCCTGACGCTTATATTTCCATCAATGAATCGTTCAAGCATGCAGGTGCAGCCAATAATTGCCGTGTGGATGTGAAATACATTCATTCCGAAGAAATTGATGAGAAAAACTATACCGACTTATTAAAAGGTTATGACGGCATACTCGTAGCTCCCGGATTTGGAGATCGCGGCATCGAAGGAAAAATACTTGCTGCCCGGTTTGCCCGTGAAAACAATATTCCTTTCTTTGGTATTTGCCTGGGTTTACAATGTGCAGTTATTGAGTTTGCAAGGAATGTTCTCGGACTGGAAAAGGCACATTCCACGGAAATGTCTGTTAAAACTCCGGAACCCGTTATTGATCTCATGGAAGAACAAAAAGGAATTACAGAAAAGGGGGGCACCATGCGACTGGGCGCTTATCCCTGTACTATCAAAAGTGGAACTCATACCCACGAAGCATACGGCAAAATTGAAATCAGCGAGCGACACAGGCATCGTTATGAATTCAACAACAAATACCTGAAAGACTTTGAAAAAGCAGGAATGATTTCGGCAGGAACCAACCCCGAAACCGCTCTTGTGGAGATTATGGAAATATCGTCTCACAAATGGTTTGTTGGCGTTCAGTTTCATCCTGAATACAGCAGTACTGTTCTGAAACCACATCCCCTGTTTGTAAGCTTCATCCAATCAACCATTAATAAATAATTATTAATCTACACATTACAACTGTTAACAACACGCGCATGGATAAAAATTCGATCTTTGGAATTGTACTGATAGCTGCCATTCTTATCGTATGGGGTATAATTAACAAACCCGACCCCGGGGAAATTGAAGCCAACAGAAGAAGGCTGGATTCTTTGAGCATGGTGGAAAAAAGACAACAGGAAATCAAAAGTATTCAGGATTCAACAGTTGTTGCAGAACAGGCCGAACTTTCGGGTCGGGGTGCAATTCCGAACGATTCTTTGAAATTGCAGAAACTCAAAAACGAGCTGGGCATTTTTGCTGATAACGCAGTAGGGGAAAACAAGTTCTATACCATTGAAAATGATCTGATCAGACTGATTGTTTCCAGCAAGGGAGGCCGGCCCTACAGCGTTGAACTTAAGAAATACAAAACGTTTGACCAAAAGCCTGTTGTGCTTTTCGACGGCGATTCAACCAAATTCGGACTAACCTTTTACGACCAGAATAAACCCATATCTACCAATGATTTATTCTTTGCACCTGGAGATACGTTGGCACATAGTGCCATTGCAAAAGGAGACAGCCTGATCATGAGGCTGACGGTATCCGAAAGCAGGTATATTGAGTACCGCTATTCACTTGAGCCGGGAAGCTACATGGTTGGATTTGCCATGCAACTCTCGGGTATGAAAGACATTGTAACACGTGATCCTGAATCAATTGACATGAGCTGGGAAATTTATGTTCCACAGCATGAACAGTTGAAGAAAAATGAAAATCAATACACCTCACTCTATTACAGACATTATAAAGAGGATGTAGAGTATTTTAATCCCCGTCAGAGCAAAGATGTTGCACCCAAGGATATCGCCACCCAGGTTGAATGGTTTGCTTTTAAAAGCCAGTTCTTTTCATCCGTTTTAATTGCGGAAACTGCTTTTTCAAATGCACTGCTCAAACTCACCAACCTGCCGGCTGAAGACAAATACCTGAAAAATTTCAGGGCCGAGGTGGGCGTTCCGTTTCAGCGACTTGAGAATGAGACCATCCGAATGAAGATGTTCTTTGGCCCCAACAAGTTCAAACTCATGAAGCAATACAAGGATCAAAAGCTGGATGACCTGGTTTCTGTGGGTAAGGGAATCATCCGGTGGATCAACGTATTTGTTATCATACCCATCTTCGACTGGCTCAGCAAATTCATGGGTAATTACGGGCTGATTATTCTGCTGCTCACCATCATCATCAAAATTGGATTGCTGCCGTTAACCTATAAATCCTATCTGTCACAAGCCAGCATGAAAGCTCTGAAGCCTCAGATAGATGAACTTACCAAGAAATATCCCAAAGGAAAAGAACTTGAAAAACAGCAGGCCACCATGGCATTGTACAAGAAGGCCGGAGTGAGTCCCATGGGCGGCTGTTTGCCCATGCTGTTGCAATTTCCAATTCTTTTTGCGATGTTCAGGTTTTTTCCAACATCCATTGAACTACGCCAGGAAGGTTTCTTATGGGTAAATGACTTATCAACCTTTGATTCAATCTACTCATGGGATGCAATTATTCCCATTCTTTCAAATATATATGGAAATCACATCAGTCTCTTTACCATTCTGATGACAGTTTCTACAATTATTCAGATGAAAATGAGTGACAGCACCATGTCATCGCAGCAGATGCCGGGTATGAAGTCCATGATGTACATCATGCCGGTGATGTTTATGTTTGTACTGAATAATTTCTCTTCAGGGCTTACCTATTATTACTTTCTGACCAATATGATTACCATTGGGCAAAACTACCTGTTCAAACAATTTGTCGATGAAAAGGAGCTGCTTAGGAAAATTGAGGAGAAGAAAACCAAACCGGTAAAAAAATCGAAATGGCAGCAACGGCTCGATGAAATGGCAAAGCAGGCCGGACAAAAACCGGCAAAAAGAAAATAAACAACCTGATATAAATGAAATTAGTTCAGAACAGGTATCAGCTTGATGGTGTTGATGTAATTGGACTGGTTGAGAAATACGGTTCACCGGTTTACGTTTACCAGACATCCAGGATGAAACTGCAATATGAAAAAATGCTTCATGCATTCAAAGACATACCGGTGAAAATCAACTTTGCCTGCAAAGCATTGAACAATTTTAACGTACTCACCTTTTTCAGAAAGCTGGGAAGCGGACTCGATGCGGTTTCCATACAGGAAGTGCAGCTGGGACTAAAGGCAGGGTTTAAACCTCAGGATATTATTTTCACTCCCAATTGTGTATCCATTGAAGAAATCTCCGAAGGCGTCAAACTGGGTGTCCGTATTAACATTGACAATATCTCCATCCTTGAGCAATTCGGTAATATTTACGGCAGCAAAGTGCCCGTATGCATCCGGATCAATCCGCACATCATGGGTGGCGGTCACGAAAAAATCTCAACAGGGCACATTGATTCCAAGTTTGGCATTTCGGCCTATCAGCTGCCCCATGTACACCGGGTTATAGAAGCCACCAACATACAGGTTGAAGGACTTCACATACACACCGGATCAGACATACTTGATGTAGAGGTGTTTCTCCGGGGAGCCGAAATCATTCTGGAAGCAGCCAAAAGCTTTCCCAATTTGCAATACGTTGATTTCGGGAGCGGTTTTAAGGTGCCCTATAAACCTGATGATTACTTTACCGACATTGAACATTTGGGAAAGGAACTGACCAAAAGATTCAGAAAATTTTACAAAGAATACGGACGCGAAATTACCCTGATCTTTGAGCCGGGTAAATTCCTGGTGAGTGAATCAGGCTATTTCTTTGCCCGGGTAAATGTGGTTAAACAAACGTTATCTACTGTTTTTGCAGGCATTGATACCGGGCTGAATCATTTGATCAGACCCATGTTTTATGATGCCTATCACCACATTGTGAACGTATCGAATCCCAAAGGCAAACTAAGAATTTATACGGTTGTCGGCTATATTTGCGAAACCGACACTTTCGGCTGGAACCGAAAGCTCAACGAAGTTCATGAAGGCGATTACCTGGCCTTCCTGAACGCCGGTGCTTATTGTTTTACCATGTCTTCCAACTACAACTCGCGCCTCAGGCCTCCCGAGGTGTTGATACACCAAGGGAAAGATTACCTGATCCGCCAGCGGGAAACACTCGATGATATTCTGAAAAATCAGGTAATTCTTGACCTATAATACCTGAGTGCATTA
>JAFGOR010000284.1 GCA_016926375.1 Bacteroidales bacterium
AAGATAATCAAGCGTTTCATAGGTGAATAGTATAAGGTTAAACTTGGTTAATGCCTTAGGAGCATTTTGTTATTACCCTATTGCAGATATGGTGCCATACTGAATATTAACTTTCAAATAACAGTGTCAGAATATGTTGCAAACAGTCAACAGCGTTTTGTATGGCAAAAGTTTCGACATTGCCGTAGCTTTTTTTACTACATTCTACATTCAGGTAACTTTTACGGGGATAAACAAAACAGACCTGGAAAATGAGTTGGCATCATAAAAAACAGAGGCTGTGGAATTTCATTTTTGTTTGCCAGATGTAGCTGAGGGGGTGTTGGTTGGAGTTTAAACATAAGGATTTGACATATGTCAGGCAGGCGGCATAGTCAGAGACTACGCTGAGCCTGGGAAATTCAGCGTAGTCGTGAGGCTGCGCTAAGCTTGAGCCTGTTGTAATGCGATACGAAATGGCAAAACTGTTGTAGTCAGCGACTACGCCGAGCCTGGGGATGATTGTTTTTTAACAACCCGATTGGTCGATGTCAACCTTAACCTCTGCAATTTTCTTTGTTATATGAAATAGCGATGTTATTTTAGGATCAGCATTTATAATTATGTTACCAATATCTTCGACCGGAGCGGGGACGTTATCAGAAATAATTCCGCCAGTTGCGAGCATTCTTACTTTTATCTCTTTTCGCCCACCTTCATAAAGACTACCAAGCTCTCGGTAATAAATCCCCCAACCTGATTCATTATCTCTTAGTTCAGCATAACGAGGATCAGGAACAAAGTAGACCGTTAAATTCTCAAGAGAAATACTTATGTCATTAATATACTCTAATGAAATAGTAACCTTCAGCTCAAATTCATCATGAGCATGAATCAGAACATCAGGAAGAGGGGCATCATTGATTATTGGATAAGCTTCATATTGAACTTTCAACTTGTCGCTAATCTCTCTTCGGATTTGATATATTGTTTTCATAATAAGCTAAAATTAAATTGTGAAAAGTGAGAACATACAATGAGAATAGTGCAAGAAACCATTTCATAAAGTGACCAGCCCATTATAGTAAAAAGTTGGTTTACTTATGAATATTAAGGTAGGGAAACTACGCCGGGCTTGAGAGTAAAGCGTAGTCAGGAGACCATAGCCGTCAACTTAAGCCTTTGATTAATTGCTTACGCCCCTGCCTACCGGCCAGGCAGGCTTACAGGGCTTATGTTCAATGTGTTGACTTTTACACAGGGCTTCGCCCTGTGCTATTTGCTGATGCCCTTTCAGGGCAAAAAAACCTCCTACTATTTGAGCCCTGAAGGGCGAAAGCACTAGCGCAGGGCGCAACTGCGTATTTTGTGAGGGATAAAACCCAAGCCCTGCAAATAAAGCAATATGGCACAAAGATAAAGGCGTAAGCATTTCTTAAGTTGATGGCTATGGTCAGGAGATTACGCTGAGCCAGAGACTACGCCGGGCTTCAAAGGAATTTGAATGGTTTCACTTCACCATCCGTCACCTTCTGGCCAGCGTGATGGTCCCTCTCCAGCGGTGGTGTGAGTTGGGATCCTGGGTGCTGTTATAGTCATCGGAAAATCCGCTTCCGCGGGCGCCCTTAAACCGGCCTGTGCCCCCTGTTATGGTAAAGGGATCTCTCCAGTATGATTTCACGAAGCTGGGATGTCCGTATGACCGGCCCTGAATTACCCTGCCGGAAATTACCACATGAAGCGTGTCGCCGTTTGTAGCCGTAAAGTAAGCTTTGATATGCCCCTGCGGATAAAAGCCTTTAGCGGCATTGCTGCAGAATTCAAAATGATGTGTAATCCGGCCCATACAGTTACTGAATCCTTCACCTTCGTTCACAACAAGGTAGTAGGGTGGTGTTTCGCCGCATGCATCACAATGACCTATTGATTTGTATTCGCCGGTGAAATTAGCCACAAAGGGCATGGTGATCTTCCGCGGCCAAGGGCTCCAGGGCGCGTAATTGATGAAATCATCCATCAGTTCATTCACCGTTTCATGATATGCCCACTGGATTACATGCTGGTCGCCGCCGAGTACTTCAATCTCACAGCCCGGAAAGTAGCGCTTGGTTTTTGCTTCTTTTGAATCATCATTCTTATTATAGATTACCAGGGTAGGAATGCTCCAGGGATAGGGTTGGCAGTATTCTTCAGCGTTCGCGTAATACATCATATTGGCAAGAAGTCTATTTGGGAATTGCAGAAAGTAGTTGCCCCATTCAATGAGGTCTGCAGGTGCAGTTGCCGGAGGTATCAGCCCTTGCAGCAGAATTGATTTTTTATCATCTGAAAGCTCAAGCTGGTTAATATAAGTCTGTTCACGATTTGTTTCTGTCATTGGGTTTTTGAATATCGGGAGCCATGTTTTTATATTAACATCCAGCATAATCAATTGACTGATCATTCCCGGATGCTTCCGCTCAAACTGGGTCAGTGGCGAATGTCCCCAGCTGAAACCCACGCCCACAAAACGCCTGACACCTTCTCTCCGGACTACCTCAAAAATAGCATCGGCCATCAGGTCCATTGTGTATTCGATGTTCTCCGGCGCACTGCTCAATCCATGCCCCGGCAGATCAATGTAAATACTGCGGGCTTTGTCCTTAAAATAGTCGAATTGCTTGCTGTACACAGTAAGCGGATTGGTCCATCCCGAAATAAAAACCAGGGTAACCGGACCGTTACCGACTACCTTGTAGTGAATCTTCAGGCCGGTGCTTCTCATGATCAGGTACCGGTCCTGTCCGATTTGAGGATGTCCTCCACATTTCAGGTTTTCTTCCGACAGTTCGTCGTTTAACAGTTCATCAGTCTGCTCACATGCCAAAGGCAGGAGCAGCCCGGCCAACATCAGCATTAAAAATTTCATTGTTTTCATAAGAATAAGGGTTTGGTTGGTAAATAGAAATTTCAAATCATAACTAATGATGTGGATTGAATTTCCAGACAAAGGAACGCCATGGAAGCACCATCTGCATAGCAGAATGGTTGCAAACTAATGTAAAATTGTGGCTAATAATGTTGCATGAATGTAATTTGGTAGCGGTATGATGAAGTAGCAACAGAGCAAACATACATCATAAGATGAAAGACATGTTCAGGGGGCAGGTGGGGTTAATGAAATCTTTGTTATCTTCTGTTATGGCCGGTTTGTTTTTGCCTTGCTCGTATTGTAAGCTCCCAACCCGGCCTCATCAAGTATTGTATCGAATCGTGGGTCGCTTCTTAAAATATCAAAATCAGGGCACGTAGCAATCAGGTTGAAATATAGATAGAGCTTGTTTTCGTTTTCCAGGTTTTTCTGAAGCCAGTGTATTGATTCTTCCTTGTTACCCATAATTGCATTCCACCAGGCAATATAAAAAGCATGCCCGTTCAGTCCATCAACCGATATCGGGTTATTTAAATTAGCATGCACCATCCATTCGAAAAGGCCGCGTATTCCGGATTTTTTAGCGACATTTTCTATTTCTTTTGCGTACCGGCTGGTGCCGGGATGGTAATTGACAATATGCTGCAGCTCTTTGGCTGCCATATCGGTTTCGCCTAATTTTGCGTAGTTCAGAAAAAACAGCCAGGTGTTATCGCTGAAATTTGGTTTGAGATTGCGGGCGATAATGCATGCCTCAATTGCCTTTTCATACTTTTTTTCGAAATAATAAATCCAGGCATTTACATTTTGTACTACCCAGAAGTAGGGCTCAAGCTCAACAGCACGATCCATGTGCATGCGGGCTTCTTCAATAGGCCCTGTAATCATGAGCAATTGGGCATACCATTGCCGGGTGGTGGCAAAATTCGGATTGAGTGCCACGGCTTTGATGAAATCCTGTCGCCCTTCTTCAAATTTTCTTTCACCCCAAACATGAAAAGCTCCAATCACTGCATGTGCTTCTGCACAATCCGGATTGATCTCAAGTGCTTTCAGGCTGTTTTGAATTGCCTTATACGCCCCTTCTTGAAAGGGCAACCACCCCCAGGCCGAAAGGTTGAACTGTGCATTGGCAAGCCCTGAATAAGCCTCTGTAAAATTAGAATCAGCTGCAATGGCTTTTTCATAATACTGAATGCAATTCATTACGCTTTCCCTGTCAAAATCAGATCGCTGTTCGCTGTTTGCCTTGTGAAGCAGGAAGCGGCCTTTCAGATAGTTGTCATAAGCCTCAGGATTTATGGTTGGATTTTTTTCAATCTGCGTTTTCTCTTTTTCTGAAATAACAGCATTTAGTTTCATGGCTACCTGCAATGCAATGTCGCCCTGTATGCCTATGATATCATTTATTTCCCGATCAAAATTGGCAGACCAGAGATGTTCGTCGCGTCGGGCATCGATAAGCTGCACACTTATTCTGGCCTTATTGCCATAACGACGCACACTGCCCTCCAATACGTTTCGTGTGTGAACTTTTCGGGCTATTTCTTTGGCTGTAAGCTTAGTATTGCTGAAACCTTTGGAAGTAGTCCTTGATACTACCCTCAGATCGCTAATCAGAAACAGGTTGTTAAGAATATCTTCTGTGATACCATCGGCAAAATATTGATTTTCTTCTTTGTCGCTCAGATTATCAAAGGGAAGGATCAGTATGGATTTGTTGTAAGGTATATTCCTGGCTGCATAATAAAACACGCCAATGCCGAAACCGGCAATTAATAGCGTTACAAACAAAAGAATGATGCGTTTTTTGAAGTTTTTTATTCCGAACGCTAACAAGGTCTTCGGGGTTCTTCCATAAGTTGGGGATTCTGTTAAAGTACCGGCCTGTTTTTTTATATCGCCAGGTGAAACCTGAAAGTAACTTTTGAACACCTTGTTAAAATAGCTGGGACTGTTGAAGCCAACTTTATAGGCTATTTCTGAGGCAGTGGCCACATCCCTTTCCAATAACTCACGGGCACGCTTCATGCGTTTCTCGGTAATCAAATCGCCGGCCGATTTGCCGGTTAGCCTGACTAGTTTCCTGTGTAACATGGACCGGCTTATGCCAACATGTTCGGCAAGATTTTCAACGGAGAAGTTTTCATTTTCCAGGTTTTCTTCAATACATTGATGGATCTTACTAAGAAATTGATCGCCCATTGAAAGCTGGTTTTCCATGGTGGATTAGTTTTTCCTGAATTAAGATACCATGCTAACTGTCAGTCCAATAACCTTCCGTATCATGTAAATTTACGAAATTGCCTGAACTGGTGAAACTTTATTTGATGAGTAATGTCTTTGGATTGAATGGTTTTTAATATGTTGAAATAAAAAAACCGGCTGAGAAAAGCAGCCGGTTTATAATGCGAATTGGTTTACCAACACAAAGCCCGAATTACCACTTGAGAAGCTTCAGCCTTTCCATGGCCTCAACCACATTTTCATTGGTGGCAAAAGAAGAGAAACGGAAATACCCTTCTCCCGAAGGGCCGAATCCCGATCCGGGTGTGCCTACCACGTTGGCTTCATGCAGCAGCTTGTCGAATAAATCCCACGATTTGATACCCCGGCCTGAATTCACCCACACATAGGGGGCATTCTTTCCGCCGAAAACCTGGAAGCCAAGTTTTGAAAGGCTTTCGCGAAGAATCCTGGCATTGTTCATGTAGTAATCAATGGTGGCCCTGATTTCTTTCCGGCCTTCCGGCGTGTAAATGGCAGCAGCTGCTTTCTGAACAGGGTACGAAACGCCGTTGAATTTGGTGGTGTGCCGACGGAACCACAAGGGATATAATGGCTTTTCAGTGCCATCGGCGGTATAAGCCATCAGGTCTTTGGGGACCACGGTGAATGCACAGCGTGTTCCGGTAAAACCGGCAGTTTTTGAAAAACTGCGAAATTCAATGGCTACCTTACAGGCTCCTTCAATTTCGTATATCGAATGCGGAATTGCGGGATCGGAAATATATGATTCATAGGCTGCATCATACAGGATCACGGCTTTGTTTCTGATGGCATAGTCGACCCATTTCTTCAGCTCCTCTTTACCGGCAGTGGTGCCTGTGGGATTATTCGGATAACACAGGTAGATGATATCCACTTTTTCTTTGGGGATTTCCGGAATGAAGCCGTTTTCAGCCGTGCAGGGCATGTAGACAATACCTTCATAATAACCGTTGCCCATAAAATTTCCGGTACGGCCATTCATCACGCTGGTATCCACATACACCGGGTACACGGGATCCTGCACTGCAATTACATTTTTATATCCGAAAATTTCCTGTATGTTACCTGTATCGCATTTAGAACCGTCTGAAATAAAAATTTCATCGGCTTGTATGCTGGCACCCCGGCTCTGATAATCGTTTTTGGCAATGGCTTCGCGCAGGAATTCATAACCCTGTTCGGGACCGTAACCTTTAAAAGAAGATGCTTTCGACATCTCATCAACGCCTTCGTGAAATGCTTTTACGATAGCGGGTGTGAGTGGTTGTGTGACATCACCGATTCCCATTTTGATCACATCGGCTTGTGGATTCTTCTGCTGAAACTCGCGCACCCGCCGGCCTATCTCGGGAAACAGATACCCGGCCTGTAACTTGAGGTAGTTTTCGTTTATCTGAACCATTTTTATATTTTTGTCCAAATATATTCAACATATCATTCACCCGAAAACATGTACCCAATTTATTCGAAGGTCAGCAGCGAAAAGAATTTTTTTGGCAACACAGATCCTGTTCAATTATCTGAAAAATACGGAAGTCCGCTTTATGTGTATAATGAGAACATACTTCGCAAGAGGTGCCGCGATATAAAAGGGTTGATTGATTACCCCAATTTCAACGTCAATTACTCCCCCAAAGCAAACAGCAACCTGGAGCTTTTAAAGATAGTTAAAAACGAAGGCCTGCGTGTTGACGCCATGTCGCCCGGAGAAATTTTCGTGGCCCTGATGGCCGGTTTCAAACCCGATGAGATATTCTATATTTGCAACAACGTGAGCAAAGAGGAGTTCCTCTATGCCATTCATGCAGGTGTGAAAATTTCTGTTGATTCGGTCTCCCAGCTCGAACTTTACGGGAAGCTCAATCCGGGAGGAAAGGTTGCTTTCAGGCTGAATCCCGGAGTGGGAGCCGGGCATCACGACAAGGTAAAAACAGCGGGACAAAAAACGAAATTCGGGATTGAAATGAGTCAGATCCCCGATGTGAAGCGGGTTCTTGAGAATTATAATCTGCAACTCACCGGCATCAACCAGCACATCGGATCGTTGTTCATGGACGGAGATGCCTATCTGGCGAGTTCCCATAACATCTTATCGGTTGCCACGGAGTTTGACGATCTGGAATTTGTTGATCTCGGTGGTGGTTTCGGTATTCCCTACAGAAAACAGGAAAACCAACCACGGCTCGATCTGAAGGACCTGGGAGGTAAGCTTTCAGAGCTCATCCGTTCGTGGGTGAAAGGATATGGGAAAGAAATTGAGTTCAAGGTTGAGCCGGGTCGTTATATTGTGGCTGAATCCGGCATCCTGCTGGGCCAGGTAAATGCGGTAAAAACCAATTACGGACTGAAATACATCGGAACCGACCTGGGATTTAATGTGTTGGTTAGGCCTACCATGTATGACTCGCACCATGATGTGGAGGTTTACCGGAAAGACGACAAACCTTCCATGAAGCAGGAAACAGTAAGAATTGTCGGTAATATCTGCGAAACAGGCGACATTATTGCCAAGGACCGGAACCTGCCTGAGATTTTTGAGAACGACATTATCGGTGTGATCGATAGCGGAGCTTACGGGTATTCCATGAGCTCGAACTACAACAACCGGTTGCGCCCGGCTGAAGTGCTCATTGAAACCAGTGGCGATGCCCGGCTGATCCGCCGCAGAGATTCACTGGAAGACCTGGTAAGAAATTTCATTATGTAAACAACTGCAAAAACAATTCATATGGAAAAGAACAGCTTTGTAAAAATGCACGGTTTGGGCAATGAGTATATTGTACTGGACAGCAACAATATTGATTTCAAGCTCACCACGCAGGCTATCAAGCGGTTGTGCAACATTCATTTTGGTATTGGTTCCGACGGCATTGTGATGAAAGTGCCTTCGTCAAAAGCGGATTTTGGTTTCAGGGTGTACAATCCCGATGGTTCAGAAGCCGAGAAGAGCGGTAACGGTCTTCGAATCCTGTGCAAATATTTATATGATTATGGTCACGCCACCAAAAAGCAATTCTCGGTTGAAACACTCACCGATGTTGTTTATGCAGATATTGTTGAGGAAAATAAAGGAAAAGCCGCATTGATCCGGGTGGATATGGGCAAGGCCATCTTTGCGTCGCGCGACATACCGGTGAATTCAGATTTGCCGGAATTCATAGGTCAGAAAATACAAGCTGGTGACAAAGAATTTGAAGTAAATTGTGTTTCGGTCGGAAATCCCCACTGCGTGGTGATCCGGCAGGACCTGGATGAGAGCGAAGTACGGAAATACGGGCCGTTGCTCGAGAACCATCCGCTTTTTCCCAACCGCATCAACGTGCAGTTTGCAAAAGCTTTGTCTGATCACGATGCCCAAATCCTCATTTGGGAAAGAGGAGCCGGTTACACACTGGCGTCGGGCAGTTCATCGTGTGCAGCATCGAGCGTGCTCGTGAAAAGGGGACTGGTAAAGGGCGACCTCACCATGCACATGCAGGGTGGCACGCTTAAGATCCAAATCGACCAGGACTGGAACATCCGCATGACCGGCGAAGTACGAGAGATTGCCAGGGGCGTTTTATCATTTGAGGTGCTGGAAGACCTGGAAAAACCGCTGGCGATTTGATTTACCGAAATTTTTGGATCATAGTTGGCATACATGCCTGGTGCCGTATCTGCTCATTTCTTCATTCATAAATAATTGTTCTTTTAGCTGGTTATTATTATTGCAATGTGTATATTATTACGTAAATTTGTGTACACATAAATAGTAATTCTAATGCAAAAGAGGACAAATATTGAATTGGATATTGCTCTTGTGAAAAAGGCAATGGAAGTCTCACATATCACTACGATTAAGGAGGTTGTTCACCATTCGTTACGTGAGTTGATAAAGCTCAACAAAAGGAAGGATATTTTAAATTTAAAGGGCAGGGTGAAGTGGGAAGGTGATTTAAACCAAATGCGGAGCTATGAATGAACCTCTGTTGGTAGATACGAGCGTATGGATTGACTTTTTTAATGGAAACGAAACGGTTAATGTTCAAGTATTTACTAAATACCTGAAAAACGATTTTCCACTTTATACATGTCCAATAATAATACAGGAAATATTGCAGGGAATAAAAAGCGATAAACATTTTAAACAAGTTAAAGATTATTTGTTCGCCTTAAATGTATTAAACGATGATGCGATAGAAGCTGCTCTGGGGGCTGTAAAAATATACAGAGAACTAAGGGAGAAAGGCATCACAATAAGAAAAAGCAATGATTGTCTTATTGCGTATTATGCAATAAAATACACGCTGAAGATTTTGCATAACGATAGGGATTTCGATCATATTTTAGAAAATTATACTGGTTAAGTATTGGGCAAAAGTCACTATCTATTTATGTTTTGTGGTAATGTTAGCAGGCAAGTGGAAAGCCTATATAAAATCAGCAATTCTAATTAATTCATCCAGTACCAGTTACCAAATTATAAATTGGAAAAAATTCTAATTGTATAAGCAACCTTCTCCCCGGATCGTTGTCTTATAATACAGGTAACCGGTTTCACAAAGTTCCGGTTGTTTTCCGTTATACCTGGTAAGGCTATGCATGCTCCATTGAATGACATAAATACGGCATCTTTCCGCAATAAAAATAGCGAGGGAAAACTGGCTATTATTACCGGGGCAACAAGCGGTATTGGCAAGGCTTTTGCCGACTATTACGCCTCACAGGGATATCATCTGCTGCTTACCGGAAGAAGAAAGGATGTGATGCTTGATGTGGCACTCAGGCTCGAGGTGAAGTATGCTGTTTCCATTGAGATGGTATTCGCGGATCTCTCCCGGGGTGAAGATTTATCCCGCTTGCTTCAGGTTATCGGCAAGCGAAGCAATATTGAAGTGCTGGTAAATTGTGCGGGTTACGGGCTCGATGAAAAATTCAGCGAAGACAACATCAATCACCAGATTGCCATGCTTGGGGTTCATGTAAATGCCCCATTGAAGCTCACGCATAAAGTTTTGCCTGTGATGATGAGAAACCGCGGCGGAACCATCATCAATGTTTCATCACTTGCAGCATACATGCCTACCGCAGGCAATGCCATGTATACGGGCACGAAATCGTTCCTGAAGAATTTCACGGAATCGCTGCACATGGATGTCAGCAGTTATGGAATTAAAGTGCAGTGCCTTTGTCCGGGCTTCACACACAGTGATTTCCACAACAACCTGAGTATTTCATCGGGTGCATTGAAACCTGGGATCATACGCTGGATGGAGCCTTCGGAAGTAGTTCGTTATTCCATTGTCTGCCTGAATAAGGGACAAGTCATCTGCATTCCTGGTTTCCTGAATAAAATTCTGGCTGCATCAGCCATGACAGTTCCGAGAAATCTTTATTATGTGATTGCCTCAAGGATGGAGCAACGGATCAAAAAGCGCACTGCTCTTGCTGATGATCATGCTTTACACACGCTTAGTCAACAGAATATAAAATCCCGGCTCCTTATTTCTTCCGGAAGATCAGGTTGACAAGTACCAGGATGACAATCGCCCCGACAGCTCCTGTCAGTATGGCGCCCACCCATCCGCCACCAAGATGAATACCAAGTTTTCCTAACAGCCAGTATCCGACAAAACTTCCGAGAATGCCGATAATCAGGTTTCCCAGCAAGCCCAATCCGCCACCCCTGACAATAAGGCTTCCCAGCCATCCTGCCGCAGCACCGATAAGTAAAGTGACAATGATTTCCATGAAAAATTGAGTTGGTTAGTATAATTCGTTTTGTTGTATTACAAACGAATATAGTTAGAATCAATGAGTTTTGCAAACCTGCCGGGTAGTTCGACATATGAAAAGCACAGATCCAGGCATGGGTTGTATGGTAAATCGGACTTATTCGGTAACTTTATGCAGGTTTCATCCGGAAGTATAATGAAAATCCTGATTTGTCCCGATAAATTCAAGGACTGTATGCCGGCAAGAGAGGTTGCCCTGCATATCCGGCAGGGTATTGAAAAAGTGTTCCCTGATGCAGCATACAGAATTGTACCCATGGCCGATGGCGGCGAGGGTACCGTCGACGCCCTGGTTCAGGCTACCGGAGGTCAACTGGTTGAAGCATCTGT
>JAFGOR010000285.1 GCA_016926375.1 Bacteroidales bacterium
GCTGGTTCGGTTAACACCTCTGAAACCGGATAAGAAAATATGGGGATAAGATACAGATAGGCCGTCCGTTGCCAGTCTGTATACGAAAATCAACATCGGAATATGCATGTAGAAAGCTTATGGGCGGCTTGTTTGGACCCGGGTTCGACTCCCGGCAGCTCCACAAAAAAGAGGTTGTTTCGCTATGAAACAACCTCTTTTTTATTTATCCCAGCCTAACCTGAACCTTAGGCATTATAAGTTGAAGAAGCGGTTTCACCTCCCCTGCCGGTCCAGTTGGTATGGAAGAATTCACCTCTGGGTTTGTCTATACGTTCATAAGTATGGGCACCAAAGTAATCGCGCTGTGCCTGAAGCAGGTTTGCAGGGAGTCGTTCCGACCTGTATCCATCAAAATAGGCAAGTGCGGATGACATGGCCGGCACCGGAATTCCATGCTCAACAGCAATGGATACAACCCGTCGCCATCCTTCCTGTGCCTTCAAAACCGTATCGGTAAAATAGGGATCCAGCAGCAGGTTTTCCAGTTGCGCATTGCGGTCAAATGCTTCCTTTATTTTGCCCAGGAATGCCGACCGGATGATGCATCCTCCACGCCACATCAGGGCAATGCCACCGTAATTCAGGTTCCAGTTATAATCCTGTGCGGCACCCCGCATCAGTGAATACCCCTGAGCATAGGATACAATTTTGGCAGCATACAAGGCGTTTCTGATGTCGGAAACCAATGCCCTTTTTTCTCCTTTAAAGGCAGGTGAAGTCCGTGTAAGAATTTTTGATGCCTTAACGCGTTCATCCTTAAACGACGACAAGGAGCGGGCGAATACAGCTTCAACAATAAGCGTTAGTGGAATTCCCAGATTGAGGGCTTCAATGCCGGTCCACTTTCCGGTTCCCTTTTGACCGGCTGTGTCCAGTATTTTTTCAACGAGTGGTTTGCCGTCTTCATCTTTGAAAGCCAGAATGTCCCGGGTAATTTCAATGAGGTAGCTGTCCAGTTCACCTTTATTCCACTCGGCAAAAATCTGGTGCATTTCATCACAACTAAGTCCTGCAATATCCTTCATGATGTGATAAGCCTCATTGATGAGCTGCATGTCACCATATTCAATGCCATTGTGAACCATCTTTACAAAATGTCCGGCACCATTTTCTCCAACCCAGTCGCAGCAAGGAGTACCATTATCCACCTTGGCCGAAATAGCCTGAAAAACAGGTTTTATGTGTTCCCATGCCTTTGATGAACCGCCTGGCATAATGGACGGACCGGTTAATGCACCTTCCTCACCGCCCGAAACTCCTGTACCAATGTATAAAAATCCCTTACTCTCCACGTAAGATGTACGTCTTATGGTATCGGGAAAATGGGAGTTACCTCCGTCAATGACTATGTCTCCGGGTTCCAGGTGGGGCAGAATCTGTTCAATCAGCTCGTCAACCGGTTTCCCAGCCTTAACCAGCATCATCACCTTACGGGGACTTTTAATTGATTTTACAAATTCCTCCATGGTATGGGCACCAATAAATTTCTTACCCTTGCCCCTGCCCTGAATAAACTTATCTACTTTTTCTACTGAACGGTTAAAAACAGCAACGGTAAATCCTTTGCTTTCCATATTCAATACCAGGTTTTCACCCATGACGGCCAGTCCGATCAGTCCAATATCCGCTAATGAATTCATATCTATATAATTTAAGGTTTCTATAATATGTTAAATCCGAGTTTATGACAGGTGTTTTTGATTTCGTCTGATCCACCGTCGAGAACAAGTGTATAGGCTTTAAACTCCCTTCGCGGGGGATAATCGCCACGGAGTTTTTCAAAGTCCGCCGGGTTTGTGCGCAGTTTCAGATCATCTTCCATCACATCATATGTTTGCAACAGGACTGCCTTCAGTATGTCGTCCTCCGGTAATCCCTGGCAATTGATCCTGATTTCCGGATTTCGGGGTGCCGGAATATTATTGGCCTCCCACCCGGAAATTCCCAGATCAAAGTGCCTGCTCAATTCGTCAATAACCATGGCAGTTCCCCGTGCCTTTCCGTCGGCCGAATAACCTGCAATATGCGGCGTGGCTATGTCGCAAAGTTTGAGCAGATCACGGTCGATGTCGGGCTCATTTTCCCATACATCCAGCACCAGACCTCCAATAGTTTTATCTCCTTTCGCCTTTTTAAGAGCGCTGCCTTCGGCAACTTCCCCGCGTGATGTATTGATAATAATAGTTCCCAGGTTAACGCTTCCGAGCAATTCATCATTGATCATGTGGTAGGTTTTATCGATGCCGGTTTTAATCAATGGCACATGAAAGGTAATGATATCGCATTCCCTGATGATTCCATCAAGCGAAATAAACCCGCAGGCACCTTGATTTCTTACCCTGGGTGGGTCACACAGGTATACCCGCATGCCGATTCGCTCGGCAGTGTTCACCACCCGGCTTCCTACATTACCTACCCCAACGACTCCCAACGTTTTGTCCTTCAGATTAAACCCGTGAATCCGTGAAAGATTCACAAGTACGGAAGCAATATACTGGTTCACCGATGATGCATTGCAGCCCGGGGCATTCTTCCATACAATTCCATTATTATCACACCATGCTGTATCTATGTGATCAAATCCGATTGTTGCAGTTCCAATAAATTTAACAGAAGTATGCTCCAGCAAACTTCTGTTGCACCGGGTGCGGGTGCGGGTCAGCAGCGCATTTGCATCCACCAGATGTTCGCGCGAAATAGCCGCTCCGGGTACGTACACGACATCGGCAAAAGGTTCCAGAACACCTCTTAAAAAAGGAATCTTATCATCAGCTACAATTTTCATAATCAGTTTTTTCCAATTATTTTATCCATTGTCAGGTTGGTTCTTAACGCACTTTCACCATTGGTGTCCGTTTGTTTTTCGCGCTGAAGATCCTCAACCATGTTTTTTATAAACCAATATTGAATGTTTTCGGGATTTGGGGGAAGATACTCCTGAGTTTCCCCGCTGGTGAAATGCCTGATGGGGGTAAAATCGAAAGTTGAAAACTCCAGTGTGCCTTCAGTTCCAAAAACAGTTATTAAATCCTTGTGCTCGCTTTCGCGGGCAGCGAAACACCATTGTCCTGTAACAACTGCTCCTGACTCATATAAAATCGTTGCGAAAACCAGGTCTTCTGCTTTATAGAGCCCGCGCCTGTTAAATCCTCTTCCTTTAATTTCATCCGGTTTCCCGAATAACCATTCCAACAGGTCAAGTTGGTGACAGCCCAGATCGTAAAAATAACCGCCACCCGAAACATCAGGTTTCAAACGCCAGGGCAATGATTCCGGGTTGAAATCTTCGGGTCTTGGAGCAACATGAAAATCCACCTGAACATACAGCAGATCACCCAATAGTTTTTTTTCAATAATTTCCTTCACTTTGATGAAATATGGAAGGTACCTGCGGTAATATGCCACGTAAAGGGGCATCCCAGTTTGAAGTGATGTGTTATACATGTTCAGGCAATCGCTGTAGTTAGCTGCCATGGGCTTTTCTACGTAAACTGCCTTACCTTTCTCCATGGCATGAATGGCATATCCGGCATGACTGGAAGGTGGCGTGGCAATATATACAGCATTAATGTCGGGGTCGTTGATCAATTCATCCGCATTATCATACCAGGAAGGAATATGGTGCCGTACAGCGTAATCCTCGGCTTTTTCCGAGTTGCGCCTCATTACGGCAAGCACCTGTGATCCATGTACCTTGTTAAAGGCAGGACCGCTTTTCAATTCTGTAACATTACCACATCCGATAATTCCCCAATTGATCTGGCGCATGAATTTCGCTTCTTAAAACTTTGCTAATATAATGCCTTTTTGGTATGTAACAAGATTTTAAGACCAGATTACAACCGGCCATAATTGTCCTGAAAATATGAATCGTCCAGGATTAGATCCAATCAACGGTTAGGATGACTTGCATGTGATCAATACCAGGTTCAATAACCTGATATAGCTCATAACTTGAAAATATTCAGCAATAAATAAACCCTTTAAAACAATTTTCGTATTATCGGAATAACAATAACCTAAGATGCGGTTAATCATGAAAAAATCAGTTCTTTACCTGGCTCTATGCCTGCTGGCGCAAAATCTATTCGGCAACGTCAAAGGAGAACCCATTAAGCAACTCATGGGAGAATTTCTGTCGAGCGATTGGCCGGTTGTTCTGGCAGCCAAAGAGAAAATCGAAAATCTGGGTTCCGAGTCCATACCCGAAATACTGAGGATTATGGACGATTGCCGGGTGAATAAGCTTGAGAATACAGGCGATTTGATTTTCCCCGGTGCGGAAAAGTATTACGGACATGGTCAGATCATTGATTATGATATTGATAATATTTGTGTTCGTGCAGGTTGGCTGCTGGAAGAACTTACTTTCAATAATTTTGGCTTTTCGGGTATACATTTACCTGCCGAAGAGCTTATTGGTTTCATCAGCAAAACTTTTCCCGATTACTATGGCATTCAAACAAACCGCAACAATACCGACAAGCTGGATGAAACTGAAAAAAGAAAGCTGATCCGCACTTTAAGCATTGAAAAGGCAAAAAAATGGTGGCAGGCCGTTGCCAAACCCTGGAACAGGCTTACAGCTCTTGAGCTAAGCCTGAAAAGCACTGATGAAAAAAGGCAGGTTAAGGCCTTATTTTATATGAGAAATGGTAAAACCGCCTGCAAAGGGCTTACCCAAAAGTTTTACAAATCAAAGCTAGAGAAAACTGTCATGAAGCTTTCCAAATCGGAAACCAACAGGGTTTCTGAAAACGCAAAATTGATCATGCTTGACAGCGATTTTGACTGGTTATCTCTTAAACCTGTTAATTAGTTTTTACAACATTACTTTTTTTGAAGCTATCTTTAGTTAATTTTGGATTTTAATTATACAGATCATGAGGCAGTTATTCATTTTAATTGCAGTTTTGTCAATCGGGTCAGGTAAGATTTGTGCGCAGCAAAAAGAAATTTTTGTCAAGCAAATTGAGTTTAAACTTAGCCAGGTGAGTGACAAAGATTACGAAAACGAATATTTCATGACCATAAAGCTAAATAAGGGAACTACCTATAAATTTAAAATAATCAACAACCGCGAGAATTTTGCAGGTAAAGCTGTAATTGAACTTCTTGATGCCGATAACCTGGTACTTACCAACTCAGTTGGAGAGAAGTATTTTGAAACAGTTGGATTTGTTTGTGGAAAAACTGCCTTTTACGATATCCTGATAAAGTACAAAGACAAGAAACCTGGTTATTCAACAGTGGATATTGTGATGATGCAGTAAGTATCAAAAATCAAGGTATTCTTCTTTGATGGTGGCATTTATCGACTCGCCTTCAATCACGTAACAATCATCATCACACGCATCGCGGACCAACAGTACCTTCAATTTGGTTCCATCAACTACGTTTAGGGTTTTGGTGCC
>JAFGOR010000286.1 GCA_016926375.1 Bacteroidales bacterium
GGAACAACAATCCACATGATGATGTATATCAGCAGGCCAAAGCCTGCAGCCAGAAATAATACTGCAAGAATGACCCTGATGATCACCGGGTCGACGTCGAGATAGGCACCGAGCCCACCACAAACACCGCCTAATACGCGATTGTCAGGATCCCGGTAAAGCCTTCTGGAACGGGAGCCCCTTTCATAGTAGTTTTGAGCATGATCATTTTCGGTTTTTCCCTTTTCTCCTGCAATTTCCTGGGGATCTCCCATGATCCTTACAGCTTCTTCCACATCCTTCAGGTTGATTACCTGCCTGATGGCATCAATACGTTCCGAAAACAATTCGGCCAACCGCATTTCAATGTCGTTGATGATATCTTCCCTTTCTTTCTGATCGGAAAAGTACCCCTCAATTCTGTCAAGATAAGCCTTGAGCCTTACATAGGCATCTTCATCAATATTGTATACCCGGTTGCCCAGGTTTACAGAAAATGTTTTTTTCATGGTGTTATTATTTTTAATACTATGTTATAAATACAAAACTACAATGCAAAGATATATACAAAAGATAGTAATATGCAAAACATAGTAGTAAAAAAATGAAAATAATCGGTAAGCGAACGTTATACACCGGTAAAAAACCGCTACGAAGTGCCGAAAGTATCATGATCATCCGGAAGCCGGTATGGTTTAAAGTAGTATTTTTGCTTCAACAACCATTAAACAGATGCGGGCAGTTGTACAACGTGTTAGTGAAGCTTCGGTGACCATTAACGGCAGGGAAAAGGTTGCTATTGGCAAAGGCCTGCTGGTGCTTATAGGAGTTGAAGATTCGGATAATTTTGAGGATGTTGAGTGGCTTTCAGGCAAAATTTCCAGGCTGCGGATCTTTGCCGATCATCAGAACCTGATGAATTTGTCGGTTCAGGAAGCCGAAGGAGAGGTGCTTGCTGTGAGCCAGTTTACGCTCCATGCCAGCACCAAAAAGGGAAACAGGCCATCCTTCATCAAGGCTTCAAAACCTGAAACGGCAATTCCTCTTTATGAAAATTTTCTCAACAGGTTATCCGCTGATTTGGGGAAGCCGGTGAAATCGGGAGAATTTGGAGCCGACATGCAGGTCCGGCTTTTGAATGATGGTCCGGTTACCATTATTATAGATACTAAAATTAGGGAATAATGACCATACAGGATGCACAAAAAAGGGTGGATCAATGGATTCGTCAATACGGAGTCCGCTATTTCAATGAGCTTACCAACCTGGCTTTGCTGATGGAGGAGACTGGCGAACTGGCCCGGGTTGTGGCCCGGCAATTCGGGGAACAATCAGCAAAGTCCACCGAAAGTAACAGCACCTTGTCAGATGAAATGGCTGATGTGTTATTTGTATTGATCTGCCTGGCCAATCAAACAGGAGTTGACCTGGAGTCGGCCCTTGAGGCCAACCTGCAAAAAAAGTCGGAACGCGATCATACCCGGCATCACAACAATCCCAAATTGAGCGCAAAGAAACCTTAACGCAGGCAGAAAAAATTTCGCCTGATGTGGATATGTTCATTCTTTCATCCTGTATCCTGGTTTGTGAATCTGCTGATTTCTTATCTTTGTGCCCAATTACCGTAAATTGGGGTATGGCAACACAACCAAATCATCAATTCCTGCAGGATACCGTTTATGTACCTCAGCGGCCTGATACCATAAGTTCCCTTGAGTCAGCAGGGAATGAGACCGTTATTCCTTCGGCAGATTCTGCCAACGGTATGTTGTTGCCACAGCCCGTTCGCCCTGACGTTCAGCAAACAATTGCGACAACTCCGGTAATTCAGTTAAAGGAAGCTGTTGAAACCCATGTTGTTTTAAAAGAAGAACCGGTTTCTGACACCTGGAACACCGGAAGAAATTTTCTGCAGGACAATGGTCTCAGCGGCATTGTGAAAGGATTGTCCAATCATCGTACGGAGACCTTTGCAAACGCATCAGTACAACCACCTGAGATTCAATTACAGAAAAGAATTCCTGCTACACACGACTGGCTGCTGGGCATCTTTCTTTTGCTGGTAGTTCTGTTTGTCTGGATCCGGATTTTTTACAGCAAGTTTTTTGCAACATTGGGTAATGCGCTGGTCAGCTTTCACATGAGCGCCAAACTCCTGGAGGAGAAAAATGTATTGTCGCAACGTGTTTCCACAGTTCTCGATTTCATATACCTGATTGTTTTTTCCGTTTTTCTGTATGAACTGATTGATTTTAAAGGCTTGTCAATATCAGGGGCTTCCGGGATCCGGTTTTTCCTGATTCTTTTCAATTTAGTGATCCTGTATGCACTGTTCCGTATTATTATGTTGAAATTTACGGGCTTTCTTTTCCTTTCACGCAGTTTGTTCAGTGAATACCTGCACAGTACCTTTGTGGTGAACAAGGGCTTGGGGATTGTATTGTTTCCGGTAGTGGTTATGACACATTATCTGCCCAACCCACTCATGCCGGTATTGCTCATTATGGGCGTTGCCGCCTTTCTCCTGGCCTTTCTCTGGAAGTTGGTACGGGCATATCAAATTATTATTCGACGAGATATTTTAATATTCTATTTGATTTTGTACCTTTGTACGCTTGAAATTTTACCCTTTCTTCTTGGGTATAAATTTGTTATAGCATTGATACAGAGTAACTAACAAAGAAGAAACGTCCTTATGAAGATTAAGAGAATTCTAGTTTCTCAGCCTCGACCTGAATCTGAAAAGTCTCCTTATTTTGATCTGGCTGAAAAAAATAATGTGAAAATAGACTTTCAGCCCTTCAGCCATGTTGAGGGCGTTTCATGCAAGGATTTCAGAAAGCAAAGAGTTGATATTCTGGCCCATACGGCAGTTATCTTCAACAGCAAAACAGCCATTGATCA
>JAFGOR010000287.1 GCA_016926375.1 Bacteroidales bacterium
TGACCCATTTTACCGATTACGACATCAAGTTCCCTTCACTGGGAGATGATGCCATTGCTTTTGAAAAGGGCGGCGAGCTGTATTTATATGAATTTGCCACAAAAGAGGTAAAAAAAGTACCTGTTCAGATCAATAACGAAATCCCCAGTGCCCGTGATGGTTTCAGGGACGCGTCGAAATCAGTCAATTCATGGGATGTATCGCCGGGTGGTGAAAGAGTGGCGTTGGGAGCCAGGGGAGATGTATTTACGCTTCCGGCAAAGGAAGGGATAACCCGGAATTTGACGCAAAGCTCCGGCACCCACGAGCGAAACGCTTCATGGTCGCCCGATGGTAAGTACATCGCCTATTTTTCAGATAAAACAGGCGAGTTTGAAATATTCATTCAGGCACAGGACGGCTCTTCACAGCCGATTCAGCTTACCAGTAATGCCGACACCTATCCGTTTGATCTGCTCTGGTCGCCTGATAGCAAAAAGATACTGTGGAATGACAAGAAATTCAGGCTTCAGTATGTGGATGTGCAGACAAAGGAAGTACAACTTGTGGAGCAATCAGATGCCGGAGAGATATACAGCTTCAGCTGGGCACCTGACAGCAAATGGATCACTTATTCGAAGCCTGAAATAGACAACTTCAACAAAATTGTATTGTACAACCTGGCATCCAAGGCAAAAACTGAAGTAACCGATGGCTGGTATGAAAGCACATCCCCTGTTTTCAGTCGCGATGGCAAGTACCTGCTTTTTGTCTCTGCCCGTACGTTTGATCCCATATACAGCGACACGGAATGGAATCATGCCTATGCCAATATGGACAAGATTTATCTGACGGTGCTTTCTAAATCGGAAAAATCACCCTTTGCTGCCAAAGACGACGTGGTGAAAATTGCCGCTCCCGAGGAGAAACCTGATCCGGCAGCCAAACCGGATAAAGCATCGGCAAAAACCGAAGAGGACAAGGCTGTGGAAGTAAAGATTGACGTGGAGGGCATTCAGGCGCGGGTTGTGGAAATACCGGTTAAGGCTTCCAATTATTACTCCCTGGAATGTGTCGGACAGAAGGTATATTACCTGGAAATGGCGGAAGGTGCTGAAAAAGCAACTATGCGCACCTTCGATTTAGAGGAGAAAGAAGAAAAGGTATTGGGCAGCGGGATGAGCTTTATCATTACGCAGAATGGCAAAAAGATGCTGGTTAAAAAGGACAATACTTATGCTGTAATTGATTTACCGGCTGCTCCGGTTGAATTAAAGGAAACCGTTGATTTATCGGGCATGAAGGTATGGGTGGATCTGGAAGCCGAATGGAAACAGGTTTTCGATGAAAGCTGGAGGCACATGCGCGATTTCTTTTATGATCCGAACATGCACGGAACCAACTGGAAGGCCATTCATGACAAATACGCAGGCTTGCTTCCATACGTAAGGCATCGCGATGATCTTACCTACCTGATAGGAGAGATGGTAGCGGAGCTGAATGTGGGGCATGCTTATGTGCAGAGCGGGGACAAGCCCAAGGCAGAGCGGATTAAAACCGGACTGCTTGGGGCAAAACTGAGCCGGGATGCTTCGGGATACTACCGCATTGATGAAATTATTCAAGGCGCCAACTGGAGTGAGACGCTGCGGTCACCTTTGGCTGAAGTGGGTGTGGACGTGAAGGAAGGTGATTTTATTATTGCCATCAACGGAAATCCCACCAACCAGATGAAGGATATCCATGCTGCATTAGTTGGTTTGGCCGACAGGAAGATTGAACTGACTGTTAATTCGAAATCCGAACTGGCAGGCAGCCGGAAGTCGGTTGTAGTGCCAATTGCCGATGAGTCATCGTTGTATTATTACAACTGGGTGCAGGATAACATCCGCAAGGTGTCAGCAGCTACAAAAGGACAGGTAGGCTACATTCATATACCCGACATGAGTTCTGAAGGACTTAACGAATTCATCAAACACTATTATCCCCAGATCATGAAAAAAGGACTGATCATTGACGACCGGGGCAATGGGGGCGGCAATGTTTCACCCATGATCATCGAGCGGCTCAACCGGGAAATGCTGCTGATTGGTATGTCGCGAAACCAAACAAGGGGAACGCAAAATCCTACCGGTGCCTTTGTAGGTCCCAAGGTATTGCTGATTGATAATTACTCTGCTTCAGACGGCGACCTGTTCGCCTACCGGTTCAAAACACTGAAAATGGGTAAGGTTATTGGCGTAAGAACCTGGGGTGGTGTTGTGGGTATCCGGGGATCACTGCCTTTAATTGACGGCGGACAGATCAACAAACCCGAATTTGCCAGTTACAGTGCGGATGGCAAAAGCTGGCCCATTGAGGGATACGGCGTAGAACCCGACATTTTCCTGGACAATGATCCGGCAAAGGAATACAAAGGCGAAGACACCCAGCTGAATAAGGCCATTGAAGTGATCCTGGAGGAAATGAAAGCTTACAACAAATACATCACGCCTGTTCCTCCATTTCCGGATAAGACGAAGTAAAATACCTCACTCCCTGAGTCGGTCTAATGGGAGCGTAGTTACAAACTACGCTCAGCGGGGCAAGGGGTGAGGTGTCAGGTCTTAAAACGTAATCGATTCAAGATTCCGCATCTCCACGGTCACATCCGTCTTTTCATCTGTAAGCGGGTTGATGACCTGTACGTGAATTTCATTGTAGCGGTCGGCAGGACTGAAGCACGACATGACCAGTTCAGCCTGTTCAAGCGTCACGCTGACGCCGTTTTTCTTCATAGCGGTGATGGTACCTTTCTGGTTCCCCACGGAAGGAGCAGGAGCAGCTGTAAATCCTGCAAATGAGAGTTTGGCAATATCCTTGTAATCACTGATTTCGGTATGCGTATCGTGGAATTTGCCCCTGAGGATGGTAAAATTGTAAGCAGTGCGGTTGGATTCACACACCAGCTTGCCAAAATGATGTGCCTCAATGGTTTTTCCGTTTTTCAGGCGAATGGTTGCCTTAACAGCCGACTGGCTGAATGCAGAAGTAGTTAAAGCAAAAAGAATCAGGTAGATAGATATTTTTTTCATAGATCTAAAATTTACATAAATGATAGATTTGGTTAACCTATATAACTGAATAAAGGTATGGAATATTTTATAAGAAACAGACAATCATCCGGGAGCTTTGCCACAAGCTTTTCTGTCACTTTTTGTCGCCACGGAAAGGAACCAACCGCGTGCCGCCATAGCTTTAGTGGTGGCGCAAGAAGACTGACGTTGTGAATGCACCATAGCCTTCAGCTTGGTATTTGAATATTTGCTTACGCCCTTTCAGGCATAAGCGTCAATTTTATTATAATATTTAGCTTTTAATCAACGCTTTAACTAATTCGGCCTTCTAATTTGACATGAATGAATTTCACAACCAGAGAAGAATTATATAAGATTTGATTTGTTAGATGTATTAAATTTGAAATATAAGTTTTGGCTTTGCAATCCAGATGGTAAGTACGATGTCCCCCTCTGGAGGCATAGCCATCAAGCTAATGCTCATTTATCGTTAATAATGAAGATGTTATAAGTTGTAAGATGTTTATTTACCATGATTAA
>JAFGOR010000288.1 GCA_016926375.1 Bacteroidales bacterium
CAGGTGTTTACTTCCTTCAGGTAGAAACTGCTAAGGGAAGATATGCACAAAAATTACTTGTTAAATAACCTATGATGAATGTTCATATAAAAAAGGGTGTGCAAATTGCGCACCCTTTTTTTGTGTTAAAACTGTCAGAATGAACATTTCATATTATCGAATACCCCTAAAACATGCTGCAAATAGAATAGCGTATGGCTAAATGACAATCTTCTTAATCATCTTCACCAACTTGTTCCGGCAGTATTTTTCTTATCCCTATTTTTGTAGTATTTTTAGGGCCTCAACCGTTAACATACCTTATCATGAAAGTGCTGAAATTTGGTGGTTATGCAATTGGTTCCGCCGAGAATATCCTAAGGGTAAAACAAATAGTAGAATCACAGAAAGAGCCTGTAGTAATAGTTGTATCAGCATTTCACGGCATCACCGACAAGCTTCTCGAGCTATCTTCAGCTGCCGCATCAAGGGACATGAACTTTTTCAGGTTGCATACGGAAATCGAAAACAAGCATGTGGAGATCATCAACAGTTTGTTTGAAGAGCCTATGCGCGACCAGGTATTGTCGAAGATCAGCGCCTGGCTTAAAGATCTGATCAGCATTATTAACGGCGTTTACCAACTGAACGACCTGACGCCAAAAATACAGGACAAGATTCTCAGCTTCGGGGAGATCATGTCGACTTACATTGTGAGCAAAGTAATTGATAATGGTGAGGTGCTCGATGCCAAGCTGATGATTAAAACCGATGACAATTACGGTAATGCCCATGTGAACTTCCCCTTGACCGATCGGCTGATCCGGGCCCAGTTTAACAATTACAAAAAAACAGGTGTAGTCCCCGGTTTTATTGCCAGCAGCGAACACAGTCACATTACCACCCTGGGAAGAGGCGGGTCGGATTATACCGCAGCAATAATTGCCGCGGCACTTGATGTGAACCAGCTCGAAATATGGACCAATGTAGATGGTTTTATGACGGCTGATCCCAATAAGGTAAAAAAAGCGCTGGCTATTGAACGGATGAGTTATGCCGAGGCCATGGAATTATCTCACTTTGGTGCCGAAGTGATATACACCCCCACCATTCATCCGGTATACCGGAAGAATATTGAGGTTGTCATTAAAAATATTGCCAATCCAAATGGAAAGGGTACGCTGATTTCTAAAGAAAGCGGCAAACCAGGTGCTTCTCCAATCAAGGGCATATCATCTATCGACAACATTGACCTCATTACGTTGCAGGGAGCCGGAATGGTTGGTGTTAAAGGAATATCGTCGCGACTTTTTGGAACCCTGGCCCGTACGGATGTGAACATCATTCTGATTACCCAGGCTTCCTCTGAGTACTCCATAACTTTTGCACTGATTCCTCAGGATTCTGAAAGAGCATTAAAAGCCATCCAGCAGGAATTTGAGGTTGAAATAAAAACCCGGAACGAGCTGAACGTATTGGTTGAGAAAGAACTGTCAGTTATTGCCATTGTGGGTGAACAAATGAAGAACAGACCCGGTATTTCTGCCAATCTCTTCACTTCTCTTGGCAGAAACGGCATCAGCGTAATAGCCACTGCACAAGGATCGTCTGAACTGAACATTTCTATTGTAATCCGTAAAGATGGCTTGCGCAAAGCCTTGAATGTGATACACGAGGGGTTCTTCCTTTCGCATTACCGTGAATTGCACCTATACCTGGCAGGTACGGGAACTGTTGGCGGCAGCCTGCTTAAACAAATTCAGAACCAGCAGGAAATATTGCTCCAGGATCACCATCTGAAGATAAATGTTATTGGCATCTGCCGATCAAAACTGATGCTGATGAACCCCGAAGGCATTGACCTGAAAAATTATACCAGTGAAATGGAAAAGCAGGGTGAGCGGGCCGACATCGAACTGTTCATTCAGAAAATGCAATACCTGAATTTCAGAAACAGTGTATTCATCGACTGTACAGCCGATGCACAAATTGCTGCCACGTATCATAAGGTGCTTAATTCGTTTATTTCAGTGGTTACCTCCAACAAAATAGCCTGTTCCTCAGAATATGACGCCTATGACAAATTGAAAAGAGCATCCCGTGAAAACAACGTTAAGTTTATGTACGAAACCAATGTTGGTGCGGGACTCCCGATTATCAGCACACTCAACGATTTGATCCGGAGCGGGGATAAAATTCTGAAACTTGAAGCAGTGCTTTCCGGCACGCTTAACTTCATTTTTAATACCATCAGCAAAGATATTCCATTGAGCAAGGCAGTTCACATGGCTATGGATGCAGGCTTTGCCGAACCCGATCCCCGGATTGACCTGAGCGGAACAGATGTGAAGCGAAAACTGCTTATTTTGGCACGCGAATCGGGCTACCCGCTGGAAGCAGAAGACATAGAAATTATTCCCTTCCTTCCCGAAAACTGCTTTAGTGGCACCCTCGATGACTTCTGGAAATCAATTGCCCAATACGATACTTCTTTTGAAGATCGCAGAAAAAAACTATTCGCGGAAAACAAAAAACTGCGGTTTGTTGCGCGCCTCAACAATGGCAAGGCCGCTATTGAGCTGATGGAGGTGGATATGACGCATCCTGCTTATCCGCTCGAAGGCAGTAATAACATCATCCTGATAACCACGTTGCGTTATTGCGAACAACCTATGGTAATCAGGGGATACGGTGCCGGTGCCGATGTAACAGCGGCCGGTGTTTTTGCTGATATTATAAGAGTTGCAAACGTTTAAACAATTTACGATACATGATTAAAGCTGTAATCTTCGATTTTGACGGGATTATCATCAACTCGGAACCCTTATGGGTTGAAGCAGAGAGAAATGTTTTCAAATCAGTTGGTGTGGAGTTGACGCCTGAGATGTGCCGGCAGACAACCGGACTGAATACCCAGGATACCATTCAATACTGGTATAATACATACAGGTGGACGGGTAAAAGTTCTTTTCAGCTTTACAAGGAAATCATGGAATCAATGCAGTCATTGATTTTAGAAAGAGCGGACCTGCAGGAAGGATACCTTGACGTGCTTCAGTTTTTTGTTGACAGAAAATTGCCGGTGTCAGTAGCCTCATCTTCGCCGCTAAAACTGATTACCACAGCACTTAAGAAATTTCATCTGTTCGAATTCTATAAAATAATCAGCTCCTCAGAAAACGAAGAGTATGGCAAGCCCCACCCTGCACTCTATTTGGGAGCAGCGAAAAAACTGGGGATTGATCC
>JAFGOR010000043.1 GCA_016926375.1 Bacteroidales bacterium
CCATATGACATTAAAGAGGTTATAAATCTCATTGTTGACAGGAACAGTTTTTTTGAAGTATCTACTTATTTTGCACAGAATGTTGTTGTTGGTTTTAGTCGTCTTCGGGGAAAAGCGATCGGTATCATAGCCAATCAACCAAAGGTATTGGCGGGCACGCTCGACATTAATTCTTCGGTAAAAGCGGCACGCTTCATCCGGTTCTGTGACTCTTTTAATATTCCGTTGCTTACATTGGAAGATGTTCCCGGATTTCTACCCGGAGTTGATCAGGAGCACAACGGGATCATCCGGCATGGTGCAAAACTCTTATATGCCTATGCTGACGCCACAGTTCCCAAGATTACGGTTATTCTCAGAAAGTCTTATGGAGGAGCTTATTGTGTAATGAACAGCAAAAACCTGGGAGGTGATTTTAACTTTGCATGGCCTTCTGCTGAAATTGCCGTTATGGGGCCTGAAGGAGCTGTCTCTATTTTATACCGGAAAGAGTTGATTGAATCAGGGGATCCGGCCAGGCTTAAGAAAGAGCTTGCCATTAAGTACAGGGACGAAATAGCCAATCCTTATGTTGCTGACGACAAAGGTTACATTGATGAGGTTATTGATCCGGCGATTACCCGCAAGAAGCTTATTTCTGCCTTTGAAGCTCTGGAGAACAAGCATGTCAGTGTTCCTTCCCGAAAGCATGGTAACATACCTTTATAATGAACTAATAATTAGTTAATTCCTATAAACATTTTCAGGATGAAAATTCAAAGCCTGTTGATAGCCAATCGTGGTGAAATTGCTGTTAGAATTGCGGAATCGGCCAAAAAGTTGGGAATTAAGACCTTTGGTATTAAAACCGCAAAGGAACCGAATGCTTTATACCTCAGGGTGGTTGACGATGTAATCGACTTTTCCGAATCATTTGATGAAATTCCTGAGTTTCTTGATGCTGAAAGGATCATTGAAGCTATCCGGCAATATAAGGCCGATGCCGTTCATCCGGGGTATGGTTTTCTTGCGGAGAATCCTTATTTCGCCCGGCGTTGTGAAGAAGAAGGAATCATCTTCATAGGCCCTTCGGCTTCTGCCATTAATAAGATGGGTAATAAAACCATTGCCAAACAAATTGCTCAGAAGCACCAGGTGCCCCTGTTGCAGGGCAGTCAGGGAAATGTTAAGAATCCCCGGGAAGCTGCAGATATTGCTGCCCGAATCGGCTATCCTGTAATTCTTAAAGCCGCTGCCGGAGGAGGAGGAAGGGGTATGCGTATTGTTGAGAAGGCTGCCAATATGGAGAAGATGTTTAAAATGGCAGCCAATGAATCGGAAAAGGCATTCAATGATTCCTCCCTTTTTATTGAAAAATACGTAAGAAATCCAAGGCATATTGAATTCCAGATATTGGGAGACCGGCATGGCAACTATGTCCACCTGGGCGAAAGAGAATGTTCCATTCAACGAAAACATCAGAAATTGATTGAAGAGTCACCTTCAGTTGCTTTGGATGAAAAGCTCCGCAATGAAATGGGTTTGGCTGCCATCAATATTGCAAAGGCGGTTAATTATTACTCAGCCGGAACGGTTGAATTTTTACTTGATGCCGACAGGAATTACTTCTTTATGGAGATGAATACAAGGATACAGGTTGAGCATCCGGTTACTGAAATGGTTTCTGGTGTTGACCTTGTTGAATGGCAGATCAGGATAGCTGAAGGACAGGAGCTAAATATCCGGCAGCAGGATGTCAGATTAACCGGATGGGCAATTGAGTGCCGGATCAATGCCGAGGATGTTCAGGCCGGATTTTCACCAAATCTGGGGATCATTGAGAAGGTTTCCTTTCCCAAAGGAAAGAACATCAGGATTGACACGGGAATAACCAATTATTCCGTTATTACGCCCTATTTTGACTCGATGGTGGCCAAACTGATTGTTCATGCCGAAACCCGTGATAAGGCTATTTCCACAGCAATTCTGGCGCTTAAAAAAGTTTGGATCAGGGGTATCAAAACTACCATTCCCTTTTGCCTGGCTGTGCTGAACAATAAAAAATTCAGGAAAGGGGATTTCAATACTTCTTTCATCGAAAAGGACATGGAAAAATTGTTTTATCATGATGAGGAGGATGAAATGCTGGCCGCATATGTAGCTGCTTTTGATTTTGCAGCTGAGTTGGAAACAAACCGAACAGCCAGGCCTGATTTTGAACGTGGCCGGAATATCAGTCCATGGGTATTGAATAAGCGCCTTAAGTCATTATAATACTTACATTATGAAGTTGCTTAAACCAAAAAAGAAAATTGAACCGGAGTATTTTGCGGTTACACCGGGAGGCAAAAAATATCTGATCCGTAACGTCTTTAGCGAAGAGCTTAAAATTAACGGGCAAAATGAAGATGTAAAGATTTTCGAAGATGAAGAAGGATTTACCGTAATTGAGTACAAAAACAAAAAGTACCTGGCTGAAATCATTGAAAAAAATCAAAACAATTATACGGTTCAGCTGAACGGACTGAGTTATCATTTCACCATTGAATCCCCGATTTCCTACAAAAGAAGAAAGTACCTGGAAAAATTCAAGCACACAAATAAGATAGAAACGGTTACAGCTCCGATGCCGGGAAAGATTGTAGAATTGCTGGTAGAGGAAAAAGCAAGTGTGAAAGAAGGAGAAGCAGTACTGATATTGGAAGCCATGAAAATGCAGAATGAAATTATTGCCATGGTAACCGGAAAAGTTCGCGGCATATTGGTAAAACCTGGAGATTCAGTGGCAAAGGATGACATTCTGATGGAGATAGAAAGGTAAATTACTTGATATTATATTCGATTTCATGTGCATGGAAACCTCTGAGAAAATAAATCAAACAGTTGAATTCCTGAAATCTCAGGGCATATTGGCCCCGGAGATCGGAATTGTTTTGGGTACCGGACTGGGTAAGATGGTGAATGAACCTGAGATTTTAAATACCATTGACTATGGCAGTATTCCTCATTTCCCGCTGTCAACAGTAGAATCACATTCCGGAAAACTGATTTACGGGAAATTGCATGGCAGGATGATCCTGGCAATGCAAGGCCGGTTTCATTATTATGAAGGTTATTCGATGCAACAGGTCACCTATCCCATAAGAATAATGAAATTGCTGGGGGTCAAGTACCTGTTACTCTCCAATGCAGCAGGTGCTTTGAATCTGAACTTCAAAAAAGGAAGCCTGATGCTTATTGATGACCACATCAATATGCTTCCTGATAATCCCTTAAGGGGGAAAAACCAGGAAGAATTCGGGCCACGCTTCCCGGACATGAGTTGTCCTTATTCCCAAAAAATTAACAGCAAACTGATTGAGATCGCCAAAAGGGAGTCGATAACGCTTCATCAGGGAGTATATCTTTCCGTAATGGGTCCGAATCTTGAGACCAGAGCTGAATACAGGATGTTCGCAAACTTTGCCGATGCAGTTGGCATGTCTACAGTACCTGAAGTGATTGTGGCCAATCATATGCAACTGCCTTGTGCCGCAATTTCAGTGTTGACAGATGAATGCGATCCAGATCACCTGGTGGCAACAAAACTTGAGGACATATTGGAAATCGCATCGAAAGCTGAAGTTAATCTGATCAGACTGTTTTCCAACCTGATAAGGGAAATGGATTTTTAAAATATGATACTGGTTACCGGGTCAACGGGCTACCTGGGGGCACACTTGCTCCTTGAGCTTACCCAAGCAGGTAAAACCGTTAAGGCAATTTATCGAAACAGCAACAGGATTTCTCTGGTCAGGAGCGTCTTTTCTTATTATGAACCTGAACCCCAACAACTGTTTGAAAAAATCGAATGGATACAGTCCGATATTCTTGACTATGATTCGCTGAATGCCTCAATGAAAAAAATCAACCAGGTTTATCATGTTGCCGGGTTGGTCTCATTTAGAAACAGCAACAGGAAAAAGCTTAACAGTATTAATGTAAAAGGTACAGCCAACCTGGTGAATGCCTGTATTGAAAATGGAGTTGATAAACTTTGTCATGTCAGCTCTATTGCGGCACTGGGTGTAGCTGAAAGTCCTGCCCTGACAGATGAAAAGCTAATCTGGAAGCAATCTGATTCGGCTTCGGCGTATAGCAGGAGCAAATTTTTAGGCGAAATGGAAGTATGGCGAGGTATTCATGAAGGATTGAATGCTGTAATTGTGAATCCTTCCGTGATTACTGGTCCTGGAATGTGGCTGGGCCCGGGCAAAGAGCTCTTATCACGTGTTCAAAAGGGCCTTAAGTATTATCCTTCGGGATCTTCAGGCTATGTAGATGTACGTGATGTTGCCCGGGTTATGGTTATGCTTACCGAAGGTACCCAAAACAGGGAAAGATTCATCATCAGTTCGGAGAATATTACCCACCGTAGATACCTGAATCTTATTGCCGACGCCCTTGATAAACCCAGGCCTTCGCGGGTTATCAGTCCGGCATTGGGGAAAATTGCTGTTGGTGCTGAATTTCTGAGAAGTGTGATAACCGGACTTCCTCCCCGGATTGACAACCAGACATTAAGGATTGCAGCCGAAAATCTGGCTTATTCAAATGATAAGGTTCGGGAAGCTACCGGAATCAGTTTTATTTCATTGGAAGAATCAGTAAAAACTGCAATAAAGCTGTACCTCAAAGAACAGGGAGCAACCCATAGCCGTTAAGCTAAGGATTTGATCAATTGCTTACGCCCCTTCCGGCAGGTCTGCGGTAATTGAAAAATACAATCATCCTGCCTCATCTTTTGCCCACAACTCTGTTATCCCCAGGCTTCCATTGCCACAAGCATCAATAGCC
>JAFGOR010000289.1 GCA_016926375.1 Bacteroidales bacterium
GAGCTATGAGCTATGAGCTATGAGCTATGAACTTCGAGCTATGAGCTATGAGCTTCGAGCTATGAGCCAATACCTGCCTGCAGGCCAGGAAGGAACCAAGGCAGTGGGCAGTAGCAATCAGGTTACATTGCATCTCTTTGCTCGAAGCACATAGCTCGAAGCTCACAGCTCGAAGCTGGTTTCAAACTGTATGAATTGTTTGCCTTCAGATTCTACTACTCCACCTGCAGCACCAATCCTTTTAAATATTCTCCTTCGGGGTGATAAATGCTGACGGGATGGTCGGGCGGCTGTGTCAGCTGGTGCAGAATGCGGACATGCCTGCCTGTGTTGGCGGCTGCGGCAAAAACCGACTTCCGGAAATTCTCCCTGGTGACCACTTGTGAACAGGAAAAGGTAAAAAGTATACCACCCGGGCGAATCTGCTCGATAGCTTTGGCATTCAAACGCTTATAACCCTGAAGGGCATTATTCAGTGCATCCTGGTGCTTGGCGAATGCCGGAGGGTCCAGGATGATTACGTCATAGGCATCCCTGATGTTATTCATAAAGGCAAAAGCATCGGTAGTAACTGAAAGGTGGCGTTTGTCGTCAAAACCATTCAGCAGCACGTTCTTTGATGTAAGTTCCATGGCCTGTGCAGAGCTGTCGACCGAATGTACAAGAGTAGCGCCGGCCTTCAGTGCATATACCGAAAAACCACCTGTGTAGCAGAATACGTTTAGTACCTGTTTGTCTTTTACATACCTGGTTAACAACTGGCGGTTCTCACGCTGATCAATGAAAAAACCGGTTTTTTGTCCAGTTACCGCATCAATTCGGAACAGGCACCCGGTTTCGCAGATGTCAATTGATTGTTGATTGCCGTAAAGAAACCCGTTTTTGGCGCCCAGGTTGGCTTTGAAAGGAACAGTGGATTCACTTTTATCGTAAATGGCCACCAGGTTGGGGCCATAAAGCTCCTGAATCACTCCGGCAATGGTTTCGCGAATCCTGTACATACCTACAGAGTGCATCTGCATTACAACCAGTCCGTTGTAAAAATCAATAATCAATCCGGGTGCTCCGTCGCCCTCGCCATGTAGCAAGCGGTACACATTATTCTCAGGGTTATCCGTAAGGTTAAGAGATTTGCGCAGGTTATATGCATTCAGTATTTTCTCTTTCCAGAAACCACAATCCGGATTCACCTGCCGGAACGAAAACAGCCTCACCATAATGGATCCTATCTGGTAATGTCCGGTGGCCAGGTATTCACCTTCGTGTGAAAAAACTTCCACCACATCTCCTTCGGCCGGAGATCCGTCGATTCGCCTGATGGCTCCCGAGAATATCCAGGGATGCAGGCGCATAACCGACTGTTCTTTTCCTGGCTTTAGTATGATCTTCACAAAGTTTTCCATGTGGTTGTCTCAGGTCATATTTTAGTGGTGGTTGCTCAATACTTCAAACATTTGCCTGCATACCCAGGCATCAGTTGCAGCATATTCAAGCTGCTCCCGGGTAAGTACTTCCTGTTCCCAATTCGATGTCTGAGACTTCTTGGATATCCTGAATTTCAAAATATTGGCAACCAGCTTCTTCAACCCGTTATCTTCAATGCCAAATTGTTTGACAAACTGTTGCAGATCAATAAATCCGTCGGGTTCAAAAGGAACTATTTTGTTCAGTCCGTTCAAATCGTCCTTAAGAGCAACACCCACTTTGGTGATGTTTGGGTCTTCCAGAATATCGATAATGAACTCAGGCAGGTGTACTCTGTTCAGTCTGATTAAAAAGGCCTGTTCCCGGGTAGAAATTTGAAGCAGTGCAACCGGGTGGTAATGTCCTTTTTTGAAGCAGGGTTTGGTTTCAGTATCAAATCCCAGCAAGGTTTCATGGGCCAGCAGGGGTTTGACTATTTCAAAATCCGTATAATGGTCGATTACGTGAATAACTCCGGGAAAACTGATAACAGGCAGTGACCTTACATATTCATCTTCGATATTGGCAAAATAACCATTGTCATTCATCATCTCCGTAAACCTCTTCTTGATCATCCGAGTACCAGGGCTCTTCCTCATTTTCAGCAGGCTCAAAATCATCACTCTGAATGGCCCTGGAACCAGTTCTCACTTTGTTATATATCAATTCATGCAGCAATTTCAAACTTTCAATCAATTTCAATCCGAAACCCGACTGAAAACCTTTATGACAAACCCAAACGGCATCGTTCATTGCCTGGGGCAAACCTACCTCGTAAAGCTTAACGAAATTCTTAAGCGCTTCATACAGATCTGTAAAACTTTCCGCCATCCTGAAGCTGATAAGTTCAGGTTGGTTGGGAAGGGAACCGGGAGACATACCGGTAATGCCGTTAAAAAGATCGAATTTCTGTTGCAGGGCATCATGAACGCGTGCATAATCATCTTCCCTGACAAAGGTGGTGGGTTCTTCCTCATAGCAATATTTCGGCTTGGGCAAACCGGTTGCCTTCAGATACAACATGGGCAACACATGTTGCAGCTCACTGAACAACTCTCCTGTTCTCATTTTGGAGGCGTTTTCCAGAAGCCGGCAGAAATCACCGGCCGCCAAAACAAAGTCTTTCACCTGCTGACCCTTAATATCTTCCATAATCTTTTAAAATTTGATTAAAAGACAAGACAAAGGTAATATTTCTCAAATTAAAGGTAGCAAAAGTTCAAAAGTTACTGGTATTACTGTTAATCAATTATTACTGTTATGCTGCTCCTGGCCGCTTTCTTCCTTTTTTTCAGCCTGAGCTCTTTGCAACCTGATAATTGCCTGCTCCAGCGATTCCTCCGGAGTGATAAAATTATATTCACCCCAAAAGGTTTCATCATAAGCACCCAGCTGATCCGAAAAAAACTCGTTAAGCCTGGCTGTCTGGCGTTGCGGAAACCTATCGGCATTCAAGGTGTCAATATCGGTAACCACCATTTCCAGTTTGGTGCCATAGGTTGATCCTGTTAACTGGCGCCTTTTTCTGATACGAAATTCCGTTTCAGCCTGAATCAGGTTAAGATAATACTTACTTCCTGATTTACGGAAGGCTACTTTATATTGTGCATTGAGGACTCTGACAACCAGTTTGGCAGGTTTTTTAACTATGAAGAGTTTGGTAGCCTGAGCAAGCCTTTCGGGACTGATGTAAAATTCCACCCATCTGAATGCCATATCCCGGGTATCAATAATGATTCTTCCGGCATAGATTGCATCTGAACCCGATCTGGGTGAGAATTCTACAGCATAGTAATCTCTTCCCTCGTCAATTACGATATCGGCCAGTTTGAAATTGTAATCATTCAGGGATTCAGGAGTAAGGAATTCAGGCCTGTTCTGCACTACATCAAGCAGAAGCATGGTACCAAGTCCCGCTTTCAGCTTGAGCATAATGGTATCCTGCCTGTCCAGATCATCACTTTTGCGACCTTTCAGAATCTTAACCTGGTCGGTACCCAATCCGGTGTAGCTCGATTTGAAATTCTCAAGTACAGCTTCAGAAACTGTCAGATAGCGGTTACCGCGTTTGACTGTTTCGCGGTAAAATGAAGTGAGCACAGCAGGGTGTTGCGGGTAATTCCGTCTGATGCTGCCGGAGGCATTTTGCAACAGCGAAACAGGATCAATTTTACGAATGATAACTTCCTGTATAGATACCACATCAGGTTTCAGAACATAATCCGTGTTGCTGTTCACCAATGAGGCCACCGGTGAGGCAAAATCCTTGTAACCAATAGAAGAAACAACAAGGGTTTCTCCTATTTCGGAGGAACTTAGTTTGAGCAGGAATTCTCCCTCCTCGTTGCTTATGGTTCCGATACTTTTACCCCGAAGATAAATACTGGAAAACGGCAGGGGGAGTCCGTCCTTTCGGTCAAGAACCCTGCCCCTGATTTCGAAAAAGTAAACCGAATCGATTTTGCTTTCGGGATTTATGGACCGTGTTCTGACCGGACGGTAGATGACCAGGTGTCGCCCTATTATGCTGTATTCAAGACCAGCGTCGTCGGTTATCTCCCTGAGGATGTCGATGAGCTTTTCCTGCCTGGCGCTGAGCAGGATTGTTTTTTTCTTGTTGATCAGCCCGGTATTATACGAAAAAGAAAGGCGGGTTTGTTTTTCAATGATCCTAAGCGCATGCTCAACAGTGCATAAGGTATCCCTGATGGTAATTCTCTGATACAGCAGAGAATCCTGCGCAGTCAGAGGAGGTAAGAAGATAAACAGCCAGAGGAATAATGTTAGACGCCTGCCCGTTGTTAACATGATTTAGTTATTTACCGTGAAAGGTAAATCGTATCATCTGATTTTGCAATTTTCAGATGATTTTGCGTGCAAATTATCTGCAGTATGTGGTCCAGGGGATCATTCTGATACGATCCTTCAATGCGGGTGGTATCAATACCCGGTTCGCGGATCACAATACGCACATTGTAAATTTCATTCAAAACTGCAGCTACATCATTCAGCCGGGTAGCATGGAAGGTGAGGTCACCGGTTTTCCAGGCCAGGCAGTTTGCATCGCCTTTGCTGGTCACGCTGACATTTCTGTTATTGATCATCCCTGCGTTTCCCGGATGCAGCAGTACCTTGTTGTTCCGATCGGTCATTTCTGAAAGTTCCACAACACCCGAAGTAACATAAACCTCCACCTTGTTCTTCGCGTCGTTTGCATCAACATTGAAACTTGTTCCCAACACTTTGATTTGTGCATTATTGGCGTAAATAACAAACGGTTTGTGCTTATCGGGAGTCACCTCAAAATAAGCTTCGCCTTTAAGGTCAATTTCCCTGGATTTCTTACCGAATTGGTTTGAATAACTGACAGATGAAGCGGAATTTAAAATTATTACGGAGCCATCGGGCAGCGATATTTCCTTTCCCTTTTCATTAAATGAAGTTGCCACGCTCACCGTGCGGGTTTGACTGGTAACAAATAGTAAAACAGCACCAACAGCTGCCAGTAACAGAAATGAAGCAGCAATACGAAGAAAGGCAGGAAATCTGTTTACAGACTTCCGTGATTCCTGAATCTCATCCGGTAAAACAATTTCCTTCTTATCCAGAATTCTGCTTTGAAGTTTATTCCAGGCATTATCCACATCAAATCTCTTGTTCATCATATCCATCTTATTCCAGTCAGTTTTTATCTCGTTATATAGCGACTGGTTACCGGGATTTTTCCCGATCCAATCCATCACTTCGCGAACTTCCTTTTCGCCGGCCTCACCGGCCATGTATTTAGCCAAAAGGTTCCAGTCGGTTTTATTTCTTGTAAACATGGCGCTGCAATTTTTTATGCAATTTCAACATAATTTTTCAGGTTCTTCCGGAGCATTTTCAGTGCTTTTCCCATATTAGCCTCTACGGTTTTTACCGATATGGATAATTTCAGGGCAATTTCCTGATATTTCAAACCTTCAAATCGATTCATCCTGAATATCCTGCCGCATCTTTCGGGAAGGGAATCGAGCGTATTTTCAATGATTACCTGCATCTCATGCACATCTGCAGAATGCTGAGGTTCGCTGTCGACTTCCGATTCATGCATCAGGTAATAATTTTTATACCTGGATTCCACATTGCGGTGTTCAATGAACTTAAGGCAACGGTTGTGAACAGCAGAATACAAGTATGATTTCACCGAAGAAGTAATCTGAAGTTCTTCTCTTCGTTCCCACAACTTGTAAAAGAGGTCCTGGACAATTTCCTCGGCCGTTTCCGGATTGTTGACAAACCTGTATGCATAAGCACAAAGCATCTGGTAATATTGTCTGAACAATACTTCAAACGATTGCAAATCCTGAAAAGGAAATTGCATTTCGGTACTGGTCTTAAGTGTCTTGCCCATTATGGGTTCCTCAATCTTCATCTTATCAAGGATCGTAAAGTTACTATTCACACCCGAATATTCACAGACATTTGAAATAAATCATCCCGCATGGCCCCAAGGATGACCATGCGGTGATGATGATTGTATGTATTGCTAATTCCCCTCAATAGTTTCCCACCTGAGTTTTTTGTTAAGCTTATGGATGATGTTTTCGATTGATTCTTCGGGCTTGATGTAATTGTATTCACCCCAGAAATTCTCATCCTTGTAAGCGGTAACTTTATCAGTAAATATATCAGTCTGTTTAGCCTGATCCCTGTATCTGGCTTTGTTGATGTTGTCTGTATTCCTGTCGGTCACAGCCATTTCCAATGCAGCGGTATAGGTGGCATTGTAGCGTTGTTTCTTCCAGTTGCATTTGAAAACCAATTCAGATCTTACATGATTCAGGTACCATTTTTCATCAATTACCCTGTAGTTGATCATGTAATCGGCAGCAAGAACATCAATCTTCAGATCCATGGGTTTTTTGCGTACCAGTTCATTGTCAGCAATTTTCAGAGCTTCATCGCTGAACGAAAAGTCAATGCGGGAAAATGCCATATTCTTGGTGTCCAAATAAATGGTTCCCTTATAGAGGGGCAATTCCACGTCAGGCCGCTGATCAAATTCAATCACATAGTTGTCGCGTCCGTCAATGCTGGCAAAGCCTGCGAATTTGAATATGTATTTCTCAAAGTACTCTTCTGAAAGAATTTCGCCTGGATTTTTAACCATGTCGAGCAGGAAACTTGTTCTCGGCCCCCCCTGAAGTTTGAACATCAGCGTATCCATTTTTTTGACATCCTCACTCTTACGGCCTCTGAAAATCTTCACACGGTCATAATCAAAGAGGCTGTTGTAGGGCGATTTATATACATCAAGAACAGCTTCTGCAACGGCTACATAGTTTTTATTCTGCTTAACCGTCTCACGATAAAACCCCACCTGCATTTCAGGATCGTTGTTGTAGTTTTCATGGATGCGCCTGTATGCCATCTTCAGCAATTCAACCGGATCATCACTTCGGATAACTACCTGTTCGAGAGGTGTGGCAGCAAGTTCAAGTTTGATAAGATTCTCCTTACTGTCCAGCTCGGCAAAACTGATGACCAGGTTTTTATATCCCAGGTTTGATATACCAATCTTGCGGTTCATTTCACCAACAGGAACCTTCAGTATAAACTCTCCTTCGGCGTTGGTTACGGTACCCAGACTGCTGCCAATCAGGTAAACATTGGCAAAAGGTACAGGTTTTCTGCTAGCCTTGTCTACTACCTTGCCGGTAAATGTTTTAAAGGTTGTATCGCCGGCTGCTTTTCCCGGGCCCCAAAAGGAGCCGCTGGCCTGCATCGAGGAAAATGCCATCATCATAAGCATCAATGCAAGACCCTTCACTGCGTTATTAATTGTTGTTTTCATGACCTTATATATTGTATGGTTAGTAACTTTTAATTTTTTTCAATGGTAATTCAATTCAGTTTTGGTTTGAAAAGCTTTTCTGATATTAAGACACGATGTGCAAAGCATACCCTATGCTCAGGCATGAAAAAAAAAGCACTTGAGCCAGAAAACGCTTATTCCGGGCTGCCTGGCAATCAACTTTTTGTTGGTTTAAAGTTTCAATTCAGGTCTTTATCCCCTTTGATGATCAGGTTGCGGTACCAGAAAACCTGGTATGAAACCGCCAGAAGGCTGATTAATGCATAAAGGCCCACAGAGAGATACACATTGTCCATTAGTATTCCTGCACTCAGGGCAGCGATCCGGAAAGCCAGGTATACCAGATAAATAAGAAGTGAAGTAAGCTGCCTGCCATAAACATTGGGAACAAAACCCAGTGATCCGCTCATCATGGCACCAATGGCATAAGGAATCAGGAAACGGCTGAAATGGCCGGCATCAGTCCACTGATCGCCCAGGTAAATTCCAATAATCCAGGGTATGAGCACCATCAGAACAATTCCCGGTAAAACCGAAAATGAGAGAATCTTATTGATGAATTTCCTGATAAACGGCCAAACCGGAACTCCGGATTGCCTCATCTCAAGAGTTTTCTTCATAAGCACCTGGTTGAACGAATTGCAAAAAGCGTTAACAGGTGTAAAAAGAAGTGCTAAAGCAACCGAAAACTGCCCGATGATGTCATTGGAGAAGTAAAAAGCAAACATATAAATGGGCAGGTTGCTCGAAAATGTGTTCAACAGGGCATTGATCATATAGAATTTGGGAAAGCCCGAATAAATGACGGCTGTTTCAAGAGCTGCTTCGGTTCTTGTTTCAAAAACCGGGGGATTAGGACTCCGTCTGACCCGTAAGGAGGTATATACAATGGTGAGTACCTGGGCCGCCACAAAGGCTATGAGCAGTCCATCACGCACATTAAGGAATCCGAAAGCCAGTTTCAAAACCGATGTCAGCAGGCTCAGAACAAGAGTGGAACCGGCAATAATGGTAAACATCTTATGACGCAGGCTCCATCCATTAATCAGCTGAAGGCAGGATGTGCTGAAAACCGTTATGGCCAAAACAAAAAACCAGTTGTTAACCTGAGACCCGAAACTAAAAGAAGTACCCATTTGTTTAACAAGAAATACAACCGGGAGAATAAGAAATGAAACTCCAAGGGCTATTCTCGCACCAATATTGAAAAGGTGAATGGCCTGATCATTGTTTTTGGGAATGGCAATAGCCTGATCGTATTTTCCGGTAGATATGGATGCCAGCAGACTGTGGATGCTGACTATTATGGCCAACTGGCCAAAAGCATCCGTTGAATAAAGACGGGAGATAAAGGGATAAACGAGAAATGGGAACAATTGGGCAAGTCCGTTGCTGCTCAGTAAATACAGCACGTTTTTTAATAATTCGCTGTTTCTTATTTTCAGCAGGAGGCCACGGAATGGTATCATGGATCAAACAACAAAGTTATTCCAGCATGGTAAAATCGATCTCGGCGTTGTCATCGATTTGTATCAGCTTGCTGTCATCACATTTGAGTGTACGTGCAGGGTACTTTTTCAGCAGGGTATAGTTATGGGTGGCCATAAGCACAGCCCTGCCACTTCCGCTAATTTCCTTGAGCAGCGCCATGATCGTCTCCGATGTATCAGGATCCAGGTTTCCGGTAGGCTCATCAGCCAGTATCACTTCCGGATCGTTCAGCAGGGCCCTGGCAATTACAACGCGCTGCTGCTCTCCACCCGATAGTTGATGGGGCATTTTGAAGCCTTTGTTTTCGAGCCTCACCTTCCCAAGCACCTGGTTAATCCTTTCCTCCATAGCATCTTTGTCTTTCCATCCGGTGGCATGTAAAACAAAATGCAGATTATCATGCACCGTACGGTCGGTAAGCAATTGAAAATCCTGAAAAACAATTCCCAGTTTTCTTCTCAGGTAAGGAACCTGCCCCGGCTTCAAATTTTCAAGTGGAAAGCCCACAACTGTAGCAGAACCCGTTTTCAACGGAACTTCAGCATTAATTGTTTTAATCAGGCTCGACTTTCCGCTACCAACGGTGCCTATAAGATATACAAATTCGCCCCGGGAAAGCGTAAAATTCACACCGGTCAAAACCAGGTGATCATCCTGAAAGATAGAGGCGTTTTCAAACTGAATTACAAATTCTTCTGGCATCAGTGAGGTAATATTGACAATTAATAATATTCAAAAGTAGGTATTAATCATCAATTAATTTTTCCGGATAATTAACAACCCGATGTTAATTATAACAGAATAAGCCGGACACTTCATACGTTATTAATCCGTAATTTTAGATCGTAAAATATCAATTATGAACAGGAAATACACTGTAAGCATGCTGGTTATGTTATTACTGTGCACCCTTACCGGCGCACAGCAGTCGTTTTACCACACCCGGGATGACCAGGGATACCGGCACGCCATGGAACTCTATGAAAATGGTAAGTATAGTGCTGCACAGCAGCTTTTCGACAATTTTGCCCGGGATCATGCCGGTGAAAATTCAGACCAACTTTCAAACAGCGAGTTTTATTCTGCCATGTGTGCTGTAAAACTTTTCAACAACGATGCAGAAACACGGATCATCCGTTTTCTTCACCACAATCCCGAAAATCCGCACCGGAATGAAGCCATGTATAACCTGGCCAACTATTTCTTTCAACGCAAAAGTTATAACAATGCTCTGATTTACTATGAGTTGGTTGATAATTCCAGGTTAACCTTGGAGGAGCAGTCGGAATTTCATTTTAAAAGGGGATACTGCTTTTTTCTAAAGGATGAGCTCGACAAAGCACGGCTGGATTTTAGTTTGATCAAGGACCAGGAAACCAAGTATGCCTCTCCTGCCCTTTACTATTACTCCCACATCAATTACACACAGGGCAACTACGAAACTGCCCTGGAAGGATTTCTGCGTCTCAGGGACGATAGCAATTTCGGACCTATTGTACCTTATTATCTGACCCAGGTTTATTACAAACAGAAAAAGTATGACGAGGTGGTGAAATACGCCCCCTCACTTATGGAAAACGTATCGGAAAAAAGAGAACCCGAAATTGCCCGCATAATCGGCGAATCCTATGTACAGCTCAATCTGTATGAAGAAGCCATCCCTTATTTCGAAAAATACCTTAAAACCGGAGGCTCTATCAGTTCTGAGAATAAATACAGCCTTGCCTATGCCTATTACCAAACACAGGCCTATGACAAGGCCGCTAATTTGTTCGGACAGATTTCAGGTGGCGAATCACCACTGAGTCAGAATGCCCTTTACCACCTGGCCGACTGCCATCTGAAACTGAATGATAAAAACAAGGCCAGGATGGCTTTTGCAACCGCATCAAAGATGGAATTTGTACCGGAAATCCGTGAGGATGCCCTTTTTAATTATGCGTTGCTTACTTATGAGCTCGATTTTTCACCTTTTAATGAAGCCGTTCAGGCACTGAATGAATATCTCGACCTTTATCCCAACTCAAAAAGAAGTGAAGAAGCCACCAATTACCTTGTCCTTGCCTATCTGAACGCAAAAAACTACAGGCTGGCATTGGCTTCTATTGAAAAACTCAGGAATATGAGCCCCGATATTAAAAAAGCTTATCAGAAAATTGCTTATTACCGTGGACTTGAGCTTTTCAGCGATCTGAATTTTGATGAGGCCATCAATATGTTCAAATCATCGGGCAAGTATGGAAATTTCGATAACAAGATTTACGCTTATGGTCATTACTGGATGGGAGAAGCCTATTACCGGAAAGGGATTTACGGTGAAGCCATCGATCATTTCAATGCATTCCTGGCGCAACCCGGCATGTCGGCTTTTGAAGAATACCAGATGGCACATTACAACCTGGGCTATGCTTATTTTTCAATGAAACAGTACGACAACGCATCCGTTTGGTTTGGCAAGTTCACTGCCATGAAGGATATCGGACGCAAAGATGTATTGAATGATGCATATAACCGGTTGGGCGACTGCTATTTTGTACAGGCACAATACAGTAAAGCAATCCAGTATTATGATAATGCCCTGAGAACAGGTACCGGAACAAACGATTATGCCCTTTTTCAGAAAGCAGTGGCACTGGGAGTGAACGGAAAAGACAATGAAAAAATCAACGCACTGAATCAACTGCTTACATCCTTCCCCAAATCAGCATATAAAGCAGATGTTTACTACCAGATGGCCGAAAGTTTTGTTAAACTGAACCAGCCTGATAATGCCATAATCAATTACCGGAAGGTAATCAGCGACTACCCTACCAGCAGTTATGTCAAGAAGTCACTGCTGAACCTGGGTATGCTCTACTTCAACCAGAACCGCAACAACGATGCCATTACCTGTTATAAAAAAGTGATTGAAGATTACCCGGGTACCGAAGAATCACAGAACGCTCAAATCGGGTTAAAAAATGTTTATGTCGACAACAAAGATGTGGACGGGTATTTCACTTACATGAAAAACAAGGGGGTTCTTACCTCTTCAGACCTCATGGAACAGGATTCACTCAGCTACCTCACTGCTGAAAGAACCTATATGAGCGGCGATTATGCGCGTGCTTCACAAAGCCTGAGGAATTACATTGAAAAACATCCCGATGGCAGATTCCTGCTGAACGCACATTTTTATAAAGGCGACTGCAATTACAGGGCCAATGTATATGCGGAAGCACTGATATCATTTGATTATGTGATTTCCAAACCCAGAAGCCGATTTACTGAACCGGCCCTCCTGGGCGCATCCAGAATCAAATTCAGACTGAAAGACTACGCTGCTGCTGCCGGATATTACCAGAAACTTGAAGAAGTAGCCGAGGTAAAAAGCAATCTTCTTGAAGCACGGATGGGCTTGTTAAAATGTTATTCCATGCTTGAAGATCATGGCAAAGTAATTGAGCTTGCCGACAAAATAATGCTCACTGAAAGGCTTTCACAGGAACAGGAAAGGGAAACACGTTTTGCAAAAGCCAAATCTTTGCTGGCAAACGACAGACAGATGCTGGCTCTGGAAGAGTTCAAGAAAGTGGCTGTTGAAGTAAAGAGTGCTGAAGGCGCCGAATCAAAATTCCGGATAGCCGAAATTTATTATAAGCGCAAAGAAATCGACAATGCCGAAAAGGTGATTGCTGATTTTGCAGATAAAACAACACAACACCAGTACTGGATGGCCAAAAGCTTTTTGTTGTGGGCTGATATTTTCAGGGATAAGGGCGATGATTTCCAGGCTGCACAAACCCTTCAGAGCCTCATCGACTTTTATGAGAAAACCGATGACGGGATACTGGATGAAGCCAAAGCAAAAAAGAAGGCCCTGACTGAAAAGCCAAGTGTGGCAAAAAAAGCAGGAGCTGAGGAAACCGAAGAAGAGATTGAAATCGGGGAGTAAAATTTAATGATATTAAAGAACATCAAAAGAACATAAGACTATGATCAGGGCAATATTCAAATACAAACCGGGGTTCCTTGTTTCTGCGATATTGATATTCAGTGGATCTCAATTATCATCACAGGAATTGAACAAGGAAGTATATGTGGTTCGTCCCTACGAGCCAACTTTATCGGATGCCAACAAATACAATTTCCTGCCGCAAACAGACGATTTTGAAACCGCAACCCCGAAATTCCGCTATTCCATAACACCTATCCGTATTGCAAATCCTTTTGATCCCGACCCAATTAAGGCAGCTAAAACAGTAACCACATCGCTGCCCAGGATTTACAATACCTGGATTAAACTGGGTATGGGAAATTACTCCACGCCCATGGCCGAATTCAACATCAGCAACCTCCGGTCAAAGGAATATGCATACGGGGCCTACCTATATCATAAATCATCACACGGAAACGTAAGGTTGAGCAACGATGACAAAGTAAAAGCAGGTTATGTGGTAAACAGGATGAACCTGTACCTGAAAAGATTCCTGAAGAGTTCCACCATTTCCGGTAATCTGCGCTTCAATCAGGATGGGTTCAATTATTACGGATACAACACAGAGCGCATTGCAGGCCCATTGGACCTGGATCGCGACAGCCTGAAGCAAAGGATTTTCAATCCGGGAATTGATGCAGGCATCCAATCGAATATGACAGACAATGAGCAACTCAATTACAATATTGCCGCGAGCTATGATTACTTTTTTGACAAACAGAAAAACAAGGAAAGCAGCCTGCTCATTAAGTCAGCACTCAGCAAGAATTTCAATGAAATGCTGGGTGGTGTTGATTTGTCAATCGACTACTCCAACCTGAAAGGAATGGACACGTTGTCCAATACCATTGTCAGGATTAACCCATGGATTAGCAAGCGCAGCGCCGATTGGAACTTCAAACTGGGTTTTGAGGCAGTTGTTGACGCAGCAAATATTACCAACTTTTACTTTTATCCCAGGGCCAACCTGGATATCATCATCATTGAAGATGTGCTTGTTCCTTTTATTGGCTTAACCGGTGCGCTTCAAAAAAACAGCTACCGGAACCTGCATAATGAGAATCAGTTCGTTAAGCCCGGCCTGTCGCTGAAAAATACCTCAAGCAACATCATCGTTTATGGCGGTCTGAAAGGAAATATCAATTCATTGCTTCGTTTCAGGGCCGATGTAAGTTATACCGTTTATAAAAATTACCACTTTTTCGTGAACGACACCATTACGGAATCGCTGCTTCTGCCACTGCAAAACCAGTTTACAGGCGTATATGACGATATCAACCTGATCACCTACCACGGCCAGCTTGCCTTGCAACCGTCGGAAAAAATTGAGATGGTTCTTGACGCCAGATATGTGGATTATAAAACTTTTGAGGAACCGAAACCATGGCACAAGCCAAATCTGGTAATCGGACTGGATGCCAGTTACAAACCGGGCCAAAAGATGGAAATAGGTGCAGGTGTCAGCCTGGTAGGGAAACGTTGGGCAAGAGATTACTCACAACCCGACAACATGAAAGAGCTGGATCCGGTTATAGACGCCAATTTCAGTCTTAACTATCACTACTCTAAACTATTGACAGTTTTCGCCAACCTATACAACCTGTCCGAACGGAGTTACGAAATTTGGAACCAATATCCTTCACAACGATTTAATTTCATGATCGGTTTCTCGTATAAATTGTAGCAGTTTACACACACAAAACAATCTTATGAAAATATATACACGTACCGGTGATAAGGGTACCACTACCCTTGTGGGTGGAAAACAGGTGCCTAAAACGCATATCCGCATTGAAGCATACGGAACAGTTGATGAATTAATAGCCCACTCGGGGATGATTAAGGACATGTGGAACAACCCGGAAATGAACACAATACTCAATGAAATACAGGACAGGTTGATGACATGTGCCGCTATACTGGCCTCTGATTGCGAAGATTGCCAGGTAAAAATCCCCGAAATCAGAGAGCAGGATATCAGCACACTGGAAAATGAAATTGACCGCATGGAGGCAGTATTACCACCGCTCAGATCGTTTGTTTTGCCGGGAGGCCATGTTTTGTCGTCGCAATGTCATATCGCCCGTACCGTTTGCCGACGGGCTGAAAGACAAATTATCAGGTTATCAGCCGAACTTTTTGTACCCGATACCGTAATAAGGTACATAAACCGGCTGTCGGATTATTATTTTGTACTGTCGCGCAAGGTGTTACACGATTTTAACAAAGAAGACACGCCCTGGAATCCTAAATTGTAGTTTATATATATTTTTTTATATTTGCACAATTTTTAAGATAAGGTCACACTAAAGTTATACCCTATGTACTGGACCCTTGAATTAGCGTCTAAACTGGAAGATGCCCCCTGGCCGGCCACTAAAGAAGAGCTGATTGATTTTGGCATCCGTTCAGGTGCACCACTTGAGGTTATTGAGAATTTGCAGGAAATTGAAGATGAAGGTGAAATCTACGAAAGCATAGAAGATTTGTGGCCCGATTATCCCAGCAAAGACGACTTCTTTTTTAACGAAGATGAATATTAAACAAAAAAGGCTGTCAGATAACAGCCTTTTTTGTTTCATCTGCCCAATCACTTGAATATATCCTCTTTATTTTTCGGTCGCATGGCATCGAGCCATTTGAAGTCTTTGAGTATTACCTCATCTTCAGGAATCATATTGATGGGATAGGTAACGCCGGTAGGTTTCACATAAAAACGGATATCGTCGGGCTTTGTGTTTTTCAGATAAATGGTAAGATCCGAGCTTTGTAACATATTTACGCCGGCCAGTTCGTTATTATCGCGCACATAGTAGATGGTCTGTCCGTTTCCCTTCACATCAATCCTGTAAGGTTCATTGTTTTTGAAATACCCTGTCATGGTTTTGCCCTTGATCTGGTTAAATTTCCCGGTATCCTCACGGTTAATCATAAAGGCCAGTTGTTTCATATGCAACTGGTCAATCTCCTTGTTTTTGGTCCAAATCTCAATATAGTCAGCCGAAAGCTGGTTTTCACCCGACCAGAGAACGGGTTCATAATAAAGTCTGATGATGGAATCGCGGGTTGAATAATACAGTGAATCGCACATCCCCTGCAAATCCGATTTGAATAGTTTCACCCCGAAATAGGCCTTTAGCTGCCTTCCTTTTCCGGAATCGGGCATAGCCCGCAGGGTATCGGCATGAATGTAAACGGAATCCGCTTCACTGGTTATATAAATAAATACCGCATTTTGTGTAATCAGGGCACTGTCGTATTTCTGCTGAATGTAAGCATGATCGCCCCTGAGAATCACATTCTGATCTTCATCTGAAATTTCAATATTTGAGAAACCTTCGCCATAACCGGATTCCCTCTCATAGTATAAGCTGTCACCTTTAATGGTCTGATTTTTATTTTTTACCAGCGCCCTGTCTTTTAGTTTGCTGATATTGGTTGCCGTGTTGTACCAGCCGCGTTCGCAATAAATATAACTGCTGTCGCCGATTATTTCAGTAGGGCCATAAAAATACGCCACACGGGTGGGAGTATGATACCTGAGCGTATCCGAATAAATGGTATATTCAGGATTCCGAAGAACAACCGAATCCCTGAAATAGTACATTTCATCTCGGGAATAATAATACCCTACCCTGCTTTTCAGCTTATTCTCTCCGCTTCGGATATTGGCATGGTTTGTATAGAATCCCACACTTGTACCCAGGTTGTAATCGAGTTCGGAGGTTGTCAGTTCCATATTTCTGCCCACCAGCCTTACATTTCTCCTGATCTGAGCCAGCCGTGTAGTCCCGTCATAATGAAGATAATCGCCATACAGGTCAATGGTATCGCCCTGTATCATGTGAACACGGCTGAAAGCTTCAAATACATCGGTAGGTGAATAATAATAGGCACTGTCACAATACATGATTGCGCCTTCACGGTTCAGGACTACATTGCCGATAAACCGGAGCGCCCCATCGGCAATATCTACAGCCTGTTCCATAACCACAGCCGAAATGTCGAGTTGTCTTGTCTGTGCAAAACTGCTTCCCTGAAACGTGGCAGTCAGAACAACCAGCAGGCAAAACCAGGCATTTTTAGGTGTAATCATTATCAGATATTTGCCCAACCAAACATGAAGTAATTGCTATTTATACCAACCGGAAATCCTAAAGGCGCATTTTTCATACTTGTCAGAAATTCGGATGTAAGTAATCTTTATTTTGTCGGCTACCCATTCGTTGACCTTTTCATTTTCCTTGATATACATCGCCCTTTCTTTGAAAAGATTATAATCTTCCTTCAGATTACCAACATGTGGATTGGTCCGGTTTTTCAGCCAAATCACCTTGAAGACCGGCCTTCCCTGGTTATCAACCGATTCATAGGGATCAGAAATTTCCCCTATTTTGAGCTTGTTAATGATCTCATATTCCCTGGGCTCAAATTCATCCATTTGCCAGCGGATGCCGCCTCTGATAGGATTCACAGACTGGCCTCCGCTCAACCGGGTGTCCTTATCCTGACTGAATCGTAATGCGGCCATTTCGAATTTCATGGAATCAAGCCTGACAATCCTGACAATGCTGTCGAGCCGGCCAATCGTAAAACTCTTTTCTTCAGGCGATATTTTGGGTTTCATAAAGATATGCCGGGTATGAATCCGGTCCTCGGTTTTATCGAGGCATTGAATGATATGAAAACCAAAGGACGATTCCACAATTTTGGAAATAGATCCTTTCTTCATGGCAAATGCTGCCTTGGCATATTCAGGGTCTAAATCAGTTTTGGCCATCCAACCGAGGTCGCCTCCCTTCATCGAGGATCCATCTTCGGAATGAACAACAGCAAGCGTTACAAAACTCTCTCCATTCAGAATCCTTTCCCTGATTGTCAGCAATTTCTCTCTTACATCGGCAATTGCCTGGTCACTTGACTTGGGATAAATCAGTATCTGATTGAATTCAACCTCGGCGTTGATGTACGGCAGGCTGTCGGGAGGAAGACTTCTGAAATAGGATCTCACTTCTGAAGGAGTCACTGACAAACCTTCAGTAATGTTGCCCCTCATCTTCCTTGATAAAATGAGTTCCCTGATTTCATCCTGAAGATCCTGCCTGATTTCAATGGTTGATTTCTGAAAATACTCTTCCAATTTTTGTTCCGAACCGAAGATATTAACAAAATACCTCATACGGCCTTCAATCTCCCCATTGACCTCCGATTCGGTAACTTCAATACTGTCAACCTCTGCCTGGTTCAGCAGCAGCTTTTGTATCAGCATGCTCTCCAAAATGGAGCATCTGGTTTGCTCGGTTACTTCATCGCCCTGTTGCAGCAATTGAAGTGCATTCTTTTCAATATCCGAGAAAAGTATCTTTTTGTCACCTACAATGGCAACCACTTCATCTATTATTCTGGCCTGGCCGGAAATATCCATAAGGCAGGCCGTAAGTAAAAGAAGTAAAATACTGGAAATTCGCATCATTGGTTTATTGGTATATAATGAAATGTTCACGATTCTGTGCATCCGAAAAAATATTTCTTTCAAGCTCATCAATTAATTTAACCTTTCGCTTGTTCAGTATGATGTAATGAATATCGTCTCTGACCAATTCGAAAGGGCTAACACTTCCTTCAGTTGCTTTTTCCTTAACGGAAAGGAAGTAGTAAAAATTGTTATCCTTAACCTCCAGGTAATTGCGATATGCCAAAGTATTTCTGAAAGATGCTCCGTCGCCGGGAATCATTCTCAGCACCTCATTCTGGTTGACCCAGCCATCATTGAAGTGGTCATAAACAGTTGCATGGGCAAAACAATAACCCTCCAGTTTATTCATAGTTTCCTTATCATCTGAGCGGTACCATTGCCTGAGCTTGTACAATTCAGGTGCAGTAACAGGAACTTTGATAAAAAAGCCTTTCATCAGGGGTTCTCCCAGCAGGAAATTGGATTGATTGGCTTTGAAATAGGCCTCTATTTCCTCATCGGTGACCACTGTATCCAGATTTTGCCCAAGATAGCGCTGCTGATAGGCATAAATGAGCAGAGAACTCCTGTAATTATTGATTTGCCGTTCAACATCTTTCTCCTCATCCGAAAGATTCATTTCAGCCTTGTTCAGTAGTAATTCGTTGCGAATCCATTTTTCAATAAAGTCTCTTGCCAGGGATGCGCTGTCGGAATCGGAAATTTCAGCAGGTATCACGCCTTTCAGGTCATCACTGTATAGAAACTTGTCGTAAACCTTTGCCAACAACTTCCCTTCCTTTTTTTCGGGAGTCTTGTTGCATGCCGCAAACGAACCTGCTGCAACAATCAGCAACAGATATTTAATTAATTGCAGATTCATTTCACCTGTTTTAAAACATCCTGGTTGACAACAACGGCATATTTGGCACGGAGCGAATCAATCCACTGCTTATCAAGGAAATTCTGATAATCGGCAGTAACCTGGCCCTGGACATCGTCAAATGCCTTAGGTGACGGGGGTATAATTGAGTTCACAACGAGCAGGCGGGTAAGGTTTGCCTGCGCCATGGTTTTTACAGTTCCCTTTTCCCAAACGAATTCCCCGTATGGCGTTGATTCACCCTTTTCAATCCTCCGGTCAACAACCTCCACACAATTTATGGAATCGTTCGAACATACATTTTTAAGATATTCAGAAACCGAACCGGATTTTTTGACTCTTTTCCTGGCATATTTGGTGGCTGATTTGAGATACAGCGGATCCCGAACCGTGTAAAGAGAGACATCAGCCCGTTCATTCCACATGTATTCCTTTTCATGCTGTCTGTAGAAAGACCTCAATCCGGCGCTGTCATTTACAGCCATGCTCCAAACATTCCTGTCCATGATATTGAAAAGAAGAATGCCGTCGTGATATTCCTCCATCAGGTATTTGAAATTTGGGTACTTCTCTTCGAGCAACTGCTTTTCATGCGCCATGAGTGATATCCGAACCAGTTCATCACATTTGGAATTCACAATATCTGCAAAACCAAGCTTTTTGTTGTAGCGGTTGGTTTTCAGAATGAAGTCAATCAATTCCTTTTGGGAGTATTCCTGGTTATCAACAGCAAAAACCGGTTCAATCAGATCTGTTGCCAAACCGGGTTTCCATGCTCCGGAGTAGATTGCCTTGTCGAGCATACCTGCAATATCAGTGATATTTTCAGGGTATTTTATAACTTTATGTTCCTGCATCAGCGCGGCAAAAAATGCTTCTTCCGTTTTTTTGCCCCTTTCATCCATCATGATTCTTTCCTCGATCTGTGGTTTGATTTGATCGAATGAAGCCAGCGGTCGTTTACCAAGAAGTTGAAATATGTGCCATCCGTAATCCGATTGAACCGGCACCGTATAGGAGCCACTGTCGGTAAGTGCAAATACCTTCGCCTCAATATCGGCCGGCAGTTCGCCCGAACGCAGCCATCTCATCTGGCCCGCATTGCGTGCCGAACCTGCATCTTCGGAATACTGTTTCACCATATCGGCAAATGAAGCGCCCTCCTGAAGTTGCTTGTAACATGCATTGGCCTTTTCTTTGGCTTTATTAACGGCTTCCTGATTTTCATTTTTGCCTGAACGAATCAGGATGTGGGCCAGCCTTATCTCACCAAGTGCCTGCCTTCGGCCGTTTACACGGATGATGTGGTAACCGTATTTCGATTTTACGGGCATTGAAAACTGGCCAACCGGCGTGTTATATGCCGCATTTTCAAAAGGATAAACCATTGAAAATGCAGAAAACCAACCCAGGTTACCGCCATTGACCTTTGCAGAGGGATCCTCGGATTCCTCACGGGCAATTTTATCAAATGCTTCACCAGACAGCAGCCTTTTCCTTATGTTCATCGCCTTGTTGTATGCATCAAGTGTATCGGCGGGTTTTGTTTCAGCAGGAAGCTTCACCATGATATGGCTGGCGTCTACTTCAGTGAGTGTCCGGTTGTATGCTTCCAGCACAAGCCGGTCAATCAGATTCCGGTCCTGTAAATAAGGCTTTGATAACTGTTCCCTGTATCCTGCAAGTTCATTTACGAATGAATCCAGGGTATCATAACCAAGTTTTCTGGCTTCGAGTACCTTCAGTTTAAAATTGATGAACATTTCGAGGTACTCGGCAGGTGACTTGCTTTCATAGCCCTCCACATTGTTGTTCTTGCGGAAAATCCGCTCGAATTCAGACTTCATCACAGGCTGATTGTCAATTGTTAACAATACAGCATCTTGTGAAAGAGCGGCAAATGACAAACAATTGATAAAAACCAACGCTAAAATAAGGTGTTTCATCAGTATCAAAATTATGGGTTAGCGGCTGTAATTGGGTGCTTCACGGGTTATGGTAACATCATGCGGATGACTTTCGGCAACTCCCGAACTGGTTATTCGCACAAATTTGGCGTTCATGAGATCCGGAATACTTCCGGCACCGCAGTATCCCATTCCGGCTCTTAATCCGCCGATCATCTGGTAGACCACTTCGGATAGCGAGCCTTTGAACGGCACCTGGGCTACAATGCCCTCCGGAACAAGCTTTTTAATATCGTCTTCGGGGTCCTGAAAATACCTGTCGCCTGACCCCTGCTGCATGGCCTCGATGGATCCCATGCCGCGATATGATTTGTATTTCCGGCCATTATATATAATTGTTTCTCCCGGCGATTCCTCAACTCCTGCAAACAATGAACCGGCCATTATGGAACTGGCTCCGGCAGCAATTGCTTTAACCATGTCACCCGAATAACGGATACCTCCGTCGGCAATGATGGGCAACCCGGTACCTTTAAGTACACTGGCTACATCAAAAATGGCAGAAAGCTGGGGAACACCAACGCCGGCAATCACGCGCGTGGTACAAATTGACCCGGGCCCTATTCCCACTTTAACCCCGTCGGCGCCGGCCTTAAGCAGGTCTTTGGCAGCATCAGCTGTGGCAATATTTCCCACAATGATGTCCAGGTTGGCATAATGCTTCTTTGCTTTTTTCAGCGTTTCAATCACTCCTTTGGAATGTCCGTGTGCTGTATCAATAACAATGGCATCCACATCGGCCTTGACCAGTGCGTCAATTCTTTCAAATGTATCAGCAGTAACTCCTACAGCAGCGGCAACCCTGAGCCGTCCCATTGAATCCTTGCAGGCATTGGGGCGGTCCTTGGCTTTGGTAATGTCTTTATAGGTAATCAGGCCGATGAGCTTGTAATTATCATCCACAACAGGAAGTTTTTCAATCTTGTAATTCTGAAGGATGTCAGCGGCCATTTCCAGGTCAGTCTCCTGGCTGGTTGTAATGAGATTTTCCTTGGTCATGATTTCCTTGATCGGCCTTTTCAACACCTGCTCAAACCGGAGATCCCGGTTGGTAACAATGCCAATGAGTTTATGCTGCCCGTCAACTACCGGTATGCCTCCTATCTTGTATTCCTTCATCAGGTTAAGCGCATCTCCAACAGTAGCGTTTGCCTTAATGGTAATGGGGTCAAAGATCATGCCGTTCTCAGCCCTTTTTACAGTTTTCACCTGCTTGGCCTGATCCTCAATGCTCATATTCTTATGAACCACGCCGATACCTCCCTCTCTGGCAATGGCTATGGCCAGTGTGGCTTCCGTAACCGTGTCCATGGCTGCTGAAACAATTGGCGCATTCAGCTTGATGTTTCGTGTAAGCATGGTGGCAATGCTGACTTCGCGGGGAAGTACCCGGGAGTAGGCAGGAACCAAAAGTACATCGTCGAAAGTCAGCGCTTCGGTAACAATCTTATCGGTGAGGTTTTTCATGACGGAAATTATAAATTGTGCGAAATTACAAAAAAAGAAGTAATATTGAATCTAAATATTTGCAGCAGGCCTTCCGGTCTGCATCGTTTTTTGGTATACCTGATGCGACTGGCCTATGATAACTGACTATCAGGCAACATTAAAAAAGTTTTGGGGATATGATTCCTTCAGGCCGTTACAGGAAGAAATCATTCGTTCGGTGCTTGCAGGGAAAGATACGCTTGGCCTGATGCCCACCGGCGGAGGCAAATCACTCACTTTTCAGGTTCCGGCCATGACCATGCCCGGCATATGCCTGGTTGTCACACCGCTGATAGCCCTTATGAAAGACCAGGTTGAGAATTTAAAAAAGCTCGAAATCAAAGCTGTGGCCGTGCATTCCGGCTGTACCCGCGAGGAAATTGATGTAGCTTTGAATAACTGCCTTTACGGTGGCTATAAATTTCTGTATGTATCGCCGGAACGACTGGTTACCGAGCTATTCAGAATTCGCTTCCAGGAAATGCAGGTAAACCTGATTACAGTAGATGAGGCACACTGCATATCACAATGGGGCTATGATTTCAGGCCATCCTATATGAGAATTGCAGAGCTTCGCCAATTTCAACCCCACGTACCCATTCTTGCCCTAACAGCAACTGCCACTCAACGGGTAATTGATGACATCCAGCAGAAATTGCAGTTTCGTACCAAAAACCTGTTAAAAACAAGTTTCCGCCGTGAAAACCTGATATATGCGGTTAAATACTCCGAGAACAAGGACCGCGATGTGGTGGATATGGTTAAAAAGCTCAGAGGCAGCGGCATTATCTATGTCAGAAGTCGCCGCAAAAGCATCGATATCTCACGCTTCCTTCAACAGGAAGGCATTTCAGCAGCCTATTACAACGCCGGCCTGGAGCATGCTGCAAGAAATGAAGTACAGCGTAACTGGACCATCGGGAAAACCAGAATCATCGTTGCCACCAATGCTTTTGGCATGGGTATCGACAAACCCGATGTGCGCTTTGTAATTCACCTCGATATGCCCGATTCACCTGAAGCCTACTTTCAGGAAGCAGGACGTGCCGGCAGAGATGGTAACAAGTCATTCGCCATCCTGCTGTCATCAGCCTCCGACGTTACTGCCGTTAACCAACGCATCCAGGTTAATTTTCCCGATACCACCACCATCAAAAATACCTACTCGGCCTTATGTAATTACCTGCAAATACCCGTAGGTGGCGGAAAGGGTATGTCATTCGATTTTGACATCAACGACTTCGCACGCTCCTACCGGCTCTCCGTATTCACCTCATTCAGCTCGCTCAAAATCATGGAGCTGGAGGGATATCTTGAGCTCACCGAGGAAATTAATAATCCTTCCCGGATTAAATTTATACTGGACAGGGATGACCTGTACCGCTTCCAGGTGTCAAATTCACGTTTTGACTCCTTCATCAAACTACTCCTGCGTTCATACACAGGTGTTTTCACCGAGTACACCTCCATCGATGAAAACATGCTGGCAAAGCGGGCCAATGTTGAACAGGAGGTTGTCAGACAATATCTGAACAAGCTGGTAAACCTGCATGTGATTAATTACCTGCCGCAAAAGCGGACGCCCATGGTGATTTTTTTTGAAGAACGGCTCGATGAAAAGTCGATTTACATTTCCCGTGAGAATTACCAGACGCGCAAAGAAAGGTATGAGGAACGGGCCAATGCCATCCTGAATTACGCCAGGAAAAATGACAGGTGCCGGAGTCAGGTGATCCTTGAATACTTTGGAGAAATGGATTCTCCTCCCTGTGGAGAGTGCGACGTATGCCGTGAAAAAGGTGAAAACCAGCTCAACCAGGATGAATTCAGGATCATCCGTGATGACCTGATTCGTGTTATTGCACTTGAACCCATTTCGCTGGAAAACCTGATTGAAAAAGTGCCTGTGAAACGCGAAAAAATTATCGAGGTATTGCAGTGGATGATGGACAACAACCTGGTGAAGTTTAACAACGACCAACTGCTGATTAAAACCAGCTAGTATTTTGCCACCAATGGCATCTTCCGGCCCGGTCCGAATGCCTTGGTGGAAATTCTCAGCACAGGGGGACTCTGATACCGCTTAAACTCGTTATTATTCACCATTCGGATTGTTTTTTTGACCATTTCAGCCGAAAACCCTTCCCGAATAATCTCCTCCTCTGATTTTTTCATCTCGATATAATTGAAAAGAATCTTGTCGAGCAAATCATATTCAGGAAGCGAATCAGAATCCTGCTGTCCGGGCCGCAATTCAGCCGAAGGTGTTTTGGTAATGCTGTTCTCCGGTATGATTTCCTGCTCCCGGTTTATAAAACGGGCAAGCCGGTATACATCGGTCTTGTATATATCACCCAGCACCGACAGGCCCCCGCTCATATCGCCATACAGGGTTCCGTAACCAACTGCGCTCTCGCTTTTGTTGGAAGTGTTCAGCAGCATGTTGCCAAACTTATTGGAAACAGCCATCAGCAAGTTCCCCCTTATCCTGGCCTGAATGTTCTCCTCCGCAACATCATCCGGTAACCCTTTAAATAAATCGCCAAGCGACCGGTCGTATTCATCAAAGATACTCCGGATATCAACGGTATCATAACGTACTCCCAGGTTACGGGCAAGCGCTATGGCATCAGTAACTGAGTGGCCCGATGAGTATTGCGATGGCATCAGCAAAACCCTGAGGTTTTTTGCCCCCAGTGCCCCGACAGCCAAAACCAGTGTAACGGCAGAATCAATACCCCCTGAGAGGCCCATTATTGCTGATTTCAATCCTGTTTTAACAAAATAATCACGGATTCCCAGAATAAGGGCATCATGAATCTGCGATATATCGTCATGCGAAGGAATCAGCGAAGAAGAAGCAGGAGCTGCCATAATGCTATCGGTTTCGTATACCGCGAAATCCTCTTCAAAAAGCTTCATCCGGCTCACAATACCGGCCGGATTGACTACCATGGATCCACCGTCGAAAATCAGATCGGTTTGCGCACCAACCTGGTTGGCATAATATATGGGAACCTTGTAAAGCGATGCGTTGTCGGTCAGTATTTCAGCCTTGATTTCACCCTGAAGATGTGAAAATGGCGACGCTGCAATGTTTACCACGAAATCGGGACACAACCGCGAAATCTCCTTCATGGGACTTACCGAGTAAAGCCTGTCCCTGCCATACCCGGTTAATACGGGTTGCTTAAACCACAGGTCCTCACAAATGGTAATGGCAATATTAAATCCCTTGTAGCTGACCAACTCAAAACAGGTATTCTGTTCAAAATATCTGTATTCATCAAAAATATCATAGGTAGGAAGCAGGGTTTTATGAATAACCTGCTGCACAGCTCCGTTATGCATGAAGAAAGCCGAATTGTACAGATTTTTACCTTTTGCATTCGGGTTTACCGAAGGACCTCCGACAATTGCCGCCAGACCATGACATTCAGCTGCAATAAGTCCGATGCTGTCTTCACATTTCCGGATAAAATCTCTTGACTCCAATAGATCATGTGGCGGGTAACCGCAAACCGAAAGTTCAGAAAAGACTACCAGGGCAACTTTCTCCTGGCGGGCTCTCCGAATTGTTCTGATGATCTTTTCAACATTTTCTTCAAATGCACCAATGGTATAATTGAGTTGGGCTATGGCAATTTTCATGGGATATCTGTCAGAACAATACGCCTACCCTGAAAGTCAGGTAATTTAAAACTGCCTTGTGGTCATTGTTGGAAAGTACATCTACAAAACCATTGTTGTAGAAAATACCGGCAAAGAGGGAGGTTTGCCCGCCTACATTATATTCCACACCGCCACCAAAAAAATAGCTCATGTTGAATGTGTTGATTTCCTTGGCCACATTATCCTTGTTCAGCTCCTTATCAGTGGATGTGCCCTTGGATCCAATGTTGATCAGCTGGTTTACACCCAATTGAGCATAATAGGTAAAATAGCCCATTTCATTGGTCTTCAACTTCAATGATACGGGAATGACCATATAACTTACATTGAAGGCAACTGACTCACCTTTTCCAACCATCACAGAAGTGGTTTTCCCGCTGGAAATAGAAATAGAATCATTGTAAAGTACGTTACCCCCCTGGGTGGCAAGCATAAGTCCGGTTACCAAACCGTAATTTGAGTGAAAATAATACTCAACAACCAAACCGCCGCCAATTCCGGGACGCGCTCCGTCTTTTTCGATGCCATCTGATTTTGGCGTGAGCCACGAGGCCATAGGGTCAATATTGACACCTAAACGAAGATTGGATTGGGCAAAAACTACTGATACATTTAATAATGCCAGTATTACAAGAGTCTTTTTCACGATGCTAAATTTAGATTAGTAAAAAGGCAAATTTAAGCAGTTCTTGGTTTATCAAAAAGAATAATAGTCACTAATTGAACAGGAAAAGAAAAAAGATTTTGTCATTGTGTCAATTGCAACTATTTTTGGAGATATGAAAAGAAAGCTTAATTTTTTTATCAGGTTGGCGCTGATTCTGTTGCTACCTGCAATGGTATGGTCATGCAATAAAGACCCCTTCAGGGTGGATGTATCATCAAACAAAGTAACCATTTCCATTACACGCTTTGAAGACATGCTTTTCTCGTCGGATCCTTCAAAAATAGAGCAACTCATTCCAAAATGGGATAAAGAGCTGGGTATTTTTTTCAGGCATTTTTGTCAGATTACAGGAATCGGAAGTATTGACAATCCGGAGTTTGCAACCCGATTCAAGGCCTTTGCCAGCAGTTATCACAATTATTTGATTTACTCGCGTGTGAAAGATATATTCCCCGACCTCAGCAAATTGAATACGGAACTCAACGATGCCTTCAGTTACTATCATCATTATTTTCCGGATATGCCCATACCCCGGGTTGTTACCTATGTTTCAGGGTTCAACCAGTCGGCCATAACCGATGACTCTCTCCTGGCCGTTGGTCTGGACAAATACCTGGGAAGGAATGAAGAATTATACAGGCAACTGGGTATATACAATTACCTGCTGACCAATATGTACCCTGAAAAGATTGCATCTGACTGCGTGTCCTTTTGGGGAGAAACCGAGTTTCCCTTTAACGATTCGATCAATAACCTGATCACCAATATGATTTACCGGGGCAAGCTGTTGTATTTTACAAGTGCCTTGTTGCCTGAGCAGTCCGATTCAGTGAAATGGGGCTTCACCGGATCAGACCTGAAATATTTCAACACTGCTGAAAAAGCCATGTGGGCATTCCTGGTTGAGCACAAACTGCTTTTTAGTACAGACAAGCTTACCATTAATAAATATGTTTTGGAAGGACCTTTTACCAAAGACTTTGGCAGGGGGTCTCCGGCCCGTGCAGCGGTGTGGATCGGTTACAGGATTGTGGAATCATACATGCAGAAGAACAGGAATCTCACCCTGGCCCAACTAATGGAAGAAGATGATTACATGAAGATATTAAACCAGAGCGCCTATAATCCATAACCGGAATTCAATGCCGGAATTGATGAAATGCAATATAATGCACATTTTACACCATGAAAACCCTGACGATATGTATACTCTTGTTATGCGGAGCGTTAACTCAAGCTCAGCCTCCCGACACGTTGTGGCAAAAAAGCCTGAAGTGCTATGATTTGCAGGATTATCATGGCACCGTTGCATTAACCGATTCGTTGCTGCAACTGGCACCCAATTTCCCCAGCGCTCTTGACCTGAGAGGTATTGCTAAATTCGCACTGGGTGATGTAGAAAGTGCCTGTAATGACCTGGTCAGTGCCCAAAACCTGGAAACCAATGAAAACAGGCGCTTCACGGAATTCATGTGCAACCCCGATTTCACTACTGATCTCCTGGTTAAACAGTTCTATGGGAATGAAAAGGTATATCCCGATCTCGGATACAGACCCCGCTATACACGCGCCGATACATTAAGGGGAGCACTGAGACCTGAACGAACCTGTTTTGACGTAAACTATTATGACATTCATGTGAGGATTATCCCCTGGCGCAAAAGAATTGATGCAGGTACAACAATTCATTTCAAAGTGATTAATGAAACACGCAGAATCCAGATCGATCTTTTTGACAATTTTCACATCACCGGGATTTATTGGCAAAAAAAGCCACTCGCATGGCATCGTGAATATAATGCCCTTTTTATTGATTTCCCGGAAGAACTGGCACCCGGCCAAAATCACATGATTACAATTGAATACCGGGGCAGGCCGCGGAATGCTCCCAATCCACCATGGGATGGCGGCTTTGTATGGAAGCGCGATGATAACAAAAACCTGTGGCTGGGAGTAACGTGCGAACAGCTGGGAGCCAGCAGCTGGTGGCCCAATAAAGATCATTTCAGCGATAAGCCCGACTCGGTGAGGCTTTCATTGGAAATTCCCGGCGCTTATCAGGCAGTTTCCAATGGCGACCTGGAAAAGGTGGAACACACCCGGGGAAGATATACCCGGTTCACCTGGCTCACCGAACATCCCATTAACAATTACAATGTGACCTTTTACGTGGGCAAATATGCTTCGTTCTCTGATACACTGGTGGACGGAACAGACACGCTGCGATTCGACTACCATGTACTTTCGGAAAATCTGGATGTTGCCAGAAAACACTTTAAACAGGCGCTTGACGTAGTCTCTTTCTACAATAAAGCATTTGGCTTCTACCCGTTTGTAAAAGACGGATTCGGGCTGGTTGAATCACCTTATGAAGGAATGGAACACCAGTCGGCCATAGCCTATGGCAACGGCTACGATAGCAATAACCGGCAGGAATACCGGAATCAACTCTATGATTATATCATTGTGCATGAAGCTGCCCATGAATGGTGGGGAAACTCTGTAACCGCGGCAGATATGGCAGATATCTGGATACACGAAGGATTTGCAACCTATGCCGAATATCTGTTTTTGGAAGACAGGCTGGGAAAAGAGGAATATATGTATGAACTCACTGATAAAAGCCAGTACATTTTCAACGTGTGGCCCATGGTTCATAACCGCAACGTGAACGAAAACGCTTTTGCAGGCAATGATGTTTACAACAAGGGCGCCATGATGCTTCATTGCCTGCGTTGCTGCATAAACAATGACTCTTTGTTCTTCGGGCTGATACACGATTTCTGTACCAGCTACCGGTATCAGACAGTGACATCAAATGATTTCGTGAAATTTGTCAACCAATATACCAATTCAGATTTCACTTCATTTTTTGGAAAGTATCTGTATGACACCAAACTGCCGGTACTTGAATATGAATTTTACAACAAACAGGGTGATCTAAAAATCAGGTACCGATGGACCGGGGTGAATGATGGTTTTGTAATGCCTTTTGGCATTTCCACCAGCAATAAAGAATCATTGCGATTGGTGGCCGATTGTTCGTGGCGGGAAATCACGCTGCCCGGTGCGTCCTGGTTTAATTTCTACAATCTGTGGAGGGGATACCAGGGTTGTCCCGATAACGCGTTTACCTATTATCATACCCGCAATATAAAATAAAACTCCCGGACACCATAAGGCATCCGGGAGTCTTTCTCTGAGTTAAAAACCAGAAAGCTTATTTGCTGGCTATTTCATCAGAAACGGTAAGTCTCTTTCTTCCTTTTGCCCTGCGGCTTGATAAAACCTTGCGGCCATTGGCTGTTGACATTCTTTCCCTGAAACCGTGTTTATTGCGTCTTTTCCTGTTGGAAGGCTGGTATGTTCTTTTCATGCTGATGCTTTTTTAAATATTCCTTTAAAACCGGAATGCAAAGGTAATACTTTTATCTTTTCAGACAAATTTTTTTAAATTAATCCTTATGATTTCGGAGCTGTTTTCATTCCGGCGGAACAGGCTAAACCTCCTGTGGCCCTTTCAGGTCTTTCTTTTCCTGCCTCTGAGTATTTCTCTTTTCCCCGGTGGACCGGGCAACTTTTCGATATCGAAACCCGCCTGGCGCAACATGCTTTTAACTTCACCCTTAACACAGTATGTTACCAAAATGCCTCCGGGGTTCATTTTTTCAAACAGGGTCCGGAATATATCCGGGCTCCACATTTCAGCCTGTTTATCCGGAGCAAAAGCATCGTAGTAAAGCAGGTCAAATGTAAAATCAGGACGGTATCCTATCAGGCTGGCGTGGATTTTGTGCAAACTAAAATCCGGGTGAATTTTTACGGTTTTGTTCCACGGAGCCTGATGAATTGAAGTAAACAATTCGCCGGGTTTCAGGTTCCCGGAAAGCAGATTGCCGTAATTTAACTTTTTTGTCAATTCCGCTTCCAGCGGATCCGACTCAATGGTGTAATAGGTTGTGTGCACCCCTTTCTCAACAGCTGAGAGGCATGTCAGCAGTGTATTCAGTCCGGTTCCAAAGCCCACTTCAAAAACACGCACCTCCTGCTTTCCGGCTAACGACTCAAAACCGGCTTGCAAATATACATGCATGGATTCGGTTAATGCCCCGAAAGTGGAGTGATAATGCTCGTTCAGCCGGGGTACAAAAAGAGTGTGAGAGCCATCAGAGGTGGTAATCAATTGCATCATTAATTTCGGTACAAAACAGTAATTTTCCGGCAAATTTAAGGAATATCATGAAGAATAACTATTGGCTGTTGGCTGTTTGCCATTGGCCATTGGCTGTTAGCCATTGGCTCTTGGCTCTTGGCTCTTGGCTCTTAGCTCTTGGCTCTTGGCTCGAAGCTCAAAGCTCAAAGCTCAAAGCTCAAAGCTAACGGCTAATACAAATACCTATAAATACCATAATTTTTATACCTTTGGATTTGGCATTAAATACGACCTGCATGAAAATAAGAATAATCAGTTTCATCCTGGTGCTTGCATTGACGGCACCCATACTCAGGGGTCAAAAGAATACCCCCCTGATTACCTTTACTGAAAAGGAGCATAATTTTGGCACCATGAAAGAAGATAACGGGGTGTTATCGCACGATTTCCAGTTTACAAATGAAGGCAAAACCCCGCTGATAATCAATGAAGTTAAAGCCTCCTGTGGCTGTACCGTTCCCGAATGGCCACGCGAGCCCATTTTACCGGGCAAAACAGGTTCCATCAGGGTGAACTTTGACCCGAAAAAACAATCAGGTGCCTTCAACAAAACGATACAGGTATTAAGCAATGCTTCCGCTCCCCAGGTTGTCATTTCGGTCAGGGGAGTTGTAATACCGGTTGCCACTGACGCGGATATCTATAAATATGCCATTGGGGATATCCGCATCGAAAACATATATGTGGCATTCGGAGAAATACCAAAAGGAAAAACAAAAACACAAACCCTGAGGGTTATCAATACCTCAGGTGATAACCCTGCAACACTTACATTCAAAACCCTGCCTCCCTATCTTAAATACGCCTGTGTTCCTGAGGTTATCGGACCAAAGCAGGAAGGAAGCATAAAGATTGAATACCTTACAGAAAACATGAATCAATGGGATTATGTGGTAGACCGGCTGGATCTGATTATCAACGGTCAGGTATTTCCAAAAAACAGGATCAACATCACCGCCAACATCAAAGAGGATTTTTCGGCATATACAGCTGAGGATATGGCCAAAGCCCCGGTTGTAAAGTTTGACAAGCACGAATTCAATTTTGGAAGCATTCCCGGTAAAGCCCCGGTGGATCACTCGTTCAAGCTCATCAATGAAGGAAAGTCTGATCTGTTAATCAGAAAAGTAACTGCAAGTTGTGGTTGCACTGCTGTACAACCTGCAAAAACAGTGATACCTCCCGGTGACACCGCTTTGATCAAAGTTCAGTTCAACCCTGCGGGTCGCGAAGGAAATCAGAAAAAAGCGGTCACAATAATTACCAACGACCCCAAGCGTTCCAAATCAATTCTTTGGATTCAGGCAGAAATACAGAGGGCTTCAGTTAAAACCAACCAATAAACCCAACCTGTAAGCCTGATGAAAGGCCCTTCAAATAGCAGTGCACTCAGTGTCAGTAATGGTGTGGAGCGTCCGCCTGAAATCAGCGAGGAGTCAATCCGTATTCACAAAGAAAAACGCCGCAAATTACCTTCATCTGATGAGTTTCTCAGGGGCATCCGGGCGGGCAACCGCACGCTGCTCAGTCAGGCCATTACACTAACCGAAAGCTCCCTGCCCTCCCACATGGAGCTGGCACAGGAAATCATTGAAAACTGCCTTCCCTTTTCAGGTCAGTCCATCAGAGTTGGTATCACCGGTGTGCCCGGTGTTGGCAAGAGTACTTTTATTGAAGCACTGGGCATGGATCTGATTCGTAACCACCGGCGGTTGGCCGTGCTCGCCATTGACCCGAGCAGTGAACGCTCCAAGGGAAGCATACTGGGTGATAAAACCAGGATGGAGCAGTTGTCGGCCGAATCCGGCGCCTTTATCAGGCCATCTCCCTCGGCGGGCTCACTTGGCGGCGTGGCCAGGAAGACCCGGGAGAACATCATACTTTGCGAAGCGGCAGGTTTTGACACCATATTCATTGAAACAGTGGGTGTAGGGCAAAGTGAAACTGCCGTTCATTCCATGGTTGATTTTTTTCTGCTTCTGATGCTGGCCGGTGCCGGTGATGAATTGCAGGGCATCAAAAGAGGAATAATGGAAATGGCTGATGCCATAGCCATAACCAAGGCCGACCGTGAAAACGTGGCACGCGCTGAAAGAGCCAGGTCCGAATTCACCAACGCGCTTCATCTGTTTCCGCCCACTGACTCAGGCTGGACACCCAGGGTGATGACCTGTTCATCAAAAACAAACACCGGCGTTTCAGGGGTGTGGGACACCGTATTGGAATATATGGCCCTGACACATCACAACGGGTACTTTCAGAAAAAAAGGCTGGAGCAATCGAGATACTGGATGTATGAAACCATTAACCAGAACCTGAAAGACAGCTTTTATAACGACCGCAGGATTCAAAGGCTGTTGCAGAATTATGAATCCAGAGTTCTTAAGGGTGAAACCACTCCGTTCACACCGGCAAAAGTTTTGCTGGAGAAGTTCTTCAGACGGCGTTGGATCAAACTCACCTATGGAAAGCGCTGAAAACAAAGACAAATAGCACCAGAATTGAACAAAAGCAACTTTATTTTGCTTATAAAAATAGAACCACATATTTAAAAAATTAATGTCAGCACCTATGAACAGTTATGACTTGATCGTAATCGGCAGCGGACCAGGCGGATACGTTGCAGCAATTCGTGCCGCTCAGCTGGGAATGAAAACAGCTGTTGTTGAAAAAGCAGAAATCGGGGGCATTTGCCTTAACTGGGGATGTATACCTACCAAAGCACTGCTTAAGAGCGCCCAGGTTTTCAATTATATTAAACATGCAGGAGATTACGGGGTCATGCTGGAATCCGAAGCCCGGCCCGACCTGAAAAAGATGGTTGAACGCAGCCGTGCTGTAGCAGATGGCATGAGTAAGGGTGTTCAGTTTCTGTTCAAGAAAAATAAAATAGATCTCATTTCCGGGTATGGCAGGATGATGGATAATCAAACCATATCGGTAACAGACAAGGATGGTAAAGAGAATAAGTTTACTGCCAAAAACATCATCCTGGCCACGGGAGCGCGTTCAAGAGAGCTCCCTGCACTGAAACAGGACGGCAAAAAGGTTATTGGTTACCGTGAAGCGATGACGTTGCAAAATCAACCCAAAAGCATGATTGTTGTAGGCTCCGGAGCCATTGGCAGTGAATTTGCCCATTTCTACCACTCCATTGGCACCAAAGTAACCCTGGTTGAATTCATGCCCGCCCTGGTGCCACTGGAAGATGAAGAAGTATCCAAACAACTCGAAAGGTCCTTCAAAAAGGCAGGCATGGAAGTAATGACTTCCTCCTCGGTGGAATCAGTTGATACCAAAGGTAAAATTTGTGACGTCACAATAAAAACGCCCAAAGGTATGGAAACGCGGCAGTCCGATGTGGTGCTTTCAGCCGTTGGGATTACGCCCAACCTGGAAGATATTGGTCTTGAAAAGCTCGGCATTGCAACAGAAAAAGGAAGGATTCAGGTTGATGAGTTTTATGCAACCAACGTCAGGGGTGTTTATGCCATAGGTGATATAGTTGCCGGACCAGCCCTGGCACATGTTGCTTCAGCCGAAGCCATCACCTGTGTGGAAAAAATCGCCGGAAAGAATCCGGAGCCGGTGGACTACAGGAATATTCCGGGATGCACCTATACCACCCCCGAAATTGCTTCGGTAGGTTATTCCGAGAAGGCTGCAAAAGAAGCCGGATACGAGATTAAGGTGGGTAAATTCCCCTATACGGCGTCGGGCAAGGCAAGTGCAGGTGGAAACAAAGACGGATTTGTGAAGTTGATTTTCGATGCCCGGTATGGTGAGCTTCTGGGTGCGCACCTGATTGGTGACCATGTTACGGAGTTGATTGCTGAGCTGGTTATGGCCCGAAAGCTCGAAACCACAGGCCATGAAATCATCAAAGCAGTGCATCCGCACCCAACCATGTCAGAAGCCATTATGGAAGCAGCCGCTGCGGCATATGGTGAAGTGATCCATATATAACAAGGAAATATTGGCGTTATCTGGCCGGATTCCCTGTGCTGTCGAGACCAATTTCAACCAGGTCTTCTTTTTTCAGTGCAGGGAGTTCTTTTTTAATCATTCTTTCTTTAACCATGCGACCGGCTCTTGAGGCAGTTCTCTTGTCGGGGAAAGCTTTCTTGCCATGAATAACCGGAATAAAAGGCTGATCAATGATCACCTTGTCTTTTGCTAAAATCTGGTAGCCCCACCCTGCATCAACCTGATAGGTTCGTACCTTTAAAAGATGCGCGGGGGTCAGATGCCTGTATACGTTAAAAGCGACAAAGACAGCAAGAAGCATAAAAAAAAGCGGATAAAAAATCCGCTTTTTCAATTTATCAGTCATTTTCATCTGCTTCATCATTCGGTTTGAATTCCCACATATCGTCGAAATCTGTGGTACTGGCCGAACCCGTGGTTACAAAAGCCCTGTCGCCAATTGTGAATGAAACTGCTTCAGTCCGGCTATTGCCTTCAAAATTGGCTTTTTCAATCCACAGGTCTGTGGCCGGGTCATATTCCCATACATCCTTTTTCAGGTTACTCCCAACATCACCGGTAGTAATGTAGGCTTTGGAACCCATCACAAAAGCAACAGCCTTTCTGCGTATGATGGTGGCGTAATCGTCATCGTAAGATTCATCGGAAACATTACCGGTGGGTCTTTTGGCTTCCCATGTGTTGGTTTCGGGACTGTAGGCATAAAAATCCTTATTGTAGTCGTTATGAAATCCCGTGCAGATGTATCCTTTGCCGTCAAGTACAAAAGCAACTGCTTCCGATACCTTCGACTGGAAGCTGGTTTTTAATGTCCAGGAGTTGGCTGCAGGATCAAAAGCCCAAAGGTCTTTCAGGTTACTGCCGTTATTACCGGTGCCTACATATCCGATATTGTTGATGACAAATGCCACAGCGCCATACCGGGCATCAGGGCCCTGGTTAACCGTGTTAAGTGTATCCCAGGTATTGTTATCAGGATTATACACCCAAAAATCACCGAGCATCCTGGTTTCATCTTTTCCCAAACCCACATATCCCTTACCATTAACAGAAAAAGCAACCGCACCCGATCTTGCCGTTGCATTTCCAACTGCATTTACACCTTCATCCAGTGAGGCAACCTGCTTCCAGTTATCCAACTCAGGATCATACTGCCAGAAATCCTTCAACCGCTCATCGTTGTCGAAATTGTAACCCGATCCTACATAACCAAAATTGCCAATGGAAAATGCCACTGCCTGAGACCTGGCAGCACCTTCATAATCAGATCGTTTTAACCAGTTACCCACAAGGGTTTCTTCATCGTCATCATCCTTGCATGAGATCACTACTGAAACCAGTGCCAGTGCAAACATTCCAAGAAGTAAAAAATTTTTTGATATTTTCATTTTAATAATTTTTGCTTGTGAAAATTAAATCCGCGATGAATATAAACGCTTTTTTTAAGAAATTATGCTTTTGAATTTTAGAATTAATATTTTTTAACTTTTAAACCAATACAGCAAAGATAAAGAGGTGCAAAAGGTTAAATAATCCTAATTCTTTGTTTATTTGGATGACAAAGATGAAATAATCTTTTTTATCTACCAATAAAAATTACATTTGTTTCTCTTATTTTTGTGGACTTTTTAATAGCGATTGCTTTGTAACATACTGACTGTATTTGCACAAAGACGTTCTCGTTTTTAATAACAATGCTTTAAATTGAATAATAGTTGTTACTAAATGGTTGCAGTTTTGATATTAACATAAAGATTTCATGATTAGGTATTTTTTATTTTCAGTTTTGTTGCTGCTTTTGTTTTCATGCAGCAAAGAGGAAATGAGCTTTGAAATAGGTAACAGGTACCTGGATTCAAAAACCAACATCAGGTTTTTCGATACACTCACCATTCACAGCTCTACGGTAATGATGGATTCTATTCAGACTTCCGGCCTTGATGTACCGGCTGTTGTTGTGGGAAGCTACTATGATCCCGAATTCGGACGCATTTCCGCCAACGGCTATTTCAGGGTATCTCTGCCTTCCGTTAAGAATTTGCCAAGAGGAGCTGTATATGACTCCATTAAGCTTTTCCTGGTCTATAATGATTATTATGCAGGTGATACCCTGAAAGACATGACCATCAACGTCCACCGGTTAAAAGACAAGATCAATGCCGATGAATACAGCAGCCAGTTTCTGTACAATAAATCATCTCTCGGCTTTTACCCTGAAATAATGGGTTCGCTGACATTTAAACCACGCCCCCTCAAAACTGATACAGTTTGGATTGGCCTGAGTAATGAATTCGGACAGGAACTCTTCAATCTTTTGGAAGATAAAGAAATACAGGTTGAAGACAATGCCAATTTTTTAAACTACCTGAAAGGATTCAGACTTTCCGCTAACAATACCGATGAGGCCATTATCGGCTTTAAATATCCTGCTGAAAATACCAGTTCCGGAGATGCTAAAAATCCGGCTCTCAGGTTGTACTATCATTATACTCAATTTGAATACAAGAATGCTTATCTGGATTTTAATATCGGAACTTTTGATGCAAGCCAGTTCAACCAGTTCCTGATTGATGATGAGGCTGTCAGCTTCCCCGAACAGCAAGCTGAAAAAGTTCCCGCCAGCCAATACGAAGGTAAATCATACGTGATGGCCGGTCTGGGTGTGGTAACCCGGTTTGAAATTCCGTATCTGAAAAACCTGAACAGCTTACATGAAAATGTTAAAATCATAAATGCAGTACTTCAAATTGAACCCTTAAGAAATACCTATAAACAATTCGGACTTCCGGAACAAATCTGTCTTTACACTTCTGATGGCAGAAACCGCTTTATGAGTGCTATTACAAACAGCAAAGGTATTACCCAATATGCCAATCTGACAATTGATTATGTTGATCAGATTGAGACCTGGTATACCTTTGATGTTACCAGCTTTCTGCAGTCGGGGCTTAAAGATAATTCTGACGAAACGCCCTCATTACTGCTTACCATACCTCCGGATAATTTGTATAAAACAGTTGACAGGCTTGTACTGGGAAGCCAGATGAACAGCACCAACAAGGTAACATTAAAGGTTTATTACATGATCTATGAGTAAAATTTCCACTATGAAAAAATTTCTGCTGACAGCAGCTTTGTTCATCATACCGATAGCTCTTTCTGCACAACAAAGAACACACCTGCCCTACTCGGTTTTCGGAATCGGGGAATTAACCCCCGACGGCCTCAACCGGAGTATGGCCCTGGGCCGAACAGGAATCGCCCTGTCATCCAACAGGTATGTGAATAACATCAACCCTGCTTCCTATTCTCATATTGACAGCATTTCTTTCCTTTTTGATGTAGGTCTATCGGGTGATTTTGTAAAGTACGAGGCATCGGGACTAACGCAGCGAGGTAATGACATGAATATCCGGAATATTGCCCTTGGTTTCCGAATCATGCCCAAATGGTCGGCCAGTATCGGAATTGCACCCTACAGTACGGTTGGTTACAAAGTTATCACAGAAAAATACATTGATGGCACGTTTAATGAGGAATTTGAACTGGAAATGACCGGTACGGGAGGACTTAGCAGGTTCTACTGGGATAATTCATACCTGCTTTTTAAACGACTGAGTCTCGGCGTAAGCTTCACATACCTGTTCGGAAACATTGAAACTACAGAAACTGCTTCATTCAGCAATTTCACCAACGACATCATCTCGAAGCAGACTTCATATCTGAATAAAGTTTATGCAGATTTTGGCGTTCAGTATTACCACCCGGTTAATAAAAACCTCGATGTTACACTGGGAGCCATATTCGGAAACAGTCACAAATTAAACTTCAAACAGAGTATTCAAATATCTGCATCAGACGGAACTGTGGAACAGGACGAAATTACCCGAATAGGCAGCTTTAAATTGCCCATATATTACGGAGGTGGTTTGTCAGTCAGCTACAAAAATCAGCTGACATTAAGCGCAGATTATCTTTATCACGACTGGTCAGCCACCAAATCTGACAATCCCGACTTCAACTATATGAGCAACCACTCCTTTAGGGCAGGAGCTGAATACGTACCCGGAAGAGTTAACAGGCTGGGTTATTTTGGAAGCATCGCTTACCGTGTAGGTTATTACTATGAGCAATCATACCTCCAGATAAGAGGAGCTTCGGCTGCTGATAACGGTATTTCACTTGGTATGGGTCTGCCTTTCATGCAAAACAGAACTACCATAAACATTTCATATAACTTTGGAGTAAACGGAACCATGAATAACAGCATGATCAGGGAAACTTACCACTCATTCCTGTTAAGTGTGGCCATGCACGACTGGTGGTTTATAAAAAGAAAATACGACTGATGCTGACCAACATAAAACAAAAAACCACCCGATGCAGGGTGGTTTTTTGCTTATGCAGAGAAAACTGATACGGATTAATAGGTGAACTGATACCTTTTCCTCAACTCTTTCTGAAAATCACCGATTTTTCTTTCCAGATCGGTAATCTCATTCTTAAGTTTAGAGGTATCATGCCCCTCTGATTCGAGCTCCCGAATGAATCGACGGTTGATGATGATTTTCTTCTGGCATTCATAAATGCTTGAGATCAGACTTTTAATGTTGTACTTTACGTCAAGCATGGCACATTTATTTGGTTAGTAGTATTGCACTTAATTACCCCGATTCAAAAAATCAAGAGAAGCACTTTGAAAATTTAAATCAAGCTAATTTAATACTTATTAACTACTTTATCAACAATTTTGTTTCAATTTAAGCAGCCTATTTTCGCTTTTCAGTCGCTTTTTTGACCAATGGTTAACAAACTGATTAGGTGATTATTATAAATGCATTTCCAACTTATTTTTGCCTTTAACTCCGACCCAAAAAAAGAACCCCTGCAGTAACCAGCTGCAGGGGGCACTAACCTAAAATAAACCTAAAATTAAACACTAAAAGAACTAGCTGATTATCTGATATTTGGGTGTATTATCCTTGATTTTCAGTCTCTTTGGCCTTCTTTTCCTCTTCCCTCTTTTCGCCTTTTATTTTATCATTAATTCCCAAACCTTCTCTGATTTCGATGTTCACTCCGTCAGACAATCCTGTTTTAATGAACCGCTTCTCAAAAATCTGGGGTTGATTTTCTATTTCAACATAGGCAGAGTCTCCTTCTTTTTCAAATTTGATCAGACTTTCAGGTATCACCATCACGCTGTCCTTCCTTTCGAGTACAATATCGGCATTGGCACTGTAACCGGCCCTGATGAATGAATTTTCCCTTATTTTTACATCTGCTTTGATCTCGAATTGTATGGCACCATTTTCCTCTTTGCCTTTAGGAGATATATATTCAAGTTCGGCATCGAACTTCTCATCTTCAATGGCACCAATGGACAAGATCAGGGGCATACCCAATTTCAGCTTACCAACTTCCGTTTCGTCCACCTTACCCTCGAAAATCATCTCACCCATATCCGCCACGCTGGCTATGGTGGTTCCTTCATTAAAGGTATTGGATTCAATAACCGAATTGCCAACTTCAACCGGAACGTCAAGCACCATGCCTTCAATGGTGGATCGGATGAGTGTGTTGGTTGCCTGTCCTGATTTTTTTGAAACGCCTTCTTTAATCAGCTGCAGGTTCGATTCGGCAGTTTCCATTTCTTCCATGGCATTCATATAGCTCAGCCTGTATTGCTGGAATTCAGCCTCAGCAATAACACCCTGCTCATAAACTTTCTTCTGCCTGTCGTAAACAAGCCTGGAATCTTCGAAATTAATTTTTGCCCTATTGTATCTTGACTCTGCATTATTCAATTCCACCATGTTCGGAATGATTTTAACCCGGGCAATCAGGTCACCTTTTTTCACATGGTTCCCTGCTTCAATAAAAACTTCTTCAACAATGCCGGATACCTGCGGTTTGATATCTATTTCCTTGCGCGGCACTACCGAACCTGTTGCTACTGTCTTTTTAATCACATTAGAAACAAATGGCGACTTCACTTCATAAACAACCGGTTTTTTCTTCGATTTCTGGTATAAAAAAAACATGGTTCCCAGAATTGCTCCGATAACAATTACCAACAAAGAAATTTTCAGAATTTTTTTCATGGATATGATGCATTTTAAATTTTTACACTTCATTCAGCTCTTAAAGCTTCAACAGGTTTAATGCGCACTGCCTTTCTGGCTGGTATGAACCCGGCAAACAAACCGGCTCCGATCAGGACGGTTAATGCGGTTACCGCAATATCGAAATTCACCCCCGGGTTTTTGAACATTTCAGCTTCAGCGCCGGAGCTAACCATTTGATAATTGATCAACTCCAGGATGCCAACGCCCAGCACCAGTCCGATCATACCGGAAAGAGCCGTAAGCGTAACTGATTCCATCAGAATCTGTCCGATTATTTTCCAGGGTGTGGCACCTATTGACCTTTGAATACCTATTTCTTTGGTACGTTCTTTAACCACAATCAGCATGATGTTGCTGACACCAATGACACCGGCAAACAGCGTACCGATACCCACAATCCATATCAGCATATTGATACCGGTAAAAAGGCCGTTCATCTGTTTGAACTCTTCTTCCAGGTTAAAATGCCCGAATGCCTGTTCATCCTCGGGAGCCACTTTATTTCTTGCCGCCAGCATCGTCAGCACCTTCTTTTCAACTACCGATACCTCAATTTCATCTTTGGCAGTAACCGCAATAAAGTGTACGTCATCACCCATGTTATAAGCAATCTGCAATGAGGTGAAAGGCAAAAAAATGGTTTTTTCCTTGTCTTCACCAAAGCTGATGTTTTTGTTCTTGGGTTCATAAACACCCACCACCTGGAAATAAACACCCCGGATGCGGATGTATTTTCCGATGGGATCTTCTCCTTTAGCAAACAGTTCTTCCTTCACTCTGTTCCCAATCAAGGCAACCTTACGTTTTTCAATAATATCCAGGTCGTTGATCACCCTACCCGAGAGCAGGATAACCGGATCGATCCTGAAATAATCGGGATAATCACCAAATATATCATAAGATGCAGTTTTTGTTCCCCGCACCACGTTGTTATCGCCGTTGCCCGACCAGGGTTGGAGCCTGGGTGCCAAATACCCTATTTCAGGAATACCCTCTTTAAGGGCTTTCATATCGGAGTTGTTAAACAACCAGTGCCGGCCCCGCGGTAATCCCTTATAAGGCATGGTGGTTTGCCGGGTCCAGATAAAAGCACTGTTGGTGGCAAAGTCCTGAAAACCATCAAAAACAGCATTTTTAAGTCCGTTGCCTGCACCTGCCATGATAATCAGCATGAGAATGCCCCAAAATACGCCAAACGCCGTCATGAACGTCCGCAACTTATTGCTCTTGAGCGTACTGTATATTTCCTGCCACCGGTCTCTGTCAAACATCTTATGCTGGTATTATTCGTCTCTCAATGCTACTACAGGCCTAATCCGCGAAGCCCTTAACGAAGGCATCAGTCCGGCCAGTGTTCCTGCAATCACCAATACGATAGTTGAAATAAGGGCAATGGAAAAGTCTACTTCCGGATTTACAAAAAACTGATTCTCAGGGATTACCGAAGACACCAGTTCCAGTGTGCCAATACCCAGCAGCAGACCCAGGTAACCGGCCAACCCGGTAATAAAAACCGATTCCAAAAGAATCATGCCAACAATTGAAAACGGGGTAGCTCCAATGGCTTTGCGGATACCTATTTCCTTGGTGCGCTCATTAACCACAATGATCATGATGTTGCTGACACCTACAATGCCTGCTATTATTGTAAAAGCTCCGATAATTGAAACAAAAATCTGGATGCTCAGGAAAAGATTGGTAAACATCTTAAATTCCTTAAGCGTGTTATAAGTCCACATGGCATTCATATCTTCCTTGTCGAACCGATGTCTTTCAGCAAAGTCAGCGCGAAGCTGTTTTTCAAATTCTTCGCTTTCCTTTGCTGAAAGGGTGCTGGTTATGGTCAGGTTTTGAATCCGGTTGGCTCCGCCCGAAATCATTTGTGCCGTGGTAATCGGAAGATAAACCCGCATTTCATCCCGCTCACTCTTATCGCTGAAAACGCCAACCACCTGAAACGGCACATTGTTAATCTTGATGTATTCTCCTATGGGGTTCTTCCCGTTCTTAAACAGGGTTTTCTGAACCGGCCTGCCAATCACAGCAACTTTCCTTCGTTTTTGAATATCAATACTATTAACAAACCGACCTGATTCCATTTTGGCATTTTCAATTACCTGGTAATCCGGGTGCACACACGTCAGGTCATACACGCCAAATTCCTTATTATAGGATATTACCCTGTTTTGCCACATGTAGTAACGGGCCGAAATTTTATCAACCCCCTTCATCCGGTCACGCACGTATTCATAATCCTCGTCGGTAAACCTGATTTGGCGGCCCGATTTCAATCCCTCATAGGTTTTGCTGGTGGTACCGGGACCGAACCAGATGGTATTCACTGCATCCTGCCTGAATTGCGCCTCAATACCGTTCTGAAGTCCCTTTCCTGAACCCAGCAATATAATCAGCATGAAAATACCCCAGGCCACACTGAAACCGGTAAGAAAAGTCCTCATCCGGTTTTTGTTGATGGTACTCAGTATTTCCTGCCATTTATCTACATCAAACATAATCTGTGTATTAAAAGGATACAACGGCTTTATAAGGCGACTGATGGTAGGTAATGTTCTCTATGACTCCATCTTTGAGTTTGATGGAACGTTGTGTCCGATGAGCAATATCCTGCTCATGCGTAACTATAATAATGGTAATTCCTTCGTTGTTGATTTCCTGCATCAGATCCATTACTTCCATACTGGTTACCGAATCCAGTGCGCCGGTTGGTTCGTCGGCCAGGATCACTTTGGGTTTGCTGATCAGTGACCGGGCAATGGCAATACGCTGCTTCTGGCCACCCGAAAGTTCGCTGGGCAGGTGGGTCCACCAATCCCTCAGTCCAACCCGGTCAAGATACTCCATGGCAATCTGGTTCCTCTTCCTGCGGTTAACCCCCTGGTAGTATAGCGGAAGTGCTACATTTTCCAGTGCATTCTTAAAAGATATCAGGTTGAAGCTTTGAAATACAAAACCGATTGTCCGGTTTCTTAACTGGGCTGCTTTGGTTTCGTTAATGTCTTTTATCAGCATGCCATTCAAATGGTACTCTCCCGAATCATAATTATCCAGAATTCCCAACACATTCAGCAAGGTTGATTTGCCTGATCCGGATGCACCCATTATCGAAACCATTTCACCCTCTTCAATATCAAGACTGATTCCTTTAAGTACATGCAATGAATTGTTGCCGGTAACATAAGACTTATGCAAATTCTTGATGGAGATCATGAAAATTTATTTTAGGTTAACGCTTAAATATCAAATTTCATACCATTCATTATATGTGTTTTACTATCTGTGTTTTAAACAAAAAAGTCTTCGAAATGGCGTCCCAAAGCCGGCCGCAAATTTGTATTATTCTGATACAGGCAATGTACGTTTCTGAACACTTTTAAAAAAAAACATCAGCTGACGCAACCCCGGGGAAACTTTTAACATCTGATAAGCAGCATAACCAAAAAACGTAAATGTTTTAATTTAAACCCTAATTTTGATTTGCAAATAAGGAGTGTATTTGGTTGACCATTTAAATAGAGTGATTCGGGGCTGTCAGGAAAACAAACCTGAAGCTCAAAGGGAGCTGTATGATATGTTCAAAACTAAGATGTTTGGAATATGCCTGAGGTATGCCGGAAACTATGACGATGCACAGGACGTGTTGCAGGATGGATTTATTAAAGTTTTTGAAAAAATCAATCAGTTCGGGTTTAAAGGGGCATTTGAAGGATGGATCAGGAAAGTAATGGTCAATACCGCTTTGGAGAGGTACCGGATTCATTACCGGCAAGTGCCCGTTGATGAGCATATGTCTGAAATTGACCAGGAAGAAACAAAAAACGTCTTTTCAGATATTGATGTTGCCGACCTGGTGAAAATTATTCAGGAATTATCGCCTCGTTACCGGGTTGTATTCAACATGTATGCGGTGGAAGGCTATTCCCATAAAGAAATCAGCGATATGCTGCAGATTTCCGAGGGAACATCCAAATCAAACCTTTCCAGGGCAAGAGCCATACTTCAGGAAAAGATTAGCAGGTATTATGTAAAATCGGTTCAAACCTACTGAGCCATGGACAATAGAATGAAAAATATCGACAGGTTTTTCAATGAGCGGCTGGTGAACTATGAACAGGTTCCCCCCGATGCCAACTGGGAAAAGATTTCTCAAAGGCTTGGTCACAAGCCAAAAAAGCGTGCCGCCATACTGTTTCTCCGGATTGCAGCTGGCATGGCGCTGTTGCTTTCCACAGGCATTGGTGTATATATGTTCACCAAACCCTACAGCAAGCCCGGCGCTCCTGCCATTTCAGCAAATCAGCATAATGAAATGAATTCGATTCACACAGAAACCAATCCCGCTTCTGTTCAACCGACAACACCCAAACACAAAAATAGTATCCCCGGCTCAAATCGTTTAACTTCAGGAAAGCAAAACCCTTCAGGTAATCATTACGCAACCGGAAAATCCGTAAAACCTGATTATCTATTAGTTGCAGCCTCTCCTGACAACAATTACAGGGCTGACAATGCCCGGCATCCTGAAAATGAGAATTCAGCTGATTACTCTATGACCACACTTTCAGGTATATACCCTGATCACCTGCTGCAAAAAGATCTTGCAACTGAAATTCGTTTCAACCCGTTTCAATTACCAACCGAAAATGTTACCATTACAGTACCTGATGCATATGCTGAAGCCTGCATTGAGGAAGATGTTCAGGCAAAAAAGCCTGATCGCTGGGCTATTGGAAGTGAAGTGGCCCCTTTATACTCATACCGTACCATCTCATCTGACGAACTGCAAGCTGTAACAATGGATGAACTTAACGATAAGGAATCCGGCCTGTTGGCCTATTCCGGCGGCATCAGAATTGCTTTTTCAACCGGAAAACGCCTGTCGGTTCAATCAGGTGTGTATTATTCACGATACGGACAGCAAACAGATAATATTGAAACGGTTGCCGTTAATTATCTCAGCACCATGCAGGGTAAACTGGAAAGCGAGACTTTTGTTTCGGTTGCCAATTCCACAGGCATCATCTCCAAAACAGGTGGCACAGCCGACAAAATAGGTCTGGTAGCCCCCGGCAGTTACGACGGAGCAAGTTATAGCAACCGCTATGATGCAGGATCCAGCGTAAATCCTGGCAGTTTTAGCGACGGTGAATCCGACATCACAATAACCCAGTATTTTGACTACCTGGAAGTTCCACTGGTGGTCAGGTATAAAATAATCGACCGAAAGATTGATTTTAACCTGATCGGGGGCGTGATCACCAATTTCCTGTTCAGCAACAAGGTGAACATTACCCGCAACGGAGATACTGAATTATTTGGAGAAACAACTGATATCAACTACATCAACTACCAGGGGTCTGTGGGGATGGGAATTGAATACCCGGTCACATCAGGTTTTTCTTTTACCATGGAACCCCGGTTCAGGTATTACATCAATCCAATCGACAAAACCTCAGAAATTAACGTACATCCCTACTCATTCGGCTTTTATGCCGGATTCAACTATGTGTTTTAGGACTTCAACTGTTCCTGTGAAGTAACGAAAACCTTTGTTTGATTCCTGTTCACGCCATAAAGCATGGCCATTTCAGTGCATCCCATTCACGTTATGTTGAAATTTGAATTGGGCATGCAGAAAAATCAAAATCCTTTTAACTAACTTTGTAAAATTCCGTACAACCAATAAGATAATTTTTATACGGGAGAGATATGTCACAGGATCGTTTGATTTTTAAGTTGCGTCCATTCTTGTGTTTCACAGGAGCGTTGCTGGTTGTGGGTTTGTTGTTTTCTACTTTAAGCTTCACTGGAAACCAGAGCAGTACAAGCATGCCTTCACGCATGCCTTCAATGAATCAATCTTTCAGTCTGCCTGAAAAACTCGATTTTGCAGGAGAAGCAGTTCCACTGGGTAATTTCGACACACGTGAAAGCCTCGATAAAGAAATGCTCGTGAATGGCTATTGGCATTCACGGACGCTGATGGTTCTCAAAAAATCAAAGCGCTATTTTGAAACCATTGAACCCATTTTGAAAAAATACGGTGTGCCCGACGATTTCAAATACCTGGCCATGGCTGAGAGTGGATTGGAAAACGTGGTATCACCGGCAAAGGCAGTGGGAGTATGGCAGATATTGGAATCAACTGCAAAGGAATACGGCCTTGAGGTGAATACGCTGGTAGATGAAAGGTACGACCTGGCTAAGTCCACTGAAGCAGCCTGTAAATACCTCCTCGAATCGTATCACAAATACGGAAGCTGGACAATTGCTGCCGCTACTTATAACGCCGGAAGAGGTGGACTGGAAAACCAGATGAACAAGCAAAAAACAAGCAATTATTATGATTTGCTGCTGAATGACGAGACCGCCCGCTATGTGTTCAGACTGATAGCCCATAAGCTCATCACCGAAAATCCGTCGGATTATGGTTTCCAGATTGAAGACAACGATTATTACCCCCTTATCGCCACACATGAAGTAGCGGTTGATAAAGGCATTGAGAATATTGCCGACTTTGCACTCGAGCATGCAACCAATTACAAAATCATCAAGCAGTTTAACCCCTGGCTCCGCCAGAACTACCTGCCTGACCATCCCAATAAGGTTTACAGAATTGTCATTCCCGACGAAGGCGAAAGAATAATTCAATAACATGAATCAAAACCCATAGCAATCCGGAAAAGTTGGCAAAAAAAGCAGTCAGTAAAGTCCTTGAAACAGGTGAGGTCAATGTTTTCGGTGCACGGGTTCACAATCTGAAGAACATCGATGTTGCCATTCCGCGTAACCGCCTGAGTGTAATTACCGGTTTAAGCGGCAGCGGAAAATCATCCCTGGCTTTTGATACCATTTATGCCGAAGGACAGCGTCGCTACATGGAAACGCTGTCGGCTTACGCCCGGCAATTCCTGGGAAACATGGAACGTCCCGAGGTGGACAAGATTACAGGATTAAGCCCGGTAATTGCCATTGAACAAAAAACCACAGGCAAAAATCCAAGATCAACGGTTGGCACACTCACCGAAATCTATGACTTTCTGAGATTGTTGTATGCACGGGCCGGAATTGCCTATTCATACAATACCGGAGAGCCCATGGTGAAGTATACCGACGAGCAGATCATCACCCTGATTATTGAAAAGTACGAAAACCGCAAAGTATACATACTTGCCCCTTTAGTTAAAGGCCGCAAAGGTCACTACAAGGAGGTTTTTGAACAAATACGCAGGAAAGGATTCCTGAACGCACGTGTTGACGGCGAACTTACAGAGGTAAGGCACGGGATGAAGCTCGACAGGTACAAGAGCCACTTTATCGAAATCGTTATCGATAAAATGATTGTTACGGGTGAAGACAAAAACCGGCTGAGAAGTTCTGTTTCATTAGCCATGCAGCATGGCAAAGGCATCATCATGCTGCTGGATGCCGAAAAAAAGGAGCCCCGGTATTTCAGCCGGCTGCTCATGTGCCCTACAACGGGTATTTCCTATAATGAACCGGCTCCGCACACCTTTTCATTCAACTCACCGCAGGGAGCCTGCTCCAAATGTAACGGACTGGGAACCATTAACCAGATTGACATTTCGAAAATCATCCCCAACCCCGACCTGAGCATAAAAAAAGGCGGAATCGAACCGCTCGGACCTTATAAAAATGTGCTGATCTTCTGGCAACTCGAGGCCATTGCCACAAAATACAAATTCACCCTGAACACCCCCATAAAAGAGATTCCTGAAGATGGAATGAATGTGATTCTCTATGGTGCCGAAGAGACCTTCAAACTGGAAAATACGCCTATGGGATTTTCCACCAATTACTTCCTGAGTTTCGAAGGAGTGATCAACTACATTGCCAATCACCTGAACAATACAGGCCAGAAGGAAGAAGAAAAATGGACCGAACAATACATTGAAAAAGTTACCTGCCCCGATTGCCAGGGAACGCGCCTGAAAAAAGAATCCTTGTTCTTCCTGATCCACGACCGCAACATTGCCCAACTGGCAGCAATGGATATTACGGCATTGTATGATTGGTTATCGGATGTAGACAAGCATTTAACAGGCCGACAACTGTCTATTGCCACAGAAATCCTCAAAGAACTCAAAACGAGAATCCGTTTTCTGCTGGATGTTGGCCTGGATTATCTTTCTCTTAACCGCAGCGCAGCAAGCCTGTCGGGAGGCGAAAGCCAGCGGATCCGGCTGGCTACCCAAATCGGGTCGCAACTGGTAAACGTGCTTTACATTCTTGATGAGCCCAGCATCGGACTGCATCAACGCGACAATGAAAGACTCATTGGTTCACTCAAAGATCTGCGCGACACGGGCAACTCGGTAATCGTAGTGGAACACGACCGCCAGATGATATTGAGTGCCGACTATGTTGTAGACCTGGGACCCTTTGCCGGCAGGCACGGAGGAGAGGTTTGCGCCACCGGAACCCCTGAGGAAATCATGAAAAGTGATTCACTTACTGCCCAGTATCTGAACAACCGGAAAACCATTACTGTTCCTGAGAAACGGCGCCAGGGTAATGGAAAAGCGCTTTTACTCCTGGGGGCAACCGGCAACAACCTGAAAAAAGTGGACATCACTTTTCCTTTGGGTAAATTCATTGGCATCACCGGTGTATCGGGAAGCGGAAAGTCATCGCTGATTTATGACACGCTCTACCCCGTGTTGAGCCGTCATTTTTACAGGTCGAAAACAGCTGCGCTTCCCTATGACAAAATAGTGGGACTGGAAAACATTGACAAGGTGATTGAAGTTGACCAGTCGCCCATCGGGCGCACCCCCCGCTCAAATCCTGCTACTTATACAGGAGTGTTTTCCGATATCCGGAAGCTGTTTGAACAAACCCGGGAATCAAAAATACGCGGTTACAAGGCCGGGCGATTCTCATTCAACGTCAAAGGCGGACGTTGTGAAACCTGCCAGGGTGCCGGGTTGCAAACAATTGAAATGAATTTTCTACCCGACGTGTATGTACATTGCAACGAATGCAACGGCAGGCGATATAACCGTGAAACACTCGAAGTTCGTTACAGGGGAAAGAATATCAGTGACGTGCTGGATATGACCATCACGCAGGCTGTTGAATTCTTTGAAAATATGCCAACCATCCGGCACAAACTGGCCACCATTGACCAGGTAGGCCTGGGTTACATCACGCTTGGCCAGCCCTCTACCACCTTGTCGGGTGGAGAATCGCAACGAATCAAACTGGCCGCAGAACTTTCCAAAAAGGATACCGGAAAAACGCTGTATATACTGGATGAGCCCACAACCGGACTCCATTTTGAAGACGTCAGGGTGTTGCTGGAAGTGCTGGACAGGCTGGTGGAAAAAGGAAATACGGTAATAGTTATTGAACACAACCTGGATGTGATTAAGGTGGCAGACCATATTATTGATATGGGACCCGAAGGCGGCGAAAAAGGAGGCAAGATAATATGTACGGGAACACCTGAGGAAGTCGCCAAAAACAAAAAAAGTTACACTGCGGTTTATCTCAAAGAAGAATTAAAACTGTCAGCAGGCAAGTAAGCATAGTTTATATTTTCATAAAAATAATATCAAAATTAGTAATTTTGCACTCCTGAATCGAACATCCATAAATTGTTCACGTATAGGAATTAGATTTTCAATGAATTCAAGTTTATGACACACGGAGAAGAAAAGATTATTGATGCTTTTAAAAAAAGAGACTGGCAGGAAATACAAAGCTCAGACAGCTGGGGTATTTTCAAGATCATGTCGGAATTTGTAGAAGGATACGAAAAGCTGGCACGTATCGGCCCCTGTGTATCTATATTTGGGTCTGCCCGCACCGAGCCCGGAACCAAGTTTTACAAGCTCTCTGAAGAAATTGCCTATCAGCTGACACAATATGGTTATGGTGTTATTACAGGCGGCGGCCCCGGAATTATGGAAGCGGCCAACCTGGGAGCCAAAAGAGGAAAAGGCAGATCCGTGGGAATCAACATCGATCTGCCCTTTGAGCAGGAGCCCAATTTGTTTATCGATTCTGACAAGCTGATTACCTTCGACCATTTTTTTGTACGCAAGGTCATGTTCATCAAATATGCCCAGGGATTTATTGTGCTTCCCGGAGGATTCGGTACCTTTGATGAACTCTTTGAAGCCTTGACATTGATCCAAACCGAAAAAATCGGCAGATTTCCTATTGTACTCGTCGGAAGGGATTACTGGGAAGGGCTTGTAAAATGGGTAAAAGAAGTGATGCTCGACGAACAGAAGAACATCAGCACAGACGACATGGAACTTTTCACCGTGGTGGATACAGCGGAAGAAGCGGTGAAACACATCAATGAGTTTTACAGCAAGTACCTGCTGAGTCCCAATTTCTGACAACCAATGCAGGATCATTTTGCTGGATTTCACCGAGTAACCAGGTCGTTTACCGGAAGTTGTTCATAACTTAATTGCTAATATACATGGGATTAATTATTTTTATTACTCTTTAAAATACCGAATCCATGGTTAAACTAGTAATGACCCTGCTGAACCTATTGTTAATCCTGGCTTTTCAGATATTCCCCGGCGGTGTGTCGGTAAAAATGGATGTTCCTGCAGAGGTACAGGCCGGTTCGGAATTTGAGGTGAAAGTTACACTGAACAAGGGAGACCTCGAAGGATTCTCACGTTTTCAGCAGAATATCCCCGCCGGTCTTACAGCCACATCAATTTCTTCGTCTGATGCCGATTTTACCTTCAGTGAAAAGCGCGTAAGGCTTATCTGGCTCCGGATACCCGGAAATGACGAAATTACCGTTACCTATCGGGTTAAGATTGACGAAAGGCTGAAAGGCACTTTTGACCTCAGCGGAAAATTCTCTTATATTGAAAATAACGAACGAAAATCAGTTGATGTTGACCCGGTTGCCATTAGTATTCTGCCATCTCCTACCATTGATCCCACGCTGATAGTTGATGTAAATGATTTTGAAAAGGTTACCATGCCGGCCCCGGGAACGCTCTCACCCGGAGAAGTTTCTGTGGCCTGTATCAGACAAAGGCCCTATGCCGGATCACAGGGCGATTACATTGTAAATGTGCTGGTGAGCAAGAATCTCACCCGGCAGTTTGCCAAAATTGAAGAAGATGTTCCCGAAGGCTATACCGCTGTTGCGCTTGATGCCAAAGATGCCATATTCACATTCAAGGAACAAAAGGTTAAATTCCTGTGGATGAATTTACCTACAGACTCCTATTTTACTGTTTCATACAGGCTGATTCCCAAAAACCAGACAAAACTTGCCGCACCGGTAATCGACGGCGCTTTCTCCTATCTGGTGGAAGACAACACCGTAAGCGTGGATATTATTGAAAGAGACCTGAACCTGGCCGACCTGAGCGGTCAGGATGTGAATGCACTGGTGGCAAAGGCCCTGTCGGAGCCCGAGCCCGAGCCAGTACTTGCCCAGGTTCCTGCGGATGAACCCGTTACAGCAGAACCAGTGACGCCAACCGAAACCCGGGTTGAAAAACCGGCAGAAACAAAACCCCAGGTTGCAACGGAAACAAAAAACGGGAGCAAAACCGAAACCCGGCCGACAAAACCGGCAGCTACCAACCTCACCGCAGATGCAGCTTACCTGCTCGATCCTGAACAGGGCGTTTATTACAGGGTGCAGGTTGCCGCCGGTCACAAACCGGTAAACATCACCCGCTATTTCAGAAAAATGAATCTCGAAAAAGAGGTGCGCAAGGAAACACACGACGGCTGGATGAAGTACTCAGTAGGCTCATTCCCCTTATACAAGGAAGCCAGGGATTACAGGGTTCACATCTGGAACACAACACCGGCAAAAGACGCATTCATTGCGGCATATAACAACGGGCAGCGCATTACCGTGCAGGAAGCCCTGATGATAACCGAGCAAAAATGGTATCGATGAAACACTTTATATCAGTTCATACCTGCACTCATGCAGCTTTTCTGTTTCTGCTTCTGCTGCTACCGGTGTCATCTGTTTTTGGTCAGGAAGATGAATTGGATCGGCTGCTCAATGAAGAAGTGGAAAACATCAATCCGGTTTATAAACCGGTTATCAGCTTTGGTGCCGGTGTACTCAATTATTTCGGAGATATCAAAAACAACTACTACTCACCCACCATCGGTACCCTGGGTTATAAGGTAAATCTGGCCACCTATCTCGATGAAAAGCGTTATTTCAAGGGCGAGTTCTTTTTCCTGGGAGGTAAACTTTCCGGAAATGAAAGATCGTTCACTGATCCGCTGAAGAATTTTAATTTCCAGACCGACATCTACAATTTCGGTGTGGATGTCAATTACGATTTTGACCATTTCTACAAGAAAAAAGACACCCGGTTTCATCCTTACATTGCCCTGGGTATCGGCACGGTAATATTCAATTCCAGGACCGACAGCATTGCTTCATACTTTGATCCTGATGCCGGCACCAATGTGACTGCAAAATATAATTACTGGACTGACGGCACCATCCGTGGTGTTCCGCAGGCAACAGGGGATCCTGATTTGAGTCAACTGATGAGTCGCGACTTCAAGTACGAAACTTCCCTGAGAGGTTACGACTGGGGATTGGGGAATTATTCGCAATATGCTTTTGTGATACCTGTTGAATTCGGTATCGACATGCACCTGTCCGACCGGCTGATGATTCGGGTGGGCAACTCCTTCTCCTATGCCCTCTCCGATGTGATTGACCATGTGAGCTCAAAAAATGAAAGCGGACGGAAAGGCAAGAAAGGTAATGACATGTACAACTTCACCTATGTCTCTTTTCATCTCGACCTGTTTTCATCAGCAAAAATGCTTAAAATGGAAAGGCTATTCCGGGATATGGAATTTGACCCCATGCTATACGGCGATGATGATAATGACGGGTATGTTGACGGATGGGATGAATGTCCGGATACCCCCCTGGGTGTGGCAACCGATTCTTCCGGATGCCCGCTCGATTCAGATAGCGACGGCATTTACGATTATCTCGATAAAGAACCAAACAGCAGATTTGGCTCCTTTGTCAATGCCGAAGGTGTTGAAATAACCGAGGAAGATTTAATTGCCTTACTGAACCATTCCATGGCAGTGGGACGCAATGAAATCGACCTGTACCTGCGCAAATCCGATGCTTATTCGGGCCGCAGGGGAAGCGGTGTTCCCATCCCCGACAAGTTCAAACAGGTAGACGCTGATAAAGACAATTACATTTCTTTCGATGAGATGCTGAAAGAGATAGACCGCTTTTTCGATTTCGAGTCGAGTTTGACTGCCGGCGATATTTACGAGCTCAACAGCTTCTTCTTTGCTCAGTAAGGAATTGGGATGCTGACTGCTATTTTTTCATCAACCTGTCGAGCTGTCTTTTGGAATCCTTCTTTTTGATGTCTTCGCGTTTGTCGAATTCCTTCTTTCCGCGTGCCAGTGCAATTTCAAGCTTGGCATAACGGCTTGCAGCAAGAAAAATTTTAAGGGCTATAATGGTCAGCCCTTTTTCCTTTACGTTCTTCTGGAGCTTCTTCAATTCCCTGCGGGTCAATAACAATTTACGTTCGCGTTTGGGAAAGTGGTTATAAATACTGCCGAAATCGTATTCCGAGATGTGCATCCCCTTCACAAACAACTCGCCTTCATTGAAAAAGCAGTATGAATCAACAAGGCTGGCTTTTCCGGCCCGCAGCGATTTGATTTCGGTGCCGGTGAGCACGATTCCTGCCACAAACTTGTCGATTATCTCAAAGTCGTGCCAGGCTTTCTTATTTTTAATATCAATTTCAGCCATATACGGGTTGATGCAGAATTGCAAATTAAGTTGATTTTATCCGATTTTCCATAAATTAGCCGGAATGAAATTCAACGGGATGAAGATGCACCGGTATGACCTGATTGCAGTAATCGGACCAACCGCCAGCGGAAAAACAGAATTTGCTGCAAGGCTGGCCCAAAACCTGGACGGAGAGGTCATCAGTGCCGATTCAAGGCAGGTGTACCGCAACATGAATATCGGCACGGGTAAAGATTACTCAGATTACCTGGTCAATGGTACTGCGGTTCCCGTTCACCTCATCGATATTGCAGAACCAGGATACAAATACAGCATATTTGAATACCAGCGTGATTTTTTCCAGGCATACAGGGATGTCGCATCAAGGAATAAAATGCCTGTGTTATGCGGTGGATCAGGCATGTATATTGAAGCAGTAACTCATTGCTACAGGCTTGATGAAGTTCCTGTGAACGAAAAGCTGAGGCTTGAATTGCAGGGAAAAAGCCTGAACGATTTGAAGGAAATCCTGTTACAACTCAAAACCCTGCACAATCAAACCGACACGGATACTGTGGAACATGCCCTGAGGGCCATTGAAATTGAGTATTTCTACCACGACCACCCCGGAGAAAGGGATCTTCCCAACCTCAGCATACTTTACCTGGGTATTTTGTATGACAGGGATACAGAGCGCAAAAGAATAACTGAGCGTTTGCACAAAAGGCTTCAGCAGGGAATGGTTGAAGAGGTCAGGAGCCTGCTTGCTTCCGGAATATCGGCCGACAGCCTAAGCTATTATGGTTTGGAATACCGGTATATTACCCGGTACCTGACCGGAAAAATGGAATATGAAACCATGGTGTCGCTTCTGAATACAGCTATCCATCAGTTTGCCAAGCGCCAGCGTACCTGGTTCAGGAGAATGGAACGCAGGGGCACTCAGATTCATTGGATCAGCGGTGAATTGCCCCTGGACGAAAAAATCGAATCAGCACTGGCTCTGCTTAACAGTTGAATAAATACCGAAGGGTGGTTTACATCAATGCCCACTTGTGCGATACACACAGGAATGTAAGGTATGAAAAGTAGATCAGATTAATGACCCCTACCAGGATGTTGTATTCCACCCTGTTCTTTTTTATCTTGCGCCTGATCATGATACCCACATTGGGGATGATGGTTGAGGTAAGAAAAAACAGGAAATGAATGTTAAAAAGGGTATCAAAAGGCTGCTCAGAAGCATTGTACTCCTTTTTCCCGAATAGCAGCAGGTAGGTGAAAGCCAGAAAAGAGATCAAATAAAACAGGTAACTCAGTTTCAGAAAAGCAGTTGATTTCCGCCTTTTTTTATGATACCGCAAAGGCTTCAGGATGATAATGGTAACAACAAAGAGAATGGCATAACCGATTAGGAAGAACGTCTGGAATACCCCGTGAAAAAAATTACCCATGGCAGATCTGATTTGTCATACCAATATAGCAAAAAAACCTGTAACATCAGGTAAAACAGGCATTGTTTATGAACAGCTGGAAATAAACTACCTGGCTGAAGAACTGAAATCCCTCGGCTTCGCCCGGGATCAGTTCGACTCAATAATTTTGTTTCACAAAATTATAGTCTCACTGATTTAATACAAGCAGGGCCACATTCTCAACATGGTGTGTGAACGGAAACATATCCACCGGTTGGATTTTCACCAGCCGGTAACTGCCTGAAAGCAGTGAAACATCCCGTGCCTGAGTGGCAGGATTGCAGCTCACATAAACAATACGGCCTGGACGGGCCGCCAGTATGGCCTCAACCACATCTGTGTGCATGCCTGTTCTGGGCGGATCGGTGATGATCACATCAGGTCTTCCGTTTTCTTCTGTGAATGATTCATTAAGCAGTTCCCGGATGTCGCCTGCATAAAAAAACGAATTTTCAATGCGGTTCAGTCCTGCATTTTTTTTCGCGTCTTCAATGGCCTCAGGAACGTATTCCAAACCAACAACCTTGCGGCACCGGTTTGCCAGAAACAAAGCAATGGTACCTGTACCGGTATACAAATCATAAACAATTTCACTGCCCTTCAGATTGGCAAAATCGCGGGCAACACAATACAGCTGATGTGCCTGTTCGGTATTGGTCTGAAAAAATGACTTGGGCGAAATACTGAAAACCAGGTCTTCCATTTTCTCAAGCAGCTGGTTGTTACCTTTGAACAGGTTAACGGGAAGATCCGTGATGGTATCATTGGCTTTTGAATTAATCACATACATCAGCGATGTGATTTGTGGAAATTGCGAAGCTACGGCATCCAGCAGCGCGACAATCTGATCCTGGTCATCCCTGAAAAATGAAAAGATCGCCATCCACTCACCGGCCAGGTTATTGCGCAAAATCAGGTTCCTCAGCAAACCTTCCTGGTGAATCAGGTCGAAGAATTTCAGGTTGTGCTCAAATGCATAATCCCTTACAAAGTTCCTGATGTGATTTGATGGCTCGGGCTGCAGGTAACATTCAGCTATATCCAGCACCTTATCAAATCTGCCGGGAATGTGAAACCCCAGTCCCCTTCTTTCAATATTCAGGTCGCCCGAATTGATTTCATCGGAAGTAAGCCACCTGTTTGATGAAAAGGTAAACTCAAGTTTATTCCGGTAGTAATGTTGCTTTTCAGATGGCAGTATGGGCAATACCTCATCAGCCTGCACCTTACCGATGCGCTCAAATGCGTCGGTAACCTGTCTGTGTTTGAATTTCAGCTGTTCTGCATAAGGCAAATGTTGCCACTTACAGCCGCCACATAATCCGAAATGCCTGCAAAAAGGCTCGCTCCGGGTGGCTGAATATTGATGAAAATGAACCGGGTAACCTTCCATAAAACGTTTTCTTTTACGGACAACCTGAACATCCACAATATCGCCCGGCACACAGTTGGAAACGAATACCACAACCCCTTCCACATGTCCGATTGCCTTACCTTCTGCTGCAATATTATCAATCAGCAGTTTTTCTATTACTGGTTTACTTTTTGAACGGCCCATTTTAAGCAGATGAAGCGCAAAGATAATGGAAATACCTTTGCGTTGACTCTTGCAAGAATATTCACACACAGCCAACTGTTTTGGTGTCGGATTTTTTATAAATTTGTCGTGCTGAACACAACCCTTCAAAAATGAAATCAACATTGATTTATCTTTGCCTTCTGTTTGCACTTGTCATATCATGCGGAACGCAGGACAAAAAAAGCCTGGTTGAAAAAATACAAGGTAAAAAGACCGACACCGTTGCCGATTCGCTGAAAATCCGTGTTTTAAAAGAGTATTACAGCAACGGAAAGGTAAAAACCGAAACCGAAGCAAAAGGAAACCTGCGGCATGGGTTGATGAAAAGCTACAACAGGGAAGGCCTGTTGCTTTCACAGGTGAATTACGTAGATAATGTGAAAGAAGGAATGGCCACCAATTTTTACCCCGAAACGGGCAAAATCAACTCCACGCTTAATTATAAGAACGGAATCAAAGAAGGTGAGGAAATATGGTACTGGGAAAATGGAAATCCATGCCGGGTAACCCCTTATGTCAAAGGAGTAATTGAAGGAATTCGAAAGTATTATTATGAGGACGGAAAATTAATGGCTGAGACTCCATACAAGAACGGTTACCCGGGAACCGGACTCAAGGAATACAAAAATGACGGTACCCCAATAACCAACCAGGTGAAACTGGTGATTACCCAAAAGGATTACCTGGCCGACGCCAACAAAGTAATTCTGAACATTGAGTTATCCGACCCGAATCTGAAAGTTGATTTTTACAGAGGTTCATTAACAGATGGCAAATACTTGAACGACAATCTGTTTCAACTCGCCGTGCAATATGGTATGACAAAGATCGATTTCAATGTTCCTCCCGGAGGTGCTATTAATCAGAAGGTTGTCATAACCGCCCATTTTAAAAAAGGAAGCCTGGCCATTCCGGTGGTTCTGTCAAGAACCTATAATCTGAGCGTAGTCAACAACAATTAAGAACCCATCCGGAAAATCGAACATGTATTCTCTGTTTGTAAAAGAAATCAAAAGCTTTTTTAATTCGCTGACCGGATACCTGGTGATCGTGTTCTTTCTGCTGATCAACAGCCTTTTTATGTGGATTTTTGAAGGTCCCATGAACATTCCCGACGGCGGATATGCCACACTGGATGCTCTTTTTACCCTGGCACCCTGGGTGTTTTTAATTCTGATACCGGCGATTACCATGCGCAGCTTTTCAGAGGAAAAACGCACAGGAACGTTTGAGTTGCTGCTGACCCGGCCATTAACACCCATGCAAATTACGGGGGCAAAATACCTGGCATCGGTAGCACTCATCATCCTTGCACTGATTCCTACCCTGGTTTACTATTTTTCGGTTATATCTCTTGGAAATCCGGTTGGAAATATTGACCAGGGAGGTACATGGGGCTCATATACCGGCCTGCTGCTGCTGGCTTGTGCCTATGCCTCCATCGGCATATTCTGTTCTTCACTAACCGACAATCTGGTGGTATCCTTTCTGCTGGCCGCGGTAATCAGTCTTTTTGTTTGTTACGGATTTGAGCAAACAGCACAGATCTTTACCATGGGCAAAGCAGGAAACGTGCTTCAGTCGCTCGGGATCATTGAACATTACCGTTCCATGAGCCGCGGCGTGATAGATTCCAGGGATGTGGTTTATTTTCTGGCACTGATTACCCTGTTCCTGTTAATGACCAAAACACGCATTGAATGCAGCAAAAAGTAATTCCCGGATATCGATTATGAAGAAACCGTTCAAAATAAACCATCCCTTTCTCAGATTAGCTCAGTCAATCATTCTTGTGGTTGTTGCCGCCTGGCTGCTTTCGGTTTATTTTTTCAGGATCGACCTGACATCCGAGAAACGCTATACCTTGTCGCAATTCAGCAAAAAAACGCTTCGCGAACTGGATACGGTTGTTGTTGTTAAAGTATATCTCGATGGTGACCTGAACATTCCGTTCCGGAAAATGCAACAGCGCCTGCGGGAAACACTTGAAGAATTTCAGGTTTATTCAGGTAAGAAACTGGAATATGAAATAATCAATCCCTTTAAAGGCAAAGATGCCAAAGCGGTTGACAAAAACCTGGACATACTGATGAGTAAGGGCCTGAAACCAACCAACATACTGGCAAAAGACAAGGAAGGCGGCACATCGGAAAAACTTGTTCTGCCGGGTGCTCTGGTATGCTACAAGGGACTTGAAATTCCTGTTAACCTGCTGAAGAACAACCCTGCTGCCGGAGCAGAAGAAAACATCAACAATTCCATTCAGGCATTTGAATTTGAGTTTATCCGGATTATCAGTTCACTCTCGGCAGGCAGTGTTGAGAAAATTGCATTTATTGAAGGGCACGGAGAATACAATGAATTCCAGGTAGGTGATATTACACGGGAACTGGGTTGGTATTTCCAGGTCGACCGGGGAAAAATCAACGGCACCCCGGGCATCCTCAACCAGTATAAGGCCGTGGTAATTGCCGGACCAACTTTGCCGTTCAATGAACAGGACAAGTATGTGCTTGACCAGTATCTGATGGAAGGCGGCAGGGTACTCTGGTTTGTTGACATGGTTAATGCAAGCCTTGACAGCATTAAAGAAGGAGGCGCAACCATAGCCCTTATCAGGATGCTGAATATTGAAGATATGCTTTTTCGCTATGGGGTCAGAATCAACCCTGTACTGTTACAGGATGGGCAATGCAGCATGATCCCCGTTAACCTGGCCCTTGCCGGAAATCCTCCCGATTTCAGACCGGTACCCTGGCTTTATTCTCCTTTGCTGAACGCACCATCGGGTCATCCGGTTACACGAAATCTGAACATGATCCGGAGTGAATTCTCCGGTTGCATTGATACCATTGAAGCCCGCAAGGGAATCAGAAAAACGGCACTGCTCAGCACCTCACAGGTTTCGCGGAAGGTTGCTGCTCCGGTAATCATCGGCCTCGAAGAGGTGAGGATACCTTTGAAGCCGGAAATGTTTACGGAACCATTTCTGCCCGTGGCTGTTTTACTTGAAGGCCGTTTTGAATCAGTTTTCAGAAATCGCAGCACATCCGACATTTTTCCCGATACGCTGGTGACCTTTAAGGAAACAGGAAACCCTGCATCGGTATTTGTTGCTGCTGATGCCGACCTGATCCGGAATGAATTCAGACCAACACCCAACGGAATGATGATTACACCGTTGGGATTTGACCGTTATACGCAGCAAACCTATGGGAATAAGGAGTTTATTGTGAATGCCATTCAGTATATGACAGGTCATGAAGGGCTGATCAGACTGCGTTCACGCGATTTCCAGCTGCGGTTGCTCGATAAAGCCACCCTTAAAAGCGATCGCAGAAAATGGATCCTGATCAACACCCTGACTCCTCCGCTATTAGTCATACTTGCCGGTTTGGTTTACACCTGGATCAGAAAAAGAAAGTACGGACGGGCCTCATGAGCCAACCCTGGGATTTGCAAAAAAAATGATTTTTCCTGTCGGTGACAATCCTTTTTTTTTCGTAATATTGGTTCGCTGATTATGTCAGATATTTAGACATTTAACAATGTGTTTTATTAATAGTTAAACCTTTTCTCCATGAAATTTGTCGCATCAAGCATTGACCTGCTCAACCACCTTCAGGCATTAAGCCGGGTTATCAGTGCCAAGAACACACTTCCCATACTGGACAATTACCTGTTCAAACTGGATGGTAAAGCATTGGTTATCACAGCGTCTGACCTTGAGACCACTATGGTTACCACACTGGAACTTGAAAACGCGGAAGGTTCGGGCAACATTGCCATTCCTGCCAAACTGATAACCGATTCACTTCGTGAATTCCCCGACCAGCCACTTACATTTGTGATCAATACAGAAACCTATGCTGTAACCATAAGTTCAGAAAATGGCCAGTTCTCGGTTATGGGACAACACGGTGAAGATTTTCCGCAGCTCCCCAAAATAAAACCCGAACGAAGCATTTCGCTCAAAATTGCGGCATCGTCACTTTTAAGCGGTATTAACAGCACGTTGTTTGCCACGGCAGATGACGAATTGCGTCCTGTGATGAATGGCATCTTTATTGAATTGAGTCCTTCCGACACAACATTCGTAGCCTCCGACGCGCACAAGCTGGTTCGCTATAAAAGGAAAGACGTACAGGCCGAGTCAGGCGCATCCTTTATTTTGCCTAAAAAACCGGCTGCCTTGCTCAAAAATCTTTTTGCCAAGGGAAACGAACAAATAAGTGTTGACTTCGATGATAAAAATGCCTTTTTCACTACACCGGCCTACCAGATTGTATGCCGCCTGGTGGAAGGTAATTACCCTTCATACAATTCTGTAATACCCACCAATAATACCAATAAATTGCTCATCGACCGGGTTAAACTGCTTAATACCGTCCGCCGTGTTTCCGTTTTTTCAAATCAGGCAAGCAACCTGATCCGCTTATCCCTTAAGGGTAACAGGCTTACCGTATCGGCACAGGATATCGACTTTGCCACCTCGGCTGTTGAAGAGCTTGCTTGCCAATATAATGGCGATGATCTTGAGATAGGCTTCAAATCTACTTTCCTGGTTGAAATCCTCAACAACGTCCAGTCCACCGAAGTGTCAATTGAACTTTCTGACTCATCCAGAGCCGGATTGTTTATCCCCTTCAATAAGGAGAATGAAAACGAAGATGTGCTCATGCTGCTCATGCCGATGATGATCAATTCATAGCCGGCATGAAACTGAATCTTAAAAATCCACTCATCTTTTTTGACCTGGAAACAACAGGTATTGATGTAGCTGCCGACCGCATTGTAGAAATATCATACCTGAAAGTATACCCCAATGGCGAAGAGGAATCCAAAACCATCCGGGTAAACCCGACGATACCCATACCCGCCAAGGTTACTGCCATTCATGGCATA
>JAFGOR010000290.1 GCA_016926375.1 Bacteroidales bacterium
GACGGGAAAGCTTTGCAGGGAGGAACCTCCCATTTCCTGGGACAGAACTTTGCCCGCGCCTTCGATGTTAAGTTTCTGAATAAAGAGGGCAAACTCGACTACGTTTGGGCTACCTCGTGGGGAGTTACCACCCGGCTGATTGGTGCGCTGATCATGGCTCATTCCGATGACAACGGACTGGTGCTTCCGCCCAAAATATCACCCATACATGTGGTGATTGTTCCCATTCACAAAAACGAAGAGCAACTGGCCGCCATTTCAGTTGCGGCTGAACGAATAAAAAAATCGCTTACAGAGCTGGGTATTACTGTAAAGTATGACAACAGGGATACCCACAAGCCCGGTTGGAAGTTTGCTGAATACGAGCTCAAGGGTGTTCCCGTAAGGCTGGCAATCGGACCGCGCGACCTCGAGAACGGAACTGTTGAAGTTGCCCGCAGGGATACCCTGGAAAAAACCGTAATGCCTGCTGAAGGAATTGCCCTGAATGTGAAGAAACTACTCGATGAGATTCAGGATAACATTTTCCAGAAAGCTTTACAATTCAGGGATAACAATACCTTCCCGGTTGATACCTGGGAAGAGTTCAAAGAAGTGGTTGAAGTGAAAGGCGGATTTGCCTATGCCCACTGGGATGGTACAGCCGAAACCGAAGCCCGGATCAAAGAGGAGACCAAAGCTACCATTCGCTGCATTCCGCTGAACAATAAATTGGAAGATGGAAAATGTATCCTTACAGGGAATCCTTCTAAGCAAAGGGTTCTGTTTGCCGTAGCATACTAATTTTTTATCGGAGTAACTGTTTTCTGCTACAGGTTATCATACCAGCTTTCCTTCTTGTCGTATTTCAAATCGCGCAAAATAGACGATTTGGCATTGATGGTGAAGGAATAGCTCCGGTAATCACCAAAAGGCACCACGCTGATGCGCATTTCCCAGCAATGCAGGTCGCGGTTGATACTTATGTTGGTGATGCTGAATTCTTTGGCAACCAGGTCATAACCCGTATTGGCACCAATTTTCCATTTCGGGGTGATGCTGATGTCGCCGCTGAGCCTTATCGTATGAGTGTAGGAGGCTTTGTTGGTGGGCTTGGAATAACTCCACGAATAATCCACATTCAGGCTCCAGGGTATGTCAAAATCTACGTAATCACTTCTGTATGCACCCGAAGCATCATCAAATGTTTCGTCGTAGCCCGGCACCATGCCATCGGGCAGATCCTCCACGGGTTTTGCCTCGCCTGAGCCTTTCTTTTTATCACCAGCGCCCGATTGGAGGCGGAATCCTGCACTAATTGATGCATCAGTAGTTCTGAACAACCTGCCTTTTTCGTTGATCTGAAACTTGTCCACCCTTTTGTTCAATGAGTCCAGCGCGTAAGGATCAAAGGAGGAGTTGAACTGCAGATTCAGCCTGTTTTTAAACAGGCTCGTGGATCCGGTCATGCTTACCCGCGACCATTTGAAGCTTTCGGCAAGCGGACTGTAACCCGAAGAAAAATTCAGGTTATCCAGCAAAACAATTTTTTTCCCTTCGCCTGTGGTGTCGCTTTTCGATCGCACTTTCATTTCCAGGTTGTTGTTCAGCCCGAACCGCACCGAGGCACTTTCCTTGTTCAGGGATGGGGTAGAGTAAAGTTGCTTTTCGTAAATGGAATATTCGGTGTAACTAGAATAACGCGTAATTGTTGATGGATATAGTACCTTACGATAGTAATTGGGCATCAGTCCTGACATATTTGGTGTGTAACTGGCAGAAATGCTGGGAGTCATCACATGCCTCACTGCTTCTATGTATGAATCCGCCCTCTTGGAAATAAACATACCGTATATTTTGGGACTGGCAGAAATGCTCAGTGAGGTAGACACAGCATGGGCATAGGTTATTTTGCGGATGGTATCAATTTTAAGTTCATTGGTTTTAAATACAGAAGTGTCTGCTCTTGCAGTTTTCCGGATGTAGTAGGGGAAAAGCACCCCGTTGTAACTTACTGAAGGGGTAATATTTATTATTTTCAAAAGTTTAATACCGGCAAGGGAGATGGGTATGGAATGGGAAAACCCGTTCTGCATTTTTTTCCAGGTGTCATTGGTAAACAACATACTGTCGGTAGTGTTTATCTTGTTTTGCATTTGGGAACTGTAACTCACCTGTATGTTTTCGAGCCAGGTGTATTTTCCGTCGGTGTTTTTGCCCCTGAAAGGGTACACGCGGTTCATGTTGAAGGTCATGCTGGGCAGCGTAAGATTCACCTGGCGCGTTTTGGTGCTTTGTGTGCCGTTTAAATTAGCCGCAAAATTAAAAGGCCGTCCCGGCCAGTTTTTTGAATAGGATATGCTTGAATTCTTCTGATTGCTCAACAGGTTATTGACGCTTGTACTTTGTTTCTGCTCATAACTGGCAGTTGAAAAGTTCACGTTTGCAGAGAATTTCCGGGTCGGATTGGCCTTGCCATCTTGAGAATGAGACCATTGGACTTTAAAATCCTTGCTTTCCTGAGCATCTGGGTCATCATTGATCCGGTTCATGGCAAAATCAGCATTGAAAGTTCCGCTGAATTTATAACGCTTGTAATACGATGATTTTGTGCTGGCCATCCAGGTGCCTCTTGAAAATATTGATCCGAGGATGGTCAGGTCGACGTATTCACCCAGGGCCATGTACCAGCCGCCGTTGACAAGACCGAATCCCCTGCGCTGTTCATCCCTGAAATCGGGCAGGATCAACCCGGAGGCCCGGGTGCTTGAATTTGGAAAAAAGCCGAATGGTAATCCAAGAATGGGAAGGGGTATGTCTTCAAATACCAGGTATGCCGGTCCGCTGATAGTTTTATTTTTGGGTATGGAAATGGCTTTGGTAAGTGCAATGTAGAAATGCGGATGTTCTGCATCGCATGTGGTGTACATGCCTTTGCGCATGTGGATTTCGCCATCGGAGAATCTTTTGGTATACGTACTATGAACAAATCCCTCTCCCTGCTGGGTAATGATGTTCTTGATCTTGCCTTTCCGCGAGTCAAAATTGTACTTGATGGTATCAAAGGTAAACTTGTCGGAACCCTGCGTAAATTCAGGCTTGCCGGCAAGCTTCCCCGATGAATCAATGGCCCCGGCGGCACTCACGGTTTTCCAACTGAAATCGTACTCGATGCGGTCGGCTTTGAGCGAGATATCCTGGTAGTCCACATTGGCCTTATCAAAAAGGAATACCTTTTTCTCCCCAACCTTGAAGATCAGGGAATCTTCCGATGCGTACCTGACCTCTGCCTCAAGAAATGGCTTTTTGGCATCCTTTTTGCCGGTCAGCAGTGAGTCTGCCATTACTGAGTCAGGCGCAGGAGCCAGTGTGTCTGCAGCAAACAGGGAGTCGGCAACAACAACCGAATCAACTGTTTGAGCAGCTACAGATTCAACGTGAAGGAATGACAATATAATGAACAGGGCAAAGGAAAATAGTAGCCGGGATAACTTGTACCTATTTATATTTTGAAGTGTGGTTGAAAACATATAAAGTTCAATTCCCGAAGAAGCTGCTTGTTGAAATCAAATCAGAAATGTTATTTTTGCATATCCACAAAATGGTCACAGGCTGCAAAGCTAATAAAATAACGAGTTGAAATGAACAAAAAATATCCGTGTCTCAATTTTCAGTGGTTTTTTATATTTTTTTGTGCTTTTTTGTTCCTGTCGGTTACCGTGTACAGTCAAAATGGTGATAATGAGTATAAACTGAAAACAGTTGTGATTGATGCCGGACACGGGGGCAAGGACCCGGGTTCTGTGGGTAAAAGGACAACGGAAAAGGAAATTGCTTTAGCAATAGCTTTAAAATTAGGCAATTATATCGAGCAACATTTGGAGGGGGTCAAAGTCATTTACACCAGGAAGACGGATGTTTTTGTTGAACTTCATAAACGGGCGGAAATAGCCAATGCAAACAAGGCTGACTTGTTCATATCCATTCATGTTAATGGCAATGTGAATACCCAGGCCAGTGGAACGGAAACCCTATTAATAGGATTGCACCGGGCTGGTGAAAATTTTGAAGTTGCCAAGAAGGAAAACTCGGTTATTCTGTTGGAAGAAGATTATTCTACTAAATATGAAGGATTTGACCCAAATTCTCCTGAATCGTACCAGATATTTTCCCTCATGCAGGAGCGGTATTTTGAAAGAAGTTTGAACTTTGGGGCCCTGGTTCAGGATCAGTTCAGAGAAAGAGCCATGAGGAAAGACAGGGGCCTGTATAGGCAGGGTTTACTTGTGCTGGCGAGAACAGCTATGCCGGGCGTACTTATTGAGGCCGGTTTTGTTACCAATCCTGATGAAGAAAAATTTCTGATGTCAGAAGAAGGACAGGATCTGATTGCTTCTGCCATATTCAGGGCATTCAGGGATTATAAAGAGGTAACCGAGTCGAGAAGTTCATTCCTGGCGACTCACACGGAAAATGATGTTAAGGAAACCGATACGTTGATTGAAAAGTCCCTTCCGGTTAAAGACACGGCTCCGGTTATAACCGAGGTGAAACCGGCTGCATTAAAAACAGCACTGGTTGAATTCAAGGTACAGATTGCCGCATCGTCAAAGCCCGTTTCACAGGGAGCACGTGAATTTAAAGGATTAACCGGAGTGAAGGAGTATCGTATGGGCAACATATATAAGTATGCCATCGGAAGCAGTGCCACCTTCCAGGATATCATCCCATATAGCAAGCAGATTAAGGAGAAATTTCCTGATGCATTCATCATTGCCGTGAAGGAAAATAAGATCATCCCTTTGGACCAGGCACTTAAAGAATCAACCGGCACCCGGTAAGCGGGTCCGCAACCAACTTGAATCAGAATAGGTAACCTACAACATACAACTCTACACCAGATGAAAATAACCAGGGAATTCAAAATCGGCTTTGTTGCAGTGCTTGCCGTAGCATTGGCAATTTGGGGTATCAATTACCTGAAGGGCATTGACATTTTCAGATCAACCGATCATTACTATGCTGTTTATGGCAATGTGAAAGGACTGGTGGAAAATGCCACCGTATACCTGAACGGGTATAAGGTGGGGCAGGTAGCTAAAATTGAGTTTAATAAGGAAAACCTGGAAAAGATTGTAGTGGAAATTTCACTGGAGCAGAAGCTGAAACTGAAAAAGAACACCTCTTTGATTCTTCGCAGCGGAAGCATCATTTCAGGAACCAAGGATATCGACATTCTTCCGGGGAACGGCGATGGTTATTATGAACCCGGAGATACATTGCCTTCAGCTATTCAGGTTGAATTAACCGATTATGTTGAACCCATCAAGGCTAAAATTGAATCGGCGGTTACTGCAATAGATACCTTGATGCTGGCAATGAATGACCTGTTGGATAACAACACACGCCGGAATCTGCAGGGTACAATTGCGAACCTGAACCATGCCACCGCTTCCCTGAAAGCTTCACTTCAACCCTCGGGTTCGCTTTCCAATTCGCTCGGAAACCTGGATTCACTTACTGAAAACCTGAGGAAAAGCAACGCAGAGATCAGTAAAATTCTTAAAAATTTTGCTGATGTTTCTGATACATTGAAACAAGCCGATCTGAAAGCGTTGATCAACAATGCCGGTGAAACCTTTGCACGGACATCCGAATTATTTGCTTCATTAAATAAGGGTGAGGGCACAGCCGGGCAACTCATCATGAACGATTCGGTTTATCATAACCTGAACAGTGCACTGGCAAGCTTGGATTCACTGTTGATTGATCTTCGCGAACATCCCAAGAGATATGTTCATTTGTCGGTATTTGGCAAGAAGGAGAAGTGATTTAAGAGCCAAGAGCCAAGATTAAGGACATCTTTGGTGTAACAATCTCAATAGCCCTGGCCTTCAGAGGCTGTGTAAAAATTCATTTTATTCGGCGTAGTTGCAACCGACTGAACCGACCGAAGGGAATAACGAATCTCAGCCCTGC
>JAFGOR010000291.1 GCA_016926375.1 Bacteroidales bacterium
CAGTCGGTTTACCTGATGGTCAAAGGCCTGTTTTACGGAAACCTGGTAGGTATCGGCATATGCATGTTACAGCATTATTTTAAACTGTTGAAGCTGAATCCCGAATCCTATTTTCTGGAATATGTTCCTGTAAATATAAACCTTACCCAGCTTCTTGTTTTAAATATAGGCACATTGCTGATAACCCTGGTCATACTTACCCTGCCCTCCATGGTGATTGCCCGCATCAGCCCCTCCCGCACCATACGATTTGATTGATTCAAATGACTAACTGGATATCAAGGCTTTCGGAAGAATTGCAAAAACCCCTGCCCGGAGTAGAAGCCCAGCTCAGGATGTCACCTTCTTTAATGAGGGCACCAACCGGCAATACCCCTTTCAAAAAAAGCGGCGTATTGCTGCTTTTGTTTCCCTGCGATGACTCCATCTGTATAGTTTTTATAAAACGTACGGAATATGAGGGTGTTCACAGCGGACAGGTAAGTTTTCCGGGAGGTAAATATGAAGAAAATGATTTAACACTGGCGCACACAGCGTTGCGTGAAACCATGGAAGAAACGGGAATACCGGCAGACGAAATAAAAATCATCGGGTATCTCACGCCCTTGCATATCCCCGTAAGCAATACAGACGTTTTTCCGTATGTTGGGGTCTCTCAAAACCGACCGATCTTTAAATACGATCCTTTCGAAGTTGAGTACCTGATTGAAGTTAGGGTTGAAGAGCTAATGCACCCTGCGAACCAAAAGCATGAAATCATATCAATGGCCGGAAAGGATATCGAAGTTCCCTACTTTGATATACAGAACAATCACATCTGGGGCGCTACGGCGATGATTCTGAGTGAGTTTTTGGAAATAGCAAAAAAAGTGATGAGTGATGAGTGATGAGTGATGAGTAAAAAGCGGGATTAGGGTCATAAGTTTTGTGCATGAGATATTCACAACACCCAACACCCAAATCCAGCTCATCACTCATTACTCTTTACTTCCCTACTATATTCTTATAATGCTCATATCTTTCCAGCACGTCGGTCACATAATTGAAGGTTTCGGTGCCACGGCAGAAGCCGTATTTGACCACGGGGTCGTTGTAGTATTTCGGATCAGCTTTTGAGAGCAGGAAGCGGGCAACATGGTTATCCCAGATGTTGGGGTCGGCCCCGTTTTTCCGGGCCAGGTTACGCGCATCGATGACATGTCCGGGACCTATATTATAAGAGGCAAGTATAAATTTGATCCTTTCATTCTCATCGGGTATGTCACTGAACTGCTTATTAAGCCAGATGATGAATTCGCTGCCGGCCCGGATCTGTTCACGGGGTGAGGAGATGGTATCCACGCCATAGCGCTTTGCCGTGCCAGGCATCAATTGCATTAATCCCCAGGCGCCTGCCCAGGAGGTTAGGTTATTTTTGAACCTTGATTCCTGGTAGATCAGTGAAGCCATAAGACGCCAGTCCCACCCCAGGGAGGAGCTGTACTGCTTGATGTAACGATCGTAGGGAGATATCTTGCCGGTATTGATGGCATAGAAATCGCTTTCAACCATGGTAGCGGATTTCTGACTTTCAAAATACCTGGTATAGATGGCTTTGTATTTACGGGTTTTTGTAAAATCCGCAAGCCAGGCATTCAGTTCCTGCACCAGGGTGGTAGAACCCTTACGCACTGCCCATGCCATATTTTGCTCGAGGCTGACAGGAGTAGAAATATCCACATCGGGATAATAGCTTGCGTTCACCCTGGCTGCAATTTCATCGCACACCGTAAAGGGTATTTCTCCCTCGGAAACAAGGTTGATAAGCTGTTCCGGGCTCTCATCCACTTCAATCAGGCCAATGTCGCCTCCAATTTCTTCCCCGAGATTGCGTAACCGCATGCTGGCGGTTGATCCGCGCATAACATATACAGTCACGCCTTTTAATTCCAGCGGGCTGGTGATCAGGTGGTTCCTGATTTCCATCGCTTTCATCTTCCGCCAGTTTTCGGGTTTACGCTGCACCAGTACCTGTCTGGAAGTAACCAGCGGCATGGTAAAATCGATATACTGAAGCCGGTCCTTGGTGACAGCCAGGTTCTGTGCAATAAGATCCGCTTCACCGTTTTGGAGCAGTTCAAAACTTTCATTCAGGCTGCGGCTAACGCGAACTTCAAGTCGAACCGACAGGTGGTTGGCCAGCTGCTGGAGCATTTCATACTGAAATCCCATGGGCTGTCCCCGATAAATGAAGTAATCCGTTGAACTGTAATCTGTCAGAACAGTAATTTTTCCTTCTTCCTTGATATCCTCCAGGTCTTTTTCCCACCGGACTTCTTCAGTCCTGTGGCTGCTGAAGTTGCAGGAGGCTGCAAAGATCAACAGAAGGGGAAGTATGATTATTTTCTTTAACATAGTATTTCTGAATTTAGTAAAAAAACACTTACCGCCGCTGGTCTACAACACTTTTTATAAACTATGCACAATAGTAAACTAATCATAAAAAGCCCACGAAAGTCCAAATTTCAAATCACGCTCGTTCCGTGGATAGTGTAACACCGAGAAGTAGTTTTTGTTTATCCAGCCTGAATTAACATGCTCTAACTTGAGAAAGAATCTTAATCTTTTCAGCTGAATATTGAGGAAAACATCAAAATACGGATAATTGCCCAATTGCTTACTGTTTTGCCGGTAAAACGAAGTCAAAGCCGGCATATAAGCATCTGCAAAATATTTTGAATTGTAAAAGAGGTCAAATCCTAACATGGTCAGCAATTTACCGCCTGTCGCCCTGAAATTGATCAGGTGCGTCAGATACGTTGAGTTATACAAAGCAATTTCGGGCAGATCGAGAACATTTTCATTTTCACTTTTCTGGTATACCAATTTACTGACACTTGTGATCTTCCAAAAATCAAATCGTTTGGATGCGCTCAGGACCAAAAGTGATAAAGCAGTTTGGTATTGTTTCGGAACTGCGTTGTTATCCAAATAAATTACGTTACGAAGTAAGTAATAATCGGCCTGAAAATCAAACTTCTTTGATGAAACGGTCAGGTTTGTTGACAAATGATTCAATGAGGTCTTGTTAAAATTTTTAGTCCATATGAAATTATTGGATGCATAGTGAGAATAAAGGAAATCAGGTGTTCTCAGTTCGTTTTCAATCTTCACCTTAAAGCTCATGGGATGTTCCGGTTTGCCCAGGATGAGTTTTGCATCTCCGGTGAGCAGAAAATCACGCTGACGATGGCCTGAAAGGTAATACCGGCCATAGAGATTCAGCTCCAGCAGGTTAGCAAAAACCCTGGTAAATCCTGAGGAAACGTAGGAATTGAACAAACGGCTCTTGTATTCCAGTCCGGGCAATTGAATTTTGTCAGTAATAAACCAGATTTGTTCCAGGGTGTCGGCTGTTGCCTGACCGTTGCTGACGTCCATGCTGTAATTCATCATTTCGTAGGAATAATCCACAAAATAATGGTTGTTGCGTCGTCCCTGGAACTGGATGCGTGCCGAATTAAACAGTTTCCAATACAGCAATGAATCCAGGGTAACTGAATCACTCACATTCAGGTCAGGGTAGAGACCATTGTTGAAACCGACTGTGGGATCGCGATCCGTAAAAAGCCGCGATGTTCGGTCGAGGCTGATGATATACACCAATTTGGGATAAAAGATCCGAAGTTTCCCGGGTTTGCTGACAGAATCCGAAGACTGCCTATTCCCCCGGAAAGCAATTTCCTGGACAGTCAGAAAGTTGATATTCCGGATCTCATTAAATACGTCGGGATTGTGCCGGGATGCGTTATCTGTGCCGCTGAACAGGGTTGGGATGTCCCTGGTAAAAGCATAAGTTGTATCGGTGACCAGGGAGTCATTCTGAACTCCGCCGTTTTCATCTGCTATGATCTTATTATAATTAACGCTGAGGTAATTATTATAAACAGTTCCCGAGTAACTGGAAAAGAAATTAAAGGAATTGTTCTTGACTTTCTGAAACTGGTATTGTCCGAGTGAACCCACTGTGGTATAATGCAAACCGATGTTGAGTTTCTTGGTAAGGTTCTGGGTGTGAAAGGCATCCAGGATCTCTTCTTTATCTTGACTGGAGCCGCCCTTGAAATAGGAAATCCGGGTAAAAGGTTTTCGGGTATTGATATAGGCGGTGTTCTCGTAATGTTTCATAAAGGGGAAAAAGCTGTTGATGAGTACAAACTCTTGGTATTGCGGGCGTTCGGAATATACGATGCTTTGCACCGGGAGTCCGTAATTCCCAAGGGTAGCAATGCCGGTAAATTTCTTATAAGCCAGGTTATAGCATTGAAAATTGGCAAGTGTGGTATCCACATCTACCCGGGTGCGGTTGGCATAAAATCCGTCCAGTTTCCAGGAATAGACAACGACTGTGGTATCGATTTGGGCTGAAAGGAATACCGGGAGGATAATTACAAACAATATGGCCAGCAACAGTTTTTTCATGCTGGTAGTTTTGAGATATTTAGGGCAAGATAGCGTAATCCTGTCAGATTTAAAAAAAAATCCCGGTTTCACTTGCATGAAACCGGGATTGAAGATCGGCGACGACCTACTCTCCCGCGAATGCAGTACCATTGGCGCTAATGGGTTTAACTTCTCTGTTCGGAATGGGAAGAGGTGGTGCCCCATTGCTATAGTCACCTAAAATTTCTCCC
>JAFGOR010000292.1 GCA_016926375.1 Bacteroidales bacterium
AACAACAAGCCGGTGCTGATGCTCATGGGCACACTTGATCAGCGTAAAACTAAGGATCATTTCGAGAAAATAGCCCGAATCTTTGACCGCACACTGCAGTTGATTGAGGAATACAAACCCACAGCCATGGCCATTGAGTCGCCGTTTTACGGCAACAACATCCAGTCGATGCTGAAACTGGGTAGAGCACAGGGCGCTGCTATTTCCGCTGCCTTGCACCGGTCGGTTCCGGTATTTGAATATGCACCCCGTAAAATCAAACAATCCATTACCGGCCATGGAGAATCATCCAAGGAACAAATCGCCAATTTCCTGCAATATATCCTCAAGGTAGAACTCAAACCGGAAACCCTCGATGCCACAGACGGTTTGGCGGCAGCCCTGTGTCATTATTACCAGTTATGCAATCCGCTCAGGCAGGGATCAGCCAAAAGCTGGGAAGACTTCATCAAAAAGAATCCGGGAAGAATCAAAGGGTGAGAAAAACCAAGTCACATCTCAGGCAAAACAAGCAGTCACGAACGCTGCCTGCTACAACACAGCTTTAATTTTTGCTGCAGTATGCTGAAACTCTTCCGGGGTGAATTTCAACTTGGGCCTTGCAAAATCAACATCTCCCAGGTTGCTGATGGGAATCAGGTGAATGTGCGCATGCGGCACTTCCAGTCCCACCACGGCAATACCAACTCTTTTGCAGGGAACCGATTTCCCGATAGCCCGGGCAATCTTTTTGGCAAATACGGTCATGCCTGCCAGCAAGTCATCTTCCAGGTCAAAGATATAATCGGTTTCCTTTTTGGGAACAACCAGGGTATGCCCTTCCGCAAGCGGGTTGATGTCAAGAAATGCAAAGTAATTGTCGTCTTCGGCAATTTTTAAGCAAGGGATTTCCCCCTTGATGATTTTAGAAAACACAGTAGGCATGACTGACAAATTAATCTTTCAGTAGCTTATTTCAATAATTTCAAAAGGAATCACTCCTGAGGGAACCCGGATCTCTACCTTGTCACCGACCTTTTTACCAATCAGCCCCCGGGCAATGGGAGTGCTCACGGCAATTTTGCCCTGTTTCAAATCGGCTTCACTGTCGGAAACAATGGTATATTCCATGGTGGAATTGTTCTTTGTATTGCGAATTTTAATTTTATTCAAAATCTGAATGCGCTTGTTGTCAAGTTTTGAACCATCAATGATTCTTGAATTGGCAATGATATCTTTCAACTTGGAAATCTTCAATTCCAGCATACCTTGTGCCTCCTTGGCTGCCTCATATTCGGCGTTTTCAGACAGGTCGCCCTTATCGCGCGCTTCGGCTATTTGTTTTGAGATTGCCGGACGCTCAACGCCAACAAGCTGTTCGAGATCATCTTTCAATTTCTGAAGACCTTCTTCTGTAATGTAAGCCGTTTTTGTCATAACTGATCCTCCACGATGAAATAGACGATAAAAAAAAGAATTCCGAAAACTCGGAACTCTTTAAAATATTGATCTAAAACTAATTAATTAATTCGTAAATAATTTAACCGGTGTGTGCCTCTTAAAAAAAGCTACACTAAAATACTCAATATTCCTTTCTTTTCAAAATTTCTGAATAGATAATTGCCTTTCTGGGTTCAAAAAAACGCGCCTCACTGCGTAAAGCCTTCTCCGCAGCCTCCGCAGCCTCAACGGAAACAATCTCACCTTTGGCTATATCATCCTCATCAGAAAGATCAATCTTTTTCCGGATGGCATCATATTTAGCTATCATTTTCTGGATGTCAGATTGTCCTTCTTCGAACGACTCAGGAGTAACTGTATCAAGGCTCTCTGATGAAGCATTTTCCACCCGGTCCAGGGCCATACCTGCCATCTCGGCAGCCGCTTCACTGTTATCCACATTCATTCCGGCTTCCTCAACAGAAGGACCGTTTTCTACTGATTCGTACTCGTAAATTGGCTGCTCGTTCTTCGGAAGGCCAAATAATTCGGCCAGCGGCCCCAGATCAGGAGCAAACTCCTTCTCAGGATCAGGCGTAAGCGTGCGCGGATAACCCGGCGACTGGTTCATCTCACCGGGATGCTGCATACTCTTTCTTTTCTTGCGGGCGCTTGCAATGATGCCAATCACAACAATTGCGAGATAAATAAGTAGTTCCACCAAATCATCCATAGGAATTCGGATTTATTCAATAACAAAATTAGTAATAATTATCTTCTTCCGGGCTTTTTCCTTTTAAAGTAGCGTTCAAAAAAGGTCGGATCATTCTGCTTGTTGTATACTTCAGCACGTTTATCTGCTTCATCCATCCTTTTTTTGGTTGCTTCAGTCTGAATCTCCCGCCGGTGCTTAATGGTTCTCTTTCTGGCCTTTGCATAAGCTTTCTTATAGTTGCGTTCAACCTGTTCCTTCTTCTTTTGAGCCATAGAGGCTTTACGCTGCTGCGCCTCCACCGGATGAACCAGCAGCAATGCCAATATGAAGGAGATCAGGATGTGCAGCAACAACTTATTCATAGGCAATCAAAAAGTGAAACTAATTAGATTCTGTCAATAAAGTTGGTAAAATGAATACATAGTCATGTGTCTGTTCAGAGAGTTCCATTTGCAAGGCTTGCGAAGTCCAAAAATGCGGAGTTTACTGGTAGTAAATGAGCAATTTTTGGACAAGCGTAACACAGCAAATGGGACTTTATGGACAGACACTAATAATAATTAACTGTAAAACAGCGATTAAATTATTCTCCCTCCAATTTAGTGAATTTAACGATATAGTTATACCTTTGCCCGATTATGAGGAAATGAATCTTCACTGAAATTACAAAATCAATTATCATAATCTAATTTATTATTATCTGGTATCTGTTAACACCATCATTTGTGGTTGGTATTAATTCAGATTGCCGGAAAAGGAGCATTCTATGAATACATTTAAAAAAATGGGACTTACTCCCGAGTTATTGCACGCAATTGAAGACCTTGGATTTACCGAACCTACACCAATCCAGCAGAAAGCCATCCCTTTGATCCTGAATTCAGCTACTGATTACGTTGTTCTTGCTCAAACCGGTACCGGAAAGACTGCAGCCTACGGACTGCCTGTTCTTCAGCTGGGCGACCCTGATTTACCCCAATTGCAGACCCTGGTGCTCTGCCCTACCCGTGAATTATGCGTTCAGATTTCAACTGAAATAACCCGATTCTCCAAATACATGCCGGGTAATTCCGTTACAGCAGTTTATGGAGGAGCCAGTATACAGGAACAAATCCGCAGTTTAAAGAGTAAAAAGCAGATTGTAGTGGGCACACCCGGGCGTGTGCTGGACCTGATCAACAGAAAAGTGCTGGATTTTTCCTCAATTCGCTGGCTTGTTCTGGATGAAGCTGACGAAATGCTGAATATGGGGTTCAAGGATGATCTCGATGCCATCCTGGAAAAAACTCCCAAAGAAAAGCAAACCTTGCTGTTCTCAGCCACCATGCCCAATGAGGTTACAAAAATAGCCCGCACCTACATGAATTCACCCGAGGAAATCTCGGTTGGAAAGAGAAATTCAGGGGCCGATAACGTTACCCATGAATATTACATGGTACAGGCAAAGGACAGGTATGCAGCGCTGAAACGCATTGCCGACATGAACCCTTCCATTTACGGAATCGTTTTTTGCCGTACCCGTATCGAAACCAAGGAAGTGGCAGAAAAGCTCATGCACGACGGTTATAATGCCGATGCGTTGCACGGCGATCTCTCGCAAAGCCAGCGTGATTACGTAATGAGCCGCTTCAGAATGAAGAACATACAAATGCTTGTAGCCACGGATGTTGCGGCAAGAGGACTGGATGTTCATGATCTCACCCACATCATCAACTACAACCTTCCCGACGATCCGGAGGTTTATGTACACCGGAGCGGAAGAACGGGCAGGGCCGGGAAAAACGGCATTGCCGTGTCACTCGTTCATGTAAAGGAGTCAGGCCGCATCAGGGAACTGGAAAGAATTACAACCAAACAATTCGAACGAAAACAGGTTCCCGGTGGCAGGGAAATTTGCGAGAAGCAATTGATAAACCTGGTAGACAAGGTAAAAAGCACCCAGGTTGACGAAGTCAACATTGAAAAATATCTGCCGGCCATTTATGAAAAACTGGAATTGCTGGATCGTGAAGAACTGATCAAGCATTTTATATCTGTTGAATTCAACCGCTTCCTGGAATATTACCAGGATGCCCCTGATCTTAATCTGACCAGCAAAAGCAGTAAAACATCTACTTATCAGAAAAGTGAAGAGTCGTTTACCCGCTTTCACATCAACCTGGGCAGCAAACAGAACCTTTCGGCTTCATCCCTGATTGCATTGGTCAACCGGAGTTGTCCGGGCAAAAGAATTGAATTTGGTAAGATTGAGATTCTGAGAAAATTTTCCTTTTTCGAAGTTGAACAATCCCGGACAAATCAACTGCTTTCAGATATGAATAACGCGCATTATGACGGTATCCCTGTTACCATTGAGGTTTCGGTGCCCTCAAAATTCGGTAACAGCAATACATCCCATACTGATGCAGGTGGTGACAGAAAGCGTATGGCCGGAAAAAAGAAGAGGGTCCGGAAATGGTAGCCGGCTATTCCTTTTCTGAAATAAGATCCACAGCTTTCAGCAGCGTGTTGTCTATTCCCTGAATAATGGGATAGAACCCGTTGTCATCCAGAAAATTCCTGGCTATGTAGGCATACAACTGGGTCTTCAAAATTTTCTCTGAAGTTTTGATATCGCGCGGCACTTCTATAACACCTTCCTGTTCGGCAAAAACAATGAATTTCCGGAGAACATGCTGTTTTTCCAAAGCAGCAACAATATCACCCGGAGATTTGAGAGCCGAAAAGCGGTCGCGGTTTTCATCGGCAAATTTGAGTGAAAACCTGTAAATCAAGCCCTGATTGCGCACATCAATATAGTAATCCGATATGCCCACAGTGTCAATGGGCACAAAGACATCCGGCATGATTCCGCCTCCCCCGTATACAGTTTTCCCGCCCGGGGTGGTAAATTTCAGTGAATCGGCAAATTTGTTGCTGTCGGCGATTTCCAATTCTCTGTGGAGGTACCTGTTACTCAGGTCTCCATAATACTCCTCCAGGTTCCGGTTATAGGGTTTCTGGATGCTCCTGCCCGTGGGAGTGTAGTAGCGTGCTATGCTCAACCTGATGGCAGAACCATCAGCAAGGGGTTTCTGCTCCTGAACCAAACCTTTCCCAAACGACCGGCGCCCGATTATGGTTCCCCTGTCATTATCCTGCAACGCTCCGGCAAGAATCTCACTGGCAGATGCCGAATTCTCATCAATCAGCACAGCCACTTCCAGGTCAGTACAAAAACCTCCGGTAGTGCTTGAAAAATCCTGCCTGTTCCTCGCCTTTCCCATCGTATAAACAATCAGTTCGTTCCCTGCCAGAAACTGATCGGCAATAAAAATAGCCGCATTCATAAATCCACCGCCATTCTCCCTCAAATCGAGGATGAGCTTTTTCATTCCTTTTGCCCTGAGGTCATTTACTGCACCTGCAAATTCCTCTTCAGTAGTTGCAGAAAACTTGTTCAGCTTGATAAAACCAATGTTATCCTGAATCATATAGGCCACATCAACGCTTTTCAGAGGAATATTATCCCTGATGATGTCGAAACTGAGCAAATCATTCACATTGCGGCGGATGATTTCCACATTCACCTGTGTTCCGCGAGGCCCGCGCAAACGGTTGACAATGGAGTCGCTCGGCATCTTTTTCCCGGCCACTACATCACCATTTACCTTGATGATTCTGTCGCCTGCCAGTATGCCTACCTTCTGTGAAGGGCCGTTAGGTACTGTTTGAATGACCATCAGGGTGTCATTGAGCATGTTGAACTGAATTCCGATACCACTGAAATTGCCCTCAAGCGGTTCATTCATCTTTTGCAGTTCAACAGCCGGAATGTACTGCGAATGCGGGTCAAGATCCTCCAGAACCCTGGGTATGGCCTCTTCGATGAGGTCATTCTTAGAAACAGCGTCAACGTATTCGTTTTCAATGTAATTCAAAACATTGTCGAGTTTATTTACCTTGGGGATGATGATAAACCTGTTCTCTGTGTCGCTGGTGCTGTAATACCTTCCGATCATCATTCCCAGCACTATTGAAACCGCAATGATTACAGGCATGTATAGGGCAACACCTTTATTCCTGAATTCCATCTTCATACAAATTAAATTTCAACATAATTAACTTCAATGCCGGCTTTGTGAAGCAGCTCAATTCCATCCTGAGTGTGATACTTATCGCAAAAAACCACCCTGCGTATTCCCGACTGAATGATCAGTTTAGCACACTCCATGCAGGGAGAAGTAGTTATGTAAAGTGTGGCTCCATCACTGCTGTTGTTCGATTTAGCCACCTTGGTAATGGCATTGGCCTCGGCATGCAGCACGTAGGGTTTGGTTTTGTTGTTTTCATCCTCGCATACATTCTCAAAACCTGCAGGAGTGCCATTAAACCCATCGGAAATGATCATTCTTTCTTTTACAATAAGCGCCCCCACCTGCCTTCGCTTGCAGTAGGAATTCAATGCCCATATACGTGCCATTTCAAGGTACCTTCTGTCGAATTGTTCCTGCTTTTCGCCATAAGGGTGTATGGGATCGTATCTTTTCATAATCCGTTAAAAATTGGCAACTGCTACTCTGTCTGCGGATGACAAATATAATACTAATTTAATTGCCTGTGTAGTGGCCCAGATCAATTTATGAGCATCATGCAGCAAACCAAAAATTGATGCGTCTTTGAAAATAAACTGCAAAATCAGTGCTGGTTCCCGGGTTGTTTAACCCGGCCCGTAACCTGTGACAACACATTTGGAAACTGAATCTAATCAATACGAAAACTATGAAAGAAAGCATGAAGAAAAAAACAAGGTTACTGGCGCTGTCAATAACCACCTGCCTGCTGGTATCCTGCACTTCCAACGTGATTACCGGCCAGATGACAAAAGAATCCAGGGATCTGCCATCGTTTGAAGGTGTTTCGCTTGCCTTTTCAGGAGATGTTTACATTACCCAGGGCAGTCCGCAACATGTGGAAATCGAAGCTGATAAAAACATCCTGGAGATCATTGAAACCAAAATGGAGGGCAATGTGCTCGTGCTTAAATATAAGAACGGGCAGTGGCGCGACCTGGGAAAGGTAACCGTTCACATCACCATGCCCGGCATCAGCAGCCTCTCCATTGCCGGATCGGGAGATCTGATTTGCAACAACCCGGTTCAGGTGCATGAAATTGAATTGCGTGTCAGCGGGAGCGGTTCACTTAAAATGAATCGCCTTACCTTTCATGAAATTGATGCGACTATTACCGGCTCGGGCAACATTTCCCTCAACGGCAATGGCAACCCCGGTGAACTTGAAGCCCGCATTACAGGATCGGGAAACCTGAATGCAGGTGAACTATCCGTGGGTGAGGCTGTGATAAACATTACAGGCTCAGGTTCTGCCACTGTTTTCGTAGTTAAGGAACTCGAAACAAATATCACCGGCAGCGGCAGCGTGCATTACAAGGGTAATCCCATAATCAACGCAAATGCTGTGGGCTCGGGCAGAACCAAACCTGTAAACTGATTATTCGCCCTTGATCATCACCAGCATCATTTTAAACTTTTCCTGAGCCTGAACGGCATGTGGAATATTGGCCGGCATTACAATAAACTGGCCGGCTTCCAAATCATAGCCCGTTTTGTTAATGATGATTTTCCCCTTGCCTTCCGTTACCATTACAAAGGCATCAAAAGGGGCACTGTGCTCACTCAGGCTTTGGCCCGCATCAAAAGCAAACAAGGTGATATTACCTGTTTGCTTCTTGATGATCATCTTGCTGACCGTGGCATTGTCCGACCATTCAATCGATCCGGCCAGGTTGAATAGGGTTGATTTTTCGAATTCCATTGTTAAAAATTTTATTGTAGAGACGCATTGCAATGCGTCTCTACATGTAATAAAAATTAATTCATCATTGTTGACATGTCGGCCTCAACCGTAGAAATTCCCGATACACCAAAGTTTTCAACTATAATACGGGCTACGTTGGGCGACAGGAAAGCAGGTAATGTGGGTCCCAGGTGAATTTTCTTTACCCCCAGGAATAACAGGGCAAGCAAAACAATTACCGCCTTTTGCTCGTACCAGGCTATGTTGTATTCAATGGGCAGCTCGTTGATATCATTCAGGGCAAATATCTCCTTCAGTTTAAGCGCTATTATTGCCAGTGAATAAGAATCGTTGCACTGTCCGGCATCCAAAACCCTCGGTATACCGTTGATATCGCCAAGGGGAAGTTTGTTGTAACGATACTTGGCACAACCCGCGGTAAGAATTACGGTATCTTTGGGCAGTGCGGCAGCAAAGTCGGTATAATATTCACGGCTCTTCATGCGACCGTCGCAACCAGCCATAACAAAGAACTTTTTAATAGCTCCGGTTTTCACTGCCTCAACTACTTTGTCGGCCAGCGCAAAAACCTGCGCATGGGCAAATCCGCCGGTAATATATCCCTGTTCAATTTCCCGGGGAGCCGCACACTTTTTGGCATGGGCAATAACTGCACTAAAATCTTTTGCATTGCCGGACTTGCGATCGGCTATATGAGGAAACCCTTCGAAACCAGATTCTCCGGTGGTATAAACCTTATCCTTATAAGGCGCATTGGGCAAAGGTGGCACAATGCAATTGGTGGTGAACAGAATTGGCCCGTTAAAAGCTTCAAATTCCTCACGCTGCTTCCACCAGGCATTTCCATAGTTGCCGGCAAAGTTGCTGTATTTCTTAAAAAACGGATAGTAATGTGCCGGAAGCATTTCGCTGTGGGTATACACATCCACACCACTGTCCCTGGTTTGCTCGAGCAAATCTTCCAGATCGCGCAAATCATGACCGCTGATCAATATCCCCGGATTCTTCCTCACGCCAATGTTTACCCTGGTGATTTCCGGGTTACCGTAACGGCCGGTGTTGGCCTTATCTAGGAGCGCCATAACCTTTACGCCAAAACTGCCGGTTTCAACTACCAGCTTCAGCAAATCATCGGTAGTAAGTTTGTCATTTACGGTAGCGGCCATAGCCTTATGCATAAACGTATAAATATCGGCATCTTCAAGACCCAGGTTGTAAGCATGCTCGGCATAGGCAGCCATGCCCTTCAAACCGTAAATGATCAGGCCCCTGAGCGAGCGGATATCTTCATTCTGAGTGGACAATACACCAATAGATGTTGCCTTGGCCTCAAATTCCCCGGCATTATCAGCAAACCACACAGCACACTCGGGCAGATCTTGCTGGTTAATCGCTCCCATACCCTGCAGCTTGGCTTGCAGCTTGTTTCTGAGGGCCAGCGCCGCTTTTACTCTTTCTACAAAAACCACTTTATCAAAATTGGCATTGGTAATGGTGGCAAAAAGGCCTTTCATTACAAAAACATCAGGCTCCCCGTCACCATAGCCTTTTTCACGCAGCCGAAGGGTGTAATACGAAATACCCTTCATAACATAAATAAGCAAATCCTGCAGATTGGCCACATCGCCTGTTTTTCCGCAAACTCCTTTAATTTCACAGCCATAACCTTTGGCTGCTTCCTGACACTGATTACAAAACATTCCCATATTGATTCACTTTTATCTATTAAAATTTACGAATTATTTTACAGTATTCCTATCGTTCATTATTCATTGTTAATTGTCAATTGCTCATTGCCTGCCGGTAGGCAGGTTCATTGCCTGCCTGCCGGTAGGCAGGCTCATTGCTAATTGTTAATTGTTAATTGTTAATTGTTCATACCCACTCTTCGCTAACCACATTCCCTTCAACCGATACCACTATCAGTTTAACCGGAACCTTGCGCCTTGCAGCTGAAACAGCCTGGTTAACAATTCGCAACAGTCCGCCGCAACAGGGCACCGTCATAATCATTACCGTGATGGTATTGATCCCACCGTGATCGATCATGGCTGTTATTTTATTCAGATATACATCCAAATTGGAATCAAGCTTCGGGCAGGCAATTGCCAGGCTCTTCCCCTTCAGAAAACGCTGGTGGAAATCTCCCGTGGCAAACGCCGTACAATCGGCTGCAATGAGCAAATCTGCATTTCTGTATGCCGAAGCCTGCGGATTAACCAGGTGCAATTGCACAGGCCACTGACGAAGTTCCGACTGCAATGCCCCTGCCACTGCCGCTCCTGTTACTGCTACTGCCGCTGTTCCTGCTACTGTCACCGCTCCTGCCCCTGCCCCTGCTGCCACTGCTCCTGCTACTGCCGCTGTTCCTGCTACTGCCACCGCTCCTGCCCCTGCCCCTGCTGCCACTGCTCCTGCTGCTGCCGCTGATCCTGCCGCTGCTCCTGCCACCGGCCTCTCAATCACCCGGCTCATGCTTCCGGGACAGACTGCGCCCTGAGGCGAGGCATGGACTTCTGCTGCATGCCCATGATGGTGCACCTCGCTGATTACATCATTCAAACTGAAACCCAACACCTGCTCATGCTCCTTTAAATAGCGGAGTCCTTCTCTTAAAAATCCGGTTTCATTGTGATCTTTCAGATGCTTCAGGTGGGCAATCACCGTGTTTTTACCTTTCGTAACCATGATTTCCATAACCCTGGCCTCGTCATATGCCTCTGCTTCGCGTTTTTCAATTGTAATGGCACCTTGCGGACAATGACCAAGGCATGCACCCAGGCCGTCACACATCAGATCGCTTATTAAACGTGCCTTCCCGTCGATAACCTGTAAGGCACCTTCGTGACAACCCGGCACACATAATCCACAACCATTGCACAATTCTTCGTTTATTTTTACCACATCCCGTATCATGTTCTGGTGTTTTTAAGATTTGCTTCGTAATTTTGACACAAACTTAAGACCTTGCTGTCCGAATTTTTGTACCATATGTTACAATACTGATTTTTTTATGGATTTTGTTTTTTCTGCCCTGTCAGAAACCAATATTTTTCGCGGCCTCACAGCTGAGCAGGTTGAAGAATTATTTGACGGCCGTCCTTTCCGGATCAGGGAATATGAACGTGATCAATACATTGCATACAGCAATAACACCTGTAACGACATGCTTTTTGTTCTGAAAGGTTCGGTAAGAGGCGAAATGGCTGATTTTTCAGGGAAAAAGCTGAAGATTGAAGACATTCCTGCTCCGAATCCACTGGCTGTGGCTTTTATTTTCGGCAGGGAAAACCGCTTTCCGGTAGATATCATAGCCAATGAACAGGCCTCTCTGCTAACCATTCCCCGCGATGTGCTGATATATATTTTACAGAACAGCAGGGTGGTGCTGCAGAATTACCTGAACGCCATATCCAGTCGCACCCAATTCCTTTCCAAAAAAATCAGGTTTCTGTCCTTTAAAACCATCAGGGAGAAGATTGCCAATTTCATACTGACAAACATTCCGAAAGAAAGCAATGTTATTGAGTTCCGGCAAACCCAGAACGAACTGGCCGACTTTTTCGGTATCACGCGTCCTTCACTGGCCCGTGCCCTGGCCGAAATGGAAGAAGAAGGCTTAATTCAGTTCGAAAGAAACAAAATTACCATTCTCAACAGAGAGAAATTAAATAAATTGCTAAATAATTAGATACACCATGCAAAACCTTATTTTAACAACAACACCATCCCTCGAAGGGAAAAAGATCACCCGGTACTTTGGCATTGTTACCGGTGAAGCCATTATTGGAGCCAACCTGTTTCGCGACATTTTTGCCGGCATCAGGGATATTGTGGGTGGCCGTTCAGGCTCTTATGAAGAAGTTCTTCGGGAAGCCAAGCAAAATGCCCTGAGCGAAATGGAGGAAAATGCCCGCCGCCTGGGCGCCAATGCCGTGGTTGCCGTTGACCTCGATTATGAAACAATCGGCAGCAACGGCAGCATGCTCATGGTAACTGCAAGCGGAACAGCAGTGGTGATAGAATAGACAAAGTCGGTTATAAATGAATTGCTATTTCGGGGCCTGATTGCATTCCCTGATCATTTGCTGATTCTCGGATGCACCCCACGAAGGCAGGTAGGGTAATTCCGGCTCAAAGACATTGTATTTTTCACGTGCTTTAAGAAACAACGGCAAGGCCTTTTTTGCGCCTCCGCCAAACAAAACAGGTGTATAATAGGTATTGTACCCCAAAAGCATGTAGGCCCGCGGATTGGAGGGATTCGCCGCCATGGCTTTTTTCAGACTTGCATCGGCCTTCGGCGCATAATTCATAGCGCGTACTTCAGGGTTTACCTGTAATCTTATTTGGTACAGGAAGGCCTGCAACGCATGCAGCTCCGATTCATCCGGCCGGATTGCAAATGCCTTGTCAATCATCGGCTGTGCCTTGTCGAGCAAATCATCTTTCGTTTTACTGTCAAGTGCTTTCTGGCTGGCCCTGAGGTAAGCCAGACCTGAATAATAATAAGCAAGCCATTGTCCGGGAATCTGATCGGTCATCTGCTTGAAATAAAAGGCAACCTCCAGAAATTGCTCACTTGTTTTTGCCCGGCTCAGCATGGTTACGCCTGCATCATACAGGGTGGAATCGGCAGCATCCCGGGAAAAACCATTCGCAACCAACAATGCCAGTAAAAAACCAACAAGGATCAACTTCTTCATAGTATGTGTTTTTCAGCATGGTAAGACGACCGCACAAGCGGACTGCTTTCAACAACAGCAAATCCCTTGCCAAGACCAATGGTTTTAAATTTATCAAATGATTCAGGGGTAATGAATTCCTGCACCGGCATGTGATTCATGGTGGGCTGGAGGTACTGACCCAGGGTCATCACCTTCACACCAACTGCCAGCAAATCATCCATAGTTTCCATCACCTCCGCTTCAGTTTCGCCCAGGCCAAGCATGATACCCGATTTTGTGGTGATACCTGAGCGTGCAATATAACCCAGGACCTCCAGGCTGGTTTCATACCGGGCACGGCTGCGTACCTGCCTGCTCAATCGCTTAACGGTTTCGAGATTGTGCGAGATTACCTCAGGCCTTTCATCAATAACCTGCTGTACCAGTTCAAACCGCCCCTGAAAATCCGGAATCAGCACTTCCATAGTAGTTCCGGGATTCAGTTCCTTGATCCGGCGAATGACCGCAGTCCACAAACCTGCACCCAAATCATCCAGATCATCCCGGTCAACCGACGTGATTACACCATGTTTCACACCCATTATATGTATCGACCGGGCCAGCCTGTCGGGCTCCTCCCAGTCAACCGGCAGCGGTTTACCGGTAGGCACAGCGCAAAACTTACAATGCCGTGTACAAATGTTGCCCAGAATCATAAAAGTAGCAGTGCCGTGATTCCAGCACTCGCCGATATTGGGACAGTTGCCGCTGGTACATATGGTATGCAGGTGTTGCTGTTGCACCAGGTTTTTAATGCGCGAATATTGCTCGCCCTGCGCCCGTTTCATTTTCATCCAGTGGGGCAGGCGGGGACGTATGGGATTGTTGTTTTCCAAAACAGGTTTTTGGCAAAGATAAGGAGAGAATCAGGAATATTGAATGGTAATTGTTAAATGGTGATTGGAACATGTTAATGTAAAGCAGTTATTACCGCGCCCGATTTGCAAGCCAATACCTGATATAAATTTTGCGCAAACAAAACATTTCTTTATCTTCGCAATCCGTTTTGGTTCTTTATACTATTATGTTCACCGCTGTTACATGCCCGGATGGCGGAATAGGTAGACGCGCTGGTCTCAAAAACCAGTGGGATTTTCCCTTGCCGGTTCGATTCCGGCTCCGGGTACTATAAGTTGAATGTGATTTCACCCTCCTGAATTGCTCGCTGCAATACCTTTAAGTCAGCATATCCTTTGTTTTTTCTCATCATAAAAGAACCATCCTTGTTTGAGTACCGGAAATATTTCGCGCGACCAACCGGTACCCTTTCATCATGCAACAGAAAACAGCTCAACTTTGCTAAAACAACTGATTATTTGTGACAAATAGGTCGCAATACCCTGATTTTCATCGTAACTTTGCTGATCCGGTATTAAAATAATAAATAAAACGAATCGGGCAACCCAAAAATTCGCAATCAACAACCCAGGGTACTTTGAATTGCTTGTTCTCAGAAGGAAAGAGGAAAGTATAAACAGGTTATTAAACGAAAAATTCGTTGATATCTTTTTCAATTTTTATGCGTCGGGTAAGACATAGTTTTTTATAAATTATAAGGGTTCATTATGTTGGCAGATGGCAAATTTCAGTTTCTCAATCCCTTATCCCACCGGGTTAATAACTCCGCGGGAATGTTAATAAATACGAAGGAACTCTTCTTGTTGGGCAGGGTTTGTGTTACTAACTTGCAGTACTATCTGAAATATTCCGGTAAATTTTTTACCGGTCAAGTTTCCAACGATTTAAATTTATACCCATGCAGGCGGAAAACACAAAATTTAACAATTTGACTTTGAATCCTACCGAAAGTAAAGAACCCGTGAAAAAAGTTATCACAAATAAGGACAATACCTATTCATATGAGGAGGCCTACAAGAGCACCCTTGAATATTTTAAGGGAGATGAACTGGCCGCAACCGTGTGGGTGAATAAGTATGCCCTGAAGGATTCCTTCGGTAAGATCTATGAAAAGAATCCCGATCAAATGCATTGGCGTATTGCAAACGAGATACACCGGGTTGAGCAGAAGTATCCCAACCCCATGCCTCTCATGGTGATTCATTCCTTGCTGAAGGATTTTAAACATATTATTCCTCAGGGCAGTCCGATGACCGGAATAGGCAATAATTTCCAGATAGCCTCACTTTCGAATTGTTTTGTGATTGGCAATAACGGAGCCTCCGATTCCTACGGCGGAATCATGAAGATTGACCAGGAGCAGGTACAGCTGATGAAACGCCGCGGAGGTGTGGGTCACGACCTGTCGCACATCCGCCCGAAAGGCACACCCGTACTCAACAGTGCGCTCACTTCTACCGGTGTTGTACCTTTTATGGAAAGGTATTCCAATTCAACCCGTGAAGTGGCACAGGACGGCCGTCGCGGAGCCCTCATGCTGAGTATTTCCATCAAGCACCCCGATTCTGAAAAATTTATCGACGCCAAACTTGAAAAAGGTAAGGTTACCGGCGCCAATATTTCGGTGCGAATCAACGATGAATTCATGAAAGCCGTGGTAAACAATGAACCTTATGTTCAGCAATACCCTGTTGATTCACCAAATCCGGTTTTCAAGAAAGAAATTGAAGCACGCAAACTCTGGGAAAAGATAGTTCACAATGCCTGGAAATCAGCTGAGCCGGGTATCCTTTTCTGGGATACCATTGCCCGTGAATCAGTTCCCGACTGCTATGCCGATTTCGGATACCGCACGGTATCAACCAACCCCTGCGGCGAAATTCCGCTTTGTCCTTATGATTCATGCCGCCTGCTGGCAATCAACCTGTACGGGTATGTGAATGAACCTTTCACCGGTAACGCCCGGTTCGATTTCGACCTTTTCAAAACGCATGTTCACTACGCTCAGCGCATGATGGACGACATCATTGACCTGGAGCTTGAAAAAATTGATGCCATCCTCGATAAAATCAATAAGGATCCTGAAGATCCCGAGTTGAAAAGAGTAGAAAAAAAGCTCTGGGAAAACATCCGGATTAAAGCCGAAGAAGGACGGCGTACCGGAATCGGCATTACTGCCGAAGGCGACATGCTTGCCGCACTTGGATTGCGTTACGGCAGCGATGATGCCATTGATTTTTCCGTTGAAGTGCAAAGAACACTTGCCATTGAAGCCTACCGTTCGTCGGTTGAAGTGGCCAAAGAACGCGGACCTTTTGCTATCTATGACGCCCATCTCGAAAAGGACAATCCTTTTATCCTCAGGCTAAAACATGAAGATGAGCAGATGTATAAAGACATGGTGAAATACGGCCGCAGGAATATTGCACTGCTCACCATAGCCCCCACAGGCACTACCAGTCTGATGAGTCAAACCACGTCAGGCATTGAACCGGTTTTCATGCCGGTTTACAAACGCCGTCGTAAGGTAAACCCCAATGATACCAACATCAATATCAGTTTTACCGATGAGGTGGGCGATAAATGGGAAGAATTCAATGTATTCCACCACAAATTCCTCACCTGGCTCGAAGTGAACGGATACAATGTGGAGGAAGTAAAACAGTATAACGACGAGAAATTGCAGGAGGTTGTTGCAAAATCACCCTATTATAAAGCCACATCAAATGATGTCGACTGGATGAGCAAGGTGCGAATGCAGGGAGAAGTACAAAAGTGGGTGGATCATTCCATCAGCGTTACCATCAACCTGCCCAACCAGGCTTCTGAAGAACTTGTAGGCCAGTTGTATGTTACGGCATGGCAAAGCGGTTGCAAAGGCGTAACTGTTTACCGCGACGGTTCCCGTTCCGGGGTTCTGATCAAGGATAATTCCGAGAAAGAAAAATCGGGTGAAGAAAACGATGCTACTAAATTCAAGAGGCCTCGCATTCTTGATGCCGATATCATCCGCTTCAATAACAATGAAGAGAAATGGATTGCCTTCATCGGATTGAAAGACAACAAGCCCTATGAGATATTTACCGGTATTGTGGATGATGAAATGTTCCCCATCCCGAAATCCATTACCAAGGGTAAAATTATCAAAAACCGCGACGAACACGGAAAATCACGGTACGACTTCCAATACACCGATAAATACGGCTATAACAATACGCTGGGCGGACTCTCACACATGTTCAACAAAGAGTACT
>JAFGOR010000044.1 GCA_016926375.1 Bacteroidales bacterium
ACCAACTCTTCACTTTTTTACCTATTGCTGAAACATGACGGAATTTTATAAAAAATTTGAAATTGAATTTTTACACAGCCTCTGAAGTCCGGGGCTATTGATGCCAGGGAATTGATAATTTGTGATTATTTCTTTCGTTTGCCCTGCTCCCTGCCTAACCTACCGGCAGGTAGGCAGGTCTGCGGGATCTGCTCAACCTGCCTGGCCGGCAGGCAGGTCTGCCCAATCTGCGAGAAATTCTTAGATTAACTGCGAGAAATTCTTCGGTTATCTGCGAGAAAGATTTGCAGGGAATGTCAATGAAAACATTTTCACCAGACATGTGATACACAATCAATATTTTGTTAATTTGGATTGCTCATTTTTACCATACCCATGAATATTAAGGAACGTTACCGTGAAGTCATTAAGTATTTTGAGGAGCATATGCCTGTTGCTGAAACTGAACTGGAGTATGAAGATCCCTTCAGTCTCCTGGTTTCTGTTATCTTGTCGGCACAGTGTACCGATAAAAGGGTGAACCTAATCACCCCGGCATTAATGAAACGGTTTCCCGATGCCAGCGCAATGGCCCAGGCAGATCCTGCAGAAATTTTTGCGCTGATTCGTTCATGTTCCTATCCCAATAACAAGGCGAAACATCTTCAGGCCATGGCGGAAAAACTCATCACAGATTACCACGGAAAGGTTCCGGAATCCTTTGATGACTTGATTCAGCTTCCGGGAGTGGGTCGAAAAACAGCCAATGTGATCCGTATTGTGGCGTTCGGAAAACCTGCCATGCCGGTTGATACCCATGTATTCAGGGTTTCTGCACGGCTCGGACTTACCACGAACTCCAAAACGCCGGAATCAACTGAAAAACAGCTGGTCAGGCATTTTCCCGTGCACCTGCTTAACAAGGCCCATCACTGGCTCATCCTGCATGGTCGCTATGTTTGTCAGGCCAGGAAGCCAAATTGTTCGACATGCGGGTTAAGGCATTGTTGCAGGTTTTATCAGACGCAATCAGGTCATTTGTCACAAAAATAAAGGAGCCCTCAATAACATCAGTGTATTTTGTTAATATCTCGTTATTTGTTAACAACAAAAAAATAAACAAAACAGTAACTTTGCTTATCGATCATCGTTTAACAAGGCTAAATGGCGTCAACATTCAATATAGTTTTGAAATCTGAAAAAAAAGATTAATTTTACTACAACTATGATTCTTATATAATTAAGAAATCAACTTTTAAATTATTAACTCATGCAACAAAACTACTTTACTTTGCGGTTGATAAGCTTCATAATGCTCACCGGACTGTTTTTGCTGGGCAATTCCTGTAAATCAGGAAATAAAGGTCAGGAGGGAAAAGAAGTTGGTATTGAGGATTTTTTATCTGAGGAGGACATTTTTGACGATATTGATAAGGCAAAGAAAATCTTTTATTCACTTCCTTCACCGCTTGAAACAGCTATGTTACTCAAATCGGCCGGGGTTGAATACAACGAAACGGTTTTGAATGATCTTGCCGGTGTTGAGAAATACTCAACAAATAAAAGTAAAGCATTAAATTTAGGTATATATACCACCGATTTGAGTTTTGCCAGTCTTTTCGATCAGGCACAGACTTCGCTGAAATACATGGATGTCACCAAACGACTGGCTAATGAAATGGGTATCAGTGATGCAATTGATGAGGAAACCATCAAAAGGCTTGAGCAGAACCTGGATAAACGTGATGTGGTAATGGATATCATTTCTGAAACTTTTCTGAACTCCAGTTCATACCTGAAGGAAAATGATCAGCAGGATGTGGCTGCCATTGTACTTGTGGGAGGTTGGATTGAAGGACTTTACATAGGTACACAAATGATCGGCAATCAGTTTGTTGCCGGCAGCAAACTGGTGGACCGCATTGCCGAACAAAAGCTGTCGTTTAGCATTGTAGAACGGATGCTTCAGGACAACAGCAAAAAAATTACCGGAGAAGAAAACCGGGACATCGTTGATCTGATTAATGAGCTTCATGCGCTGAAAGCTGCATTTGACAAGATTGAAGTGCAGACCTCGGCTGTTAAGATTGATGAAAAAGATACAGCAAAAGTTACTGTTTTGAAATCACAGACCAAAATAAATGTGACACCTGAAGCGTTTGCTGAACTTCAGGCTGCTGTTAAATCATTAAGAAATAACTTTGTTCAATAAATAAGAAGCATATGAAAAAGTTCATTCCCTATATAGTTACTTTAGCCGTTTTGCTGTTCCTGAATGTTTCGGTTAATGCACAATGCAAAGGATTTGCCAAAAAACTCTGCAAGCTTGAACTCACCGGGTATATTCACGACGGTAATTATCATGCAGCTATACTAACAGAAGGCGAAGAAGCTGAACTGTATAAAACTTTCTATTCCGGCCAGAACTACCGGATTGCTGTTTGTGGCTCTGAGACACTTCCTGCTATTGAATTTCAGATAATCGATGCTTACAAAAACGTGCTTTATGATAACCGGCAACATGATGTAAGTATTGTGTGGGATTTCAATCTGGAATCGAGCCAGCAACTCAAGATTGTTGTTAAAGTTCCTGTTTCTGCACAAAAATCGGAATATCCGAAGAGTGGTTGTGTTGCCATCATGTTCGGTTTCCAGGAAAAATAACCGTGATTTTGTAGAGACGCATTTGAAATGCGTCTGTAGAGACGCATTTCAAATGCGTCTCTACAGTTTTCCCGCCAGATATTTCCCTGTATAAGAATTCTCACATTTAACAAGGTCTTCAGGTGTTCCTTCAAATACGAGATTTCCTCCTTCATTGCCTCCTTCGGGGCCCAGATCAATTATCCAGTCAGCTGTTTTTATCACCTCGGGATTGTGTTCAATAATGATTACGGAATGCCCGTTGGCAATAAGTGCATTAAATGCATCAAGGAGTTTTCGGATATCGTGAAAGTGTAAGCCTGTTGTTGGTTCGTCGAAAATAAAAAGTATCGGAGATCCGCCCTTTTCAACACCCAGGAAAGAGGCCAGTTTAACCCGCTGGCTTTCGCCGCCGCTCAGGGTGCTTGAGGCCTGACCCAATTTCACATAATCAAGGCCTACATCTGCCAATGGCGCCAGCTTACGTGCAATGGTTTTCTCAACAGACCCCTTTCGGGAGCCAAAGAATTCAATTGCCTCATCAACTGTTAATTCCAATATATCGAAAATGCTTTTCCCTTCATAATGAACATCCAGGATGTCATCTTTAAATCTTCGTCCATGACAGCTTTCACAAACCAGGTGAACATCGGCCATGAACTGCATTTCTACTTTAATTTCGCCTTCACCCTGACACGCTTCGCATCGGCCCCCGTCGATATTAAATGAAAAATGCGACGGTGTAAATCCATTGATTTTAGACAGCTGCTGACTTGCGAAGAGCTTTCTGATCTCATCAAATGCTTTGATGTAGGTGACCGGATTTGAACGTGTTGATTTTCCAATCGGGTTCTGGTCGACAAATTCAACTGCCGATAGCAAGTGAAAATCTCCTTTGAGCGTGCCGAATTTGCCGGCTTTTTCTCCTGATCCGCTGATCATTTTGCTCAATGCCGGCAATAAAATACCTTTTACGAGTGAAGATTTACCCGAACCACTAACTCCGGTGACCACGGTCATTGTATTTAACGGAAACCTCACGTTGATATTCTTCAGGTTGTTCTCACAGGCTCCGGTGATTTCGATATAACTGTTCCATTTCCTTCGAAATGCAGGTTTTTCAATTTTAAGAACACCATTCAGGTATTTGGATGTAAGGCTGTCCTTGTTTTTAAGCAGTTGTAACAGGGTTCCCTGAAAAACCAATTCCCCACCCAATCTGCCGGCAAAAGGGCCGATATCAATAATCTCATCAGCAGCCCGGATAATCTCTTCTTCATGTTCCACAACAATTACCGTGTTGCCAATGTCCCTTAAATTCTTAAGAACCCGGATGAGCAGACCGGTATCACGGGGATGAAGTCCGATGCTGGGTTCATCGAGTATGTATAACGAACCCACCAGGCTGCTCCCAAGTGTTGTAGCGAGGTTAATACGCTGCGATTCTCCACCCGAAAGTGTTGATGACAGCCGGTTTAGCGTGAGATAGCCCAACCCGACATCAAGGAGAAAGCGAAGGCGTGCCTGAATTTCTTTCAATATGCGTCCTGCAATTAAAGAGTCGTGTTTATCAAGATGAATAGTTGTAAAGAATTCCATCAGGATGGAAACAGGCATCAAAACAAGGTCCTGAACCGACATGCCGTTGATTTTTACATAGGATGCTTCCTTTTTCAGACGGGTTCCCCTGCATTCGGAACAGGTGGTCTTTCCCCTGTACCTGGCCAGCATGACCCGGTACTGTATTTTGTATTTTTTTGATTCGAGATAATCAAAAAAGAAATGAATGCCATGAAAGTGACGGTTTCCAGTCCACAATGTGCTTCTCTGCTCTTCAGTAAGATCATTGTAAGGCCTGTGGATTGGAAAGCTGAATTTTTCTGCATTATAAATCAGCTTGTCCTTCCATTTTGACATCTTTTCACCTTTCCAGCAAACGATGGCATCATCATAAACCGAAAGATTCCTGTTGGGCACAACCAAATCCTCGTCTATTCCGATTACTTTGCCGTAACCTTCGCATTTAGAGCAGGCTCCCACCGGATTATTGAAGCTGAACATGTGCTCTGAAGGTTCTTCAAACCGGATACCGTCTGCTTCAAAGATATCGCTGAAGATTCGTTCAACCGATTCTTCATCGGCTGCTCTGACAATGCATTTTCCTTCACCAGAAGTAAATGCCATCTGGGCTGAATCAGCATAACGGCTTTTTGAATCATCGGTATGGTCAACAACAACCCGGTCTATTAAAACATAAACAGCATCTTTTGCAGTTGGTGCATTTTTTACTATGGCCTCCTCAAGCTTGAGTATTGTGCCATTGATCATCAGACGTGTAATACCCTGATGCTTCAGATCTTCGAGTTTTTGGGCGAAACTCAGACTGCCATTTTGCTTCAGCGGATACATGATGAGCAGCCGGGTTCCTTCAGCAAAAGAAGTCATGTAGTTCACCACATCGGTAACAGTTTCTTTTTTTACTACTTTACCCGAAATTGGCGAAATGGTTTTCCCGATGCGGGCAAACAGCAATTTGATGTAATCGTAAATTTCAGTGGAGGTACCCACTGTAGACCGGGGATTCCGTGCGTTCACCCGCTGTTCAATAGCTATTGCCGGTGGCAATCCCTTAATAAAGTCGACTTCAGGTTTGTTCATTCTGCCCAGGAATTGCCGGGCGTAGGATGAAAGACTTTCAACATATCTTCTTTGCCCTTCTGCATAAATGGTGTCAAACGCCAATGATGATTTTCCGGATCCGGATAGTCCGGTAATCACGATAAACTTATCACGCGGTATGTTCAGGCTGATATTCTTCAAATTATGTACCCTGGCACCTGAAACCAAAATGGCATCGTTTTCGTATAAAGTCTTGTTATTTATCATTTAGAATGCACAAGGGGAATTGCTTTTTATCTTAAAAAAAGTTAATTTTGCAAAAGTAACCGCTTTATTTAAAATAAAGTAATTATTATTACAGGAAATTAAACCAACAACACAAGGAGGACTGCCTATCGCCACAATTCTACGCAACTTTTTATAAATCAAAAAGGAGGTAGTTTTGAATAACATCTATTTAGCTGACAACGAGCTTGTGGACAGGTTCGTCAGTGGCGATAAGAACAGTCTTGAACTGCTCATCAACCGATACAGGAAACAAGTTTATACCTACATTTATCTTTTGGTTAAGAAACAACATCTTGCAGAGGACATTTTCCAGGATACCTTTATAAAAGTAATCAAATCATTGGATGGAGGTAAGTATCAGGATAATGGAAAGTTTCTTGCCTGGGTATTACGTATTGCACACAATCTGGTAATTGATCATTATCGTAAGGAGCGGCAATTGAATGCAACATCCAGGGAGGATTTCGGACTGGATATTCTCAATTCACAGAAATACGCCGTGAAACCTGCCGAGGATTCAATGATCGACCGGCAAATCCGAAAAGATATCCGGGGCCTGATTGATACCCTGCCTGAAGAACAGAAAGAGGTTCTGATTCTCCGACAGTATTGCGAACTGAGTTTTAAGGAAATTGCCGATCATACCAATGTGAGCATCAACACTGCACTTGGAAGAATGAGATATGCCCTGATCAATTTGCGGCGTATGGTTAAGGAAAAAAATCTGACGCTTACAGCTTCTTAGCAGAGACAAGCCTGCCTGCCGGCCAGGCAGGGGACAAGTGACAAGGGACGGGCAAAACCTGGTAGTGCAGAAATGATGGAGATAATGGAGGTTGCTTCATCTGTATCTACACACTCATGCCCCTTACACTAGCCCACTAGTCACTCGTCCCTTGTCCCTGGTCCCTTTCTTCAACTATTGCCTGGTATTATTTTTTTATTATCTTTATCACAATTTATTCTTAATTTGGTACGTTCTTTCAAATAGTATTATTATTAACTTAATAATTAATCTATGAATAGAACCTTTACAATGTATGGTTCAACCAAATTCTCCGATGATAGTGAAAATGAGTTAATAAAGCTGGCAGGGTTTCTCGAAAGCGAGGAGCTTGAGGCAGTAGGTTACTACCTGAAAGGCTTGCAGAGTGATGTGAATGATGAAGTGGTGCGAAGGATAGTGGATTTTTCAAGAAACTATACCATGAAAAATCCCAGCAGGGAGAAAGCGGCTTATTGAATCACAAATGAACTGTTAAAAAACCGCCGGCATGCAACCGGCGGTTTTTTATTGCATTTTATCGAGCACGTCCATAGTTTCTTTAACTGCTTTGGCGCTGGAATAAAGATCTTCTTTTTCAGCATCGTTGAGGCTGAGTTCTATAATTTTCTCCACACCGCTTTTTCCAAGAACTACCGGCACTCCCACAAATACATCATCCAGGCCATATTCACCGTCGAGCTTGACACAACAGGGAAAAACCCTTTTCTGATTCAATGTTATGGCTTCGGCCATTCTGGCTGCGGCAGATCCCGGAGCGTACCATGCCGAGGTCCCCATCAGTTTTACCAGTTCTCCTCCTCCAAACCGGGTACGTTCAATAATGGCATCAATCTTTTCTTTAGGAAGGAGTTCCGTAATGGGAATTCCTGAAACTGTTGTATAGCGGGGAAGAGGAACCATGGTATCGCCATGACCTCCCAGTAAAAGCGCGCTGATATCCTTGGGTGACACATTCAGTTCATCTGCAATGAACGCTTTGTATCTTCCGGTATCCAGAATGCCGGCCATCCCCATTACCCTGGTCCGGGGAAACTTTGATGTTATATAGGCCTGGTAAGTCATTACGTCCAGCGGATTTGAAACCACAATAATGATGGCACATGGAGAATACTGAACGATTTGCTCAGTAACATGTTTTACAATTACTGAATTGGTTTCAATGAGGTCATCCCGGCTCATCCCTGGTTTCCGGGGTAAACCCGAAGTAATTACCACAACGCTTGAATTCGCTGTGGGAATGTAATTGTTGGTTACACCGATGGTTTTGGCATCGAACCTGTCAATAGGAGCACTTTGCCAGATATCCAGGGCTTTTCCCTCGGCAATTCCGGGCTTTACATCAAGCAGCACTATCTCATGTGCCGCATTCCTGTGGGCAAGTACATCCGCACAGGTAGCACCTACATTCCCGGCTCCGACAACAGTGATTTTCATAGGTTCAATAATTGTATCATTAATAACTAATTATGTCAACTAACCAAAAGGGTGCCTGTATTGTTCATCTGTGGTTAAAAATAATGATTAATTCACACATTTTATCAACAACAAAGCGGGATAAAAATACATTTGACTTAGTCAGAACAAAAATCTTTCGTTTCAAATGTTTCAAGACACGAAAATAAGGGTTTTTGTGTAAAAACCTGACAGGTTCATCACACGATATTGCTATTTAATCATTCAATATCCGATATAGGGAGTATAATACTTTAAGATAATCAAATAATTAGCTGTTATAAAAACGTTATATGCAGGTTTTTCGTAAAAATGCTGTAAAACATCTGGTTAATCATAGCAAGTTCTTTTATTTAAAGGGGACTATTGATAAAAAGTTGATAAGTAATTCCTTATTTGTTTCAATAATGATAGCTGATGTAATAACTTGCCCAAATCCATAACTACTACCTATATGAAGACGATTAAGCACAAAAGCTTGAAATCCCTTTTGCATTTGAATTTCACATTTAGGATTCTGGTATTTGTTACCGGATTGTTGTTGGCTTTTTCATCAACACTTCAAGCCCAAACCCTGTATAGTTACCAGTCAGGAAGTTGGAATTCATCATCGATATGGACTACTGATCCGTCGGGAACACTTTTTGTAAATCCCACCAGTCTTACGCCTGTAGCGGGTATCGATGTGGTTATTCTCAACGGAAGAACAGTTACCATACCTGCCGGATCGAACAACAGGGCGAGCAGTTCGCTCGAACTGAAAGAGGGCGGGATACTCGTTTTGGGGCTGACAACAGGCCACAGTTTCGGACCGGTGACCGGCATGGGAACAATCCGGATGGAAGTGCAGCCCACTACTTTTGGTGGCGGAACTTCATTTTCAACATTCATTGAAGCGGATGGCGGAACATTTGAGCTTAACAATTCGGTGAACCGCCAATTACCTGCTATACTCAACACATGCAACAATCTTATCATTAATAACTCCACTACAGCCGTTGAAGTTACCCTGGTAAACAACCAGACCATCCGGGGCGATCTTACCATTCAGCGGGGAACTTATAAAATTAACAATACAGGCACCACTCCACTGGACATTAACCTGCTTGGTGACCTGGTGGTGGAAAATGGTGGGCAAATTACTACCGGTACCGGTAATGCCGGCGGAGGACATGAATTTTTCATCAAAGGTGATTTCACCAATAATGGCATTGTCAGGTTCTCTAACCTGGCCACATACCTGTATCAGA
>JAFGOR010000045.1 GCA_016926375.1 Bacteroidales bacterium
GACGACATACACAGGCTGTCGCAAACTACCCGGGCCAGAATCTCATCATCCTGCAAACGGGGTAATTCAAATTCATCGAGCTTGAGGTTGTCTTTGCCGTAAATTCTGACAGCCTTTGTCTTCATTCCATGATGGCTTTCATGCCTGAGAAGATGATCTCCTGTGCTACTTCTTCAGTTTCTGCCTCGGAATATAACCTGATGATGGGTTCTGTCCCTGAGGATCGGATCATCAGCCATTCGTTATCAGAAAAAAAGAATTTAAAGCCGTCGAACACTTCGAATCTTTCCACTGCAAATCTTCCGAAATGGCTGAAGGTGCCGTTGCTGCATTTTTCAAGAATCTTGTTACGTGCATTTCGGTTCAGCTCAATATTTGCCCTTTCAAAAGCGAAGGGCCCTGTAATGCTGATAACTTCACTGTAAAGCTGGCTGAAAGATTTTCCGGATTCGGCGAGCCATTGCCAGAACAACAGACCAGCCCTGATGCCATCGCGTTCAGGAAGCGCGCCGCCGGCAGAAATGCCTCCTGACTCTTCCCCTGCAATGAGCACTTCTTCCTCAGTCATTATTTTGGATGCGTCTGTGAAACCAATGTGGGTGCGAACCATTTCCAGTCCGTAATGCCGGCATAATTTTTCAATCTTACCGGTTGTGGAGAAACTGACCACCACCTTGCCGGTAAGCTGTTTATAGCCTGCCAGGTAATGAATCATCATCAACAGCAGGTGGTTGGCATCATAATACCCTGCTTCCTTGTCAATTACTGCAATGCGGTCGCCGTCACCATCAACGGCAAAACTGCAGTCGATATCTTTTTTATTCCAAACCAATTCAATCAGCTCATGCAGGTTCTTGCGGGTAGGCTCGGGCCTGATGCCGCGGAATGAAGGGTTTACCTCGCAATGCAGTGCCTGCACCTTAGGCAGCAGTTTGCGGATGAAGTTCTGACTGCTTCCGAACATGGCATCAAACGCGAAATTAAGGCCGGAACCAGTGATTTTTTGGACATCAATTGTATCTCGGATTTCTTTCAGGTAAATACTCTCCAAATCAATATAGTTGATCAGGCCCTGTTCAATCAGGTAATTCCAGTTGAGCAATTCCAAATCAATCTCAACTTCGTTGCTGATCAGGTTTTCAACATCTTTCAGATCCTTATCAAACATGGGGCCGCCATGCTCTCCCCGCAGTTTATAACCGTTATATTCAGAGGAATTATGACTTGCCGTGATGATGATGCCGCAATGTGCCTTTAGTTTTACAATTCCCAAAGACACCATGGGCGTGGTTACGAACTTTTCCGAAACGAAAACCCGGATTCCCTTTGATGCCAGAATCTTGGCGGTTGCCTCCATGAACATTTCCCCTCCAAACCGGCAATCGTAACCAACAACAGCAACCGGATTTTTATACTTCCGGGTTAACCACAATGCCGCAGCCAGGGTTAGCTTGGCCACGTTTTCAATGGTGTAATCCTTTGCAATAATGGCTCTCCAACCGTCGGTTCCAAATTTGATTTTGTCCATGGGGTAATTGATTCAATGCGATTTAGGCACCCTGAATATACACTATATTTTATTTCCGAAACAATTAAATGGAGAACTATTTTAAAATTTTACGCCGATTGAGCGCCTTTTGATACAAACGTGCATTTTTGTTATGTTGATCGAGGGTACGTGCAAAATTATGATAGCCTGAAAAATCATCTTTGGCACAAAAATACAGATAATCGTGCTTTTCATATTTCAGCACGGCATCAATGGCTTTTACAGAGGGTAAGGAAATGGGCCCCGGAGGCAGTCCCTCATGTAAATAGGTGTTGTAAGGAGAATCAATGTAGGTATCATCCTTTAGAATACGCTTTCTTTCAAAATCACCCAGGGCGTATTTTACAGTGGGATCGGCTTGCAAGCGCATGCCTATGTCGAGGCGGTTGATGTACAATCCGGCAATCCTGCGATATTCATCTTCCTTGTTAGTTTCATTAATTATGATTGACGCAAGTGAAATTACCTGGTTTGGCGTAAGCTGAATTTCTTTTGCTCTTCCGGTTCTTTCATAGTTCCAGAATTTTTTGTATTCCTTGTTCATTCTTTTAATAAATTCATCAGCACTGGTGTTCCACCAAAATTCATACGTGTTTGGAATGAACATGCCCAATATGGTTTCTTTGTTGAAGCCATATTGTTTCAGGTAAGCTTCATCTTTGAAAAGCTCCAGAATCTGCTCTTTTCCCGGTTCAATCTGTGCTGAAATCTTTTCAGCCAGGTCTTCGGGCGTACGTGCCACATTGATAACCACATCAACCGGTTCCTGCAGGCCCGATCGCAACATGTTGATCAGTTCATTGTTCGACATGTTGTATTTTACCAGATACCTGCCGGGATGGACATTTGCGGGATACTTTTTCTTTTTGGCGGCCCAGTCGAATGTCTGCCTGTTTTTAATCATGTTTTCCGAATCGAGCAGGGCAACTACATCCTCATAAGTGGAACCGGTGGGGATGTAGAGGTAAAACTCTTTTTTTTCGGGAGTTTGCACATTAGGGCCAAACACCTGATTGTAAAATGAGGCCACCTTGATACCGGCAAAGACAAGAATAACGGCAATTACAATAAAAATGTAACGAATCAACCTGCGACTGCTGGTTGTTTTTTTCTTTTTCGACCTCATGCTTTTACCACGTATAATTGTCCAGCTTCATCCCGAATCACCCGGATCTTTTCTCCTTTTTCGATATAACTGATCTCTGCTTTGGCATCAAAAATCTCGCCCTCAATTTCTATCCTGCCTGAAGGCCTTAAGATAGTCCTGGCGGTACCGGTTTTTCCAATCATTTCTTTCTGTCTCATGTCAATGCTTACATAACCCTGCTTATGATCCTGAACGCTGTCCAGGGCCAAACCCGACATGGCTTTGGAAAAGGCAAATCGTTTGGTGCCCAGGATGGCCAGGGTAAACGAGAGGAAAACGGAAATCACCACAGTAAATAATGCCCTGGCTAACTGACCCAACGCCTGAGTTCCTTCGAACCTGAAGGAAACATTGTCAACCAGGCTCAGTGTAAGGCCAACCACAATCAATGCAATACCTGAAATTCCGGCTACTCCGAAACCGGGAATGACAAAGATTTCAAGTATTACCAGGGCTAAACCTGCAATAAATAAAAGTATCTCCCAATGTGCTGCAAGTCCTTCAAGGTATAAGGGTGCAAAGTACAACATGGCCGCGGCCAGGGCAATAACCAGCGGGAAACCGATACCGGGCGACTGTAATTCATAGTAAATGCCCCCAATCATCAGCATGATGAGGATGCCCTGAACTACCGAACTGAGCAAAAAGCCAATAATCCTGTCAACTCCCGATGGTTTATAGGTTACCAGCTCGTAGTTTTTTATTCCTGCCAGCGCCAGCACTTCTTCAATATTTTTGGCCAGTCCTTCGCAATAATGGTTTGCCATGGCTTCTTCTGCAGTGAAAGTAAGAACTTTGGAGGAATCATCAATGCCTTCGACCACTATTCGCGGATCAACCATGGCTTCGGCAATACGCGGATCGCGGTGCCAGCGGATGAGGGTATCGTTGCCCGTTATAATCGTGTCTTTGCCATGCGATTCGGCAGTTGCCCTCATGGTGGAACGCATGAACGACTGGTATTTGTCGGGTACTACCGATCCGGTCTGGTCTACCACTGTGGCAGCTCCAATGTTTCCTCCGGGGCGCATGTAAATGCTGTCGCAGGCTATGGAAATCAGTGCCCCTGCCGAAATGGCCTGGTTGTCAATAAAGGCCAGCACCGGAATCGGGCTGTTCAGAATGCGCGTGCGCATGGAATCGGCAACATTAACCATTCCTCCATACGTGTTCAGGTGCAGTATGATGTAATCGGCTTTGATGGTATAGGCTTCTGCAAATGCCTCACGCATAACCCGTAATGAGGGTTTGCCAATTTCATCGCGAATTGCAAAAACGTATACCCGTGTTTTGTCTTTTTGGGTTCTTGTTCCGGTTTGATTCAGGGATGTATCCAATGTGCCGGCTGACAACAAAAGCATCGCCGGAACCAGAATCAGCAACCTGCTGATATAGCCTTTTTTTTCTCTTTTCATTGAGCTAAAGAATTCGGAAAGTTATCATAACAGACAAAAATAGCACCTTTTGTGCAATCCACAACAAAGGTGTTGTTATGAAATGATGGATCAGCTTTTATTCTTATGCATTTATTTCAAAGGATATGCTATTTTTAAAGTGTCAAACGAAGTAAAACTGAAATTCAACCATGAAATGTAGAATATGTGGGAACGATCAGCTGAATTTGTTCTATGTTGAAGGATACAACGACAAATTCAAATATTACAAATGCAGCCAATGCAGATTGGTAAACCTGGACCTGGATTACGCCAGCAACCTGGAAAACCAGAAACAATTCGCTGACAATTTCAAACCACACCGGAATCACGAAAACGACAGGGGTTCTTACAACACAGTTGAATTCTTCTCAAAGTACGTACCTGTTTCCGGTAACTATATGGATATCGGATGTGGCGACGGGGGCGTATTGTATTTCGCCAGGAAAAAAGGTTGGGATGTGAAAGGCCTGGAGCTGTCACCTGTTTTCGCTGATTTTGTAAAAGAAGCACTAAATATAGATGTGGATGTGGCAGATTTCTTAACCTATAATTCACAAAACACATACAACCTTGTGTCGCTTAGACATGTACTTGAACATTTGCCCGATTCGATTCTTGCGCTGACAAAAATATCCGGCATGCTCAAAGATGGCGGATATGCCTATTTTGAATTTCCCAATATCAACAGTCTGACACACTGGTTTCACCGTATCAGAAATAGAATTCCCCCGTTGAAGAGAAAGTACGATCCCTCTTTTGCCACCAGCCATTGTAATATGTTTTCCAGGAAGTCATTTGAGTACCTGCTACAAAAAACCGGATTCAGACTGGTTCGTTGGGAGACGTATTCATCAAAACCGGTTTCAAATTTCATTTATAATCACCTTCATATAGGAACCAAAGCCCGGGCTGTTGTTCAGAAGATTGCCAGATAGCATAGATTGTGTTCCTTTGGTTGTGATTAACACCAGGTACCACCTGCAACTGATATTCGTTAAAGGAAGCAGTACACAAACATTACCCAATTGACCTGAAATCATCACTCTTTTTTCATAAATTCGCATTCCTAAATACATGCTATGGAACTGACAACGCTTACTGCAATATCCCCGGTTGACGGGCGTTACCGTAACCTGACAACCGACCTGGATCAGTATTTTTCGGAATTTGCCTTGATCAAATACAGGGTACAGGTTGAGGTTGAATATTTCATTGCGCTTTGTGAGCTGCCACTCCCCCAGCTGGCAGATTTCAGAAAATCAGACGTTGAATTGCTGCGCGGTTTTTACCGCATTTTTTCCGTGGCGGATGCCATTAAAATAAAAGAAAACGAGAAAATTACCAATCACGATGTGAAAGCCGTGGAATATTTTCTGAAAACGCGGTTTGATGAGCTGAAACTTGAAAAATTTAAGGAATTTATCCATTTCGGGCTTACTTCACAGGATGTCAACAACACCGCCATTCCGCTCACGCTGAAACTGGCCCTGCATGATGTGTACCTTCCGCTAATCAATAAGATTATCAAACGCTTGTTGCAACTTGCAGAAGAATGGAAAGACATTCCCATGCTTGCCCGCACACACGGTCAGCCGGCTTCACCTACCCGCCTGGGGAAAGAAATCATGGTGTTTGTTGAACGGCTGAAGAACCAGCTCGATCAATTGGTTCATGTTCCGGTATCTGCTAAATTCGGAGGTGCTACAGGCAATTTTAACGCCCACTTGGTTGCCTATCCTGAAATTGACTGGATTGAATTCGCCAATCACTTTGTGAATGACGTATTGGGACTCAGCAGACTGCAGGTTACCACGCAGATTGAACATTATGATAATATGGGAGCCATGTTCGACTGCATGAAACGGATTAACACCATATTGCTTGATCTTAACAGGGATTTCTGGACCTATATCTCCATGGAGTATTTCAAGCAGAAAATAAAGGAAGGCGAAGTGGGATCATCAGTAATGCCGCATAAGGTAAACCCAATCGACTTTGAAAATTCAGAGGGCAACCTGGGTATGGCCAACGCGGTTTTTGAACACCTTTCGGCCAAGCTTCCTGTTTCGCGCCTTCAGCGCGATTTAACTGACTCAACGGTTTTGAGGAACATTGGTGTTCCCCTGGC
>JAFGOR010000046.1 GCA_016926375.1 Bacteroidales bacterium
CTGTTGTTCAAAGAGAAACACCATATGTAGATTTACATAAATTTGCTGCATAAAAATTTGGTTTTGTCTTAGAATACAGGCAGGCGGTAGGCAGGGGATAGTGTATTTTTCAAGCTCATATCAAATAAATAAAGCAAGTGCTTTGTTCTACTATAAAAAAAAGACCTTGCCATTATAGCAAGGTCTGAACTTGATACCTCATAACCTAACCAATTTATCAAATCATCTCAAATGAAAACGGTATGGTAAACCGTTGCTTTACCGGTGTGCCTCCCTGTTTTGCCGGTGTCCACCTGGGCGAAGAGTTGATTACCCGGAGCGTTTCTTCATCAACCGAAGGGTGCAACCTCCTCAGGAACTTTACATCAACTACCTCTCCTTTTTTATTGACACAGAATTCCAGGATAACCTTGCCAAAAATGCCATTGGAAATGGCTTCCTGCGGATAGGTGATGTTCTTTACCACCCATTTCTGGAATTCCTCGAGCCCGCCATTCATGAATAGGGCGCTCTCCTGTGGGCATATCATGCCTTCATCCAATGGTTCATCAATTCCGGTTCCGGCATCGGGGATGGGAGCTGCAGGAATATCAACCGGCGGGGGAGCGTTAACTAACAATTCGCTCAAATCACTATTAGTGTCCATAATTAGTGTAGAGTCTGCCTGTTCCACAATAACAGGGACCAAATAAGTCACCTGTTTTTCAAATATCTTTGCGTCAGGGGGTGGCGGAGGTGGTGGTGGTTCCACATCAGGTTTTTTAAAATGATCGCCAAGTACGACCGGTGGAATAAGCCTTTCTGTCAAATGAATAGCAGGTTTTCTGAAAGCCTGGATAAAGGGAATGGCTACAGCAGAAGATACACCTGAGACAGATATTAAAAAAGCAAGGATTAGGTACTTTCTGTCTTTCCGGTTCAGGTCATAAGCCCCATAGGCTTTGTTCCGGCCCTCAAAGACGATGTCTTCCAGGGTCTCGGCTTTGCCAGGAATGAGTTTTGTTTTCATAACACAGCGTTTTAGTTAATCAGATTGGTTGCTTTTCAATAAATAGATGCTCCGATGAAATAAAATCCATAAATTTCCACGGAAAAATTTTTACCAGTATATTTGAATTCCGGCTCATGATAATTCCATGCCAAGATGTTTCTGAAAATCAAGCACAATAAGGATCCGCAGGCGGGTTTATCAGATCTTGCCGACGAATTGCTGGTTACAAGGTATCTCGAATCAAATAATAAGGAACTTATTGCCGTATTGTTTGAGCGTTACACGCACCTGGTATATGGTATCTGCCTGAATTATTTGCAGGATCCCGATCATTGCAAGGATGCTGTTATGGAAATCTTTGAAAGCCTTTTTCACAAATTATCCGTGCACCAGGTATCCAATTTCCGTAACTGGCTCTATAGTGTTACACGAAACCACTGCCTGATGATTATCAGAAAGAATGGTTCAACAAAAAAAGCGCACGATCAGTACAGGGGTGAAAACAGTGAACACGAGCCGGCCATCGACCTTATTGATGATGAGAAACTGCCTTTCAGCAAAAATCTGATCAATTCTGCTGTTGAGAAACTGAGTCACGAGCAGGGTATTTGCATCCGGCTTATGTATATTGATGATAAGAGTTATCGTGACATTACTGAAATCACGGGCTACTCCATGAACGAAGTCAAAAGCCACATTCAGAACGGCAAAAGAAATATAAAGAATTATTTATTGAAACACAATGAAAACCGCAACGCATAGTGCACTGTTCATTCCCGGAGGATGTCTTACTGCCCAGGCTTTCAGAGGTTATCTCAATGGTAGTTTAAGCGCCACAGAACAGATTCGGGTCAAAGAACATCTGAGATCATGCAGGATTTGCTCAGACGCCCTGGAAGGCTATAAAAGACACCGGAACCAGGATTTCCTTCAGGGCGACCTGGAAATGCTGTCGACCCGCATCAGAAAACGCTATGCAGCACACCTGAATAGAAAGACTACTTTTCCGGTGATGATCGTGATTGTGCTGATTATCTTCTTCATTATTATTTTAATTGCGTATTACATCATCCGGTTTCTGCTGATAAACCCCTCTTGAGTTTAAAACAGTTTTTTGTTCTTTCGTTTCGGAGTCTTGTGCTTATTCAATTTCCTTTTTTCAGCTTCCCTGTATCTTTTGTTGGGAGGCATTTCCGATTTTTTCGGCATCATCAGATTTTTTCGTTCCTCCACATCCTTTGCCGAACTGCAGCTACTTAGTGAAGGAATAATAATAACTGCAGCCAATGACAATATGACCAACTTGCAGAATTTCATGGTTTTGTGTTTAAACAGATTTGCCCAATGCTCTTTTATACGGTTCAAATGGTGATTTGTTTACTATTTATAGAACCAAGAACCAAGAACCAAGAACCAAGAACCAAGAACCAAGAACCAACCAGTGGTAATTGAAAAACAATTATTATACCTTACTTCTTGTTCACAACCTCCTTTATTCTACGCATCAATAGCCCCGGGTTTCAACCCGGGGAAAACGAAATCCGTCGTATTATTCCGCTGCATGCACAGCCATGCTCTTGGCAGAGCCCTGCATGCAGCGGGAGATATATGTCTTGATAGAGTTCCCCCGGCTGAAGCCGGGGGCTATTGAAAAATACAATTTTCATGCATCAACTATTAAACCTCAAACATTTCAAACATTGATAAACAACGAACATCGAACACCGATTTACGAACTCCGAAGTTTTGGGAGAACCCCGAACTCCAAATATTCAGTATCAATTATACCAGCTATTCTCCATACCGCTTCCCCTGCCAACTGTTCCTTTCTTCCAACAACTTCTCAAATTTTACCAGTATCTGATCGTAACGCGGACCCCAGGGGCGCATTACGGCATACCGGGGCGGCGTTTCCCCGGCAATGCGCTCTACTACAAATTCCGGATTCAGCAGCTCAATATATTCTAACATAAAACCCAGGTATTCATCCTCAGAAAAAAGCAGGAAATCTCCGGGCTTTTCCTTGTATTCCTGTTCCATAGCCGTGCCTTTGAACAATTGTAACTGGTGGAATTTAATACTGTTAAGCGGCAATGCAGATAGTATCTCCGCACTTTTAAGCATTTCAGCCCTGCTTTCACCGGGTAGTCCGAAAATTACATGCCCGCCAACATGAATCCCTTTATCTGCCGTTTTTCGAATGGCTTCTGCTGCATCCTCAAAGGTATGACACCGGTTCACACGCTCCAGCGTTTTGTTGTATACCGATTCAATGCCATACTCGACTACCACATAACATCTTTCCGATAACTCTTTTAGCAGCGCAAGTTTCTTGTCGTCCATGCAATCGGGCCGGGTTCCTATCACCAGTCCCACCACGCCTTCAACACGCAAAGCTTCGTTAAACAATTCCGATAGGTGTTCCACAGGTGCATGGGTATTTGAAAACGCCTGAAAGTAAGCCAGATATTTTGAGGCACGCCTGTATCTTTTTTCATGAAAAGAAATGCCCTCTTTGATCTGCCGGGTTACCGGCTTTTGCGAAACGCAGTATGAAGGATTGAAGGCATCATTCAAACAAAAGGTGCAGCCACCAACTCCTTTTGTCCCGTCGCGATTGGGACATGTGAAACCGGCATCCAGGGTCAGTTTCTGAACCCGGCTGCCAAAAAGCTTCCGCATATAATCGGGATAGGAATTGAATCTTCGTTGGTGGCCCCAGGGGAAATTCATTTGTTGATTTATTGATTTGTTGATTGGTTGATTTGACAATTTGACAATTTGTTGATGTGCTATACCCCTAAACTCCTAAACTCCTAAACCCCTAAACAGCTAATCAGCTAAATAGCTAAAAGCCAATAGCCTACACATTGCACTCCACCACCTTACCCAATGTTACATACCACAAGTAGGCTTCAGTATTTTTATATCCCATTTCGCTGAGCAGCCCGGCATATTCTTTTACCTGTTTTTCATGCTGTGATTCCATGTTTATGCCAAATTTATAGTCTATTACCACACTGCGGTCTCCTTTTCTCATTACCCGGTCGGGTCTTTTCGTTTTTCCTTTGGGAAGGATGATTTCTGCTTCATTGAGAACAGTCCAATCGTCTGTAAACCAGTCAGATGCTACAGGGTCTTTTATTGCCTCATCAATGATGTGCAGGTATTTATCCTTTTCCGGAGATGTGATCCTGCCTTGCAGAAACAACCGATCCACCGCAGGTGCTATGCCTTTTGTGCTTTTGATTTGCATGAATACCTCATGCAGAATTCTTCCTGTATTCAGCGGGCGCGAAGGCTTATCAACTGAAGAATCCATCATGAGCCTTCCCTGAAAGGCAATTTTGATGCGATTTGCTGCCACATACTCAGGCAAACTGCCATATGTAAGCAATTCGTCAGCCGGTGGTGCCGAAGCAGTTTCATTGTGCTTCAGTTCTCCCAAAGTATAAGTTGTTGTTCCGAGAATGTTGGCGGACAGATCCGAAACATTTTTCAGGTTTCCCTTGTCATTATACCGGCAAAACACATAAAGCGCCTCTTTTGCCCTTGTAAATGATACATAAAGCAGGTTCAGGTTGTCAATATACTGACGACCGACTTCGGTGTAATAATCTTCTTCGAAGTAAGTGTTGATCAGCTGACTTGAAAAGGAAACGGGTAGGGTAGGTATCCTGTCGAATGGCTTGTGCCCCGATTTGCACCAAAGATAAGTACTTCTGGATGATTTCAATTCCCAGGTACAATAAGGTAGTATAGTAATCTTAAATTCAAGACCCTTTGATTTATGTAAGGTCAATATGCGAATTGCATCCTGTCCCGACGGGGCGGAGACGGATTTCTCCTTTCCCTTTTCATGCCAGTATTCAATAAACCGGGCCAAATCACCGCCTGATTTTCTGGAAAATTCAATGGACAAATCACGCAAAGCCTGCAGGTATATATGTTCACCACTGAATTTATTCAGACCAAAGATGCTGATTAGTTTTTCGATAATCTCTATCAGCGAAAATGAATTCCGGGAAAGAACAAGTTCACCATATTCCAAAGGCAAATCATCCAGTAGCCTTTTGGCGTTTGCATAATCGCCGGTTTCCGGGTTGAACCAGGCAGCTTCAGGTTCTTCCTGCTTCAGATAATTGCTGAGGAACGAACAAAGCAGGTAATTATTGGTAAGGTCTTCCGGTTTAATGATGTGTTGCAGCAGGGCCATCAGCGTGTTTACCAGGGCAGAATTCCCCAGGCGCATGGCTTCATCTGAAATCACATCGAAGCGGTGCCGCTCGTCAGGATGCTGATTTGCATAAGTCATCAAAAAGTCGGCCATCATTTTTGCCTCACTGTTTGTACGGGTAAGAATGGCGATGTCATTGAGCCGGTAACCTTTATCCTGAACATCACACAAAACCTCAACTATTCTCTGGTTCGTGGTATCAACAAAGCCTGCTTCATCCGACTGGTTAACGAATTCCACCTGCACATATCCACCCGCATTATCAGGGATACCTGCAGACTGCTCCACACTTTCATACAAACCCGCTATGCTGTTGGTTCTTTCTCCATCAGCGCTCCGCTTCTCATTTGCAATCACTTGGTTGTATTCCTCCTGAAGGATTTTTGCAGCATTAGAGAAAAAATGGTTGTTAAAGCGGATGATGTTTTCCTTTGACCTCCAGTTCTCTTTCAGCGTAACCGGCTCAATTACTTCCTGAGGAAAGTCATTGTCAATATGCTTTTCAAGTATTTCCCAACTGCTGTTCCGCCAGCGATAAATCGACTGCTTTGCATCTCCAACAGCAAGATTGTGAAAATCCTGCGACAAACTGTTGCTGATCAATGGTTTGAAATTCAGCCATTGCATCATCGACAAATCCTGGAATTCATCAATCATGAAATGGTGGTACCAGCAACCTGCTTTTTCATATATAAAAGGTGTGTCATTATCGTCCATGATTCTGTTTAAAAAAACAGGGGCTTCGGGCAACAGAAAGCTGTTGTTCTCGGTGCACCAGGAATCGGCCATTTTCGAAAGGTCTGAAAGTATCCCCAGCGTAAACAGGTTTCTGAGGACAACAGATGCTGTGAAGTATTGCCTGAAACGGTTGTTGTAGTAATCGGTCACCTGTTGCATTATGGGCATGAGCTTTTCACCGGCAACCTGAATGATTTCATTTTTATGTGACGAAGTGGCCGTATACCATTTTTCAACACTGGTTGCTGCGCCGAGCGCGATAGCAGTTGGTTCCCTGAAAGCGCCGGTGACCAGTTTCATCAGGAAACCGGCAGGACCGCTTCCTTTTCTGCTGAAGTCATCCACCGTAAGGCCACTCGCTTCAATAACTGCCGAAGCCTTTTTTCCGAATTCCCGGTATGTTTTCTCCGTATCCCTGCAAATGGCATGAAGTTCAGCCATAAATTCCTGCAATTTCCGGCGCTCCGAAAACAATTCAAGTACGTTGTCATCAATGCTTTTAAATTTCTCATTGAAGATTTCCCTGCCCAGATTCCGGATGCTTTTTTCAAAATTCCAGTTATCTCCGTTTTCAATCAGCGATTCGGCAAACCGCGTAAGCCAGTTCAGTAATTCCTGGTCGGTCTCGGCTTGTACCAGCAGTCTTTTGAAGGCTTCGTCAAGCAATGCTTCCGTGTCAAGTTCAATGGAATAACCGCCCTGTATACCCAGCTCGCGGGTGAAATTCCTGATTATCCGCTGAAAAAATGTGTCAATGGTGCTTACCGAAAAATGGGAATAATTGTGCAGCAGCTTTTTCAGAATTACTGTAGCTCTGCTGCGAACCTGCTTTTCCGATAGCATGCAGGTATCCATTAAAGCGTTTAACTGGCCCGATGGCTGGTTTGCAGATAAGGCATAAAGCTCCCCGATAATCCGGCTTTTCATCTCTTCAGTTGCCTTATTGGTAAAGGTAACCGCCAGAACGTGCTTAAAATTTTCTGTATCGGCAAAGAGCAGCTTCAGGTATTCACGGGTCAGGTTAAACGTCTTCCCCGAACCCGCTGATGCCCTGATGACTTTGAATTTCGGCATGCGTTTAGTTGAAAAATGCAAATTACCATAATTTATTTAAAAGGTAATGCCAATAAATTTTTTTAATTAGAAATTGATATTGTTGATTTTTTTTCTACTTTCGTCTCCCTAATTACTTATTGTATATTTTACAATAAATGCAAAAGCCAATAATTCCAAATATGTCGGTTGATTGTGTAATCTTCGGATTCGACACGAAAAACCTGAACGTTTTATTGGTTGAAAGAACGCTTTATAACGGTGACGAAAACAATCCTGTTTTTTCAGATTATACCCTTACCGGAAATCACATCAAGCAAGGCGAGAACCCGGATGAGGCTGCAGTGCGGATTTTAACTGACCTCATTGGAAAAAATGATATATACCTGGAACAGTTTCACACCTTTGGCGGTATTGACCGCTTAACCCATACCAAAGACCAGCAATGGATCAAGAGCCTGGGTACTGATATCGCCCAGCAGGTTTTTACCGTGGGTTATTATTCACTAATCGACTGCACCTCGGTTCATATCAACGATCACAATTCCCGAACCGTGCGTTGGTTCCCGGTAAATCAGCTGCCCGAACTGGGGTATGATCATCTTGCCATACTCAAAAAGGCTTTGGAACAATTGCAGGTAAAGCTAAGGCAGGAGCCGATAGGCTTTGAACTGCTGTCGGGCAAGTTCACCCTTACCGATGTACAACGGCTTTACGAAGCAATACTGGGTACTACGCTTGATACCAGGAATTTCAGGAAAAAGCTGGCACAGATGAAATTCTTAGTGCCGCTGCATGAAAAGCAGAAGGAAGTGCGGCATAAGCCGGCACAGCTATTTACATTCAGCAGGGAAATATACGAGAAGACGAAAAAGAAAATGTCAATTTCATAAATGATACGAATCCTAACTATAAAAATGAACCATTATGAATCTCCACTACATTGATTTGGGTATCATTATTCTGTACCTGATAACTACTATTTTTATCGGGTATTGGGTATCTAAAAGGGCATCAAAAAACATTCAGTCGTATTTTCTTGGAGGCAACAGCCTTCCCTGGTATTTACTGGGTGTATCAAATGCTTCCGGTATGTTTGATATTGCCGGCACCATGCTGCTGGTATACTGGTTGTCGGTTTACGGAATGAAAAGTGTTTGGATACCCTGGGTTTGGCCGGTATTTAACCAAATTTTCCTGATGGTTTACCTGTCTCCCTGGTTAAGAAGATCGAATGTCATGACGGGTGCCGAATGGATCAAAACCAGGTTTGGGAACGGACTTGGAGCAAACTTATCGCATATAGTTGTGGTGATCTTTGCACTGGTTAGTGTAATCGGGTTCCTTTCATACGGATTCAAGGGAATCGGCAAATTCACATCAGCTTTCCTTCCTCCGCTGATTACCAGTGCTGAAACGCTTGCCAGACATCCCCAGATCAATGAAAACCTTTATGCTCTTATGCTGATGGCCATTACTACGTTTTATGTGGTAAAAGGTGGTATGTTCAGCGTGGTTATTACCGAAGTAATTCAATATGGCATCCTTACAATTTCTGCTGTTGCCATTGGTATTATTGCCATTACCCAGATATCTCCTGAAACTCTGAATGCAGTTATTCCCGAAGGTTGGAAAGAAATAGGCTTTGGAGCCAGGCTGGGGCTCGACTGGAGTAACCTGGGCGCCACTGCTTCTCCCAAGTTGCAGGCTTTTAACGAATGGATTGCCAAAGACGGCTATGAGATGTTTGGGATATTCTTTGTAATGGTTCTGTTTAAAGGTATATTCATATCAGCCGCTGGTCCGGCTCCCAACTACGATATGCAGCGTGTTTTATCAACCCGTACTCCCAGTGAAGCAGCCAAGATGAGCTCCCTGGTGAGTGTGGTGCTAAACCCTTCGCGGTATTTTATGGTGGCCGGTCTGGCCATATTGGCGCTGGTGCATTTCGACAGTTTGTATACAGCTTCCCTTACACAACCTGATTTTGAAAGTATTCTGCCCCAGGTACTCGCTACCTATGTTCCGGTTGGTTTACTCGGATTCCTGATGGCCGGTTTGCTGGCTGCCTTTATGAGCAACTTTGCAGCTACGGTGAATGCTGCCCCTGCTTATATAGTGAATGACATTTACAAACGTTTTATCAATCCCAACGCAAGTGATAAGAAATACGTCAAATTAAGTTATATCGCTTCTCTTGGAATTGTTGTCATAGGTGTTTCCATTGGCTTCATGATCACCTCCATCAACAGCGTGGTGTTGTGGATCACTTCGGCACTTTGGGGTGGATACACTGCTGCTAACGTACTGAAATGGTACTGGTGGCGTTTCAATGGTTTCGGTTATTTCTGGGGTATGGTTTCCGGTCTGGCTGCTTCATTGATTATGCCTTTCTTCAGCAAAACAGGTCTCAGCATGTTCCCGATCGAACACAATTTCAACCTGAATGCCTTCCCTGTGATCTTCCTGATCTCAATAATAGGCTGTATTGCAGGCACTTTACTTACCAAGCCTGAAAGTGAAGAAACACTGAAAAAATTCTATAAACAGGTAAGGCCCTGGGGTTTCTGGAAACCGGTTCACAAAATGATTCTGGCAGAAGATCCTACTTTTGTAGCCAACAAAGACTTTAAAAGGGATATGTTTAACGTGGTTATCGGTATCATCTGGCAAACATCACTGGTGGCATTCCCCGTATTCATGGTAATCAGGGAATGGAAAGCCTTCTTTGTTGCCATTGCAATAATTGCTGTAACCAGTTTAATACTGAAATTCAGCTGGTGGAACAGACTTAAAGACTAATTCTTTAATACTATACTATATGAAATTTGGTTATTTTGATGATAAGAACAGGGAGTATGTGATCACAACCCCGCAAACTCCTTACCCGTGGATCAACTACCTGGGGAATGGTGATTTCTTTACAATCATTTCAAATACCTCGGGAGGTTACAGCTTTTATCGCGATGCCCGCCTGCGCCGGATTACCCGGTACCGTTATAACAACATCCCGCTGGATTCAAACGGTAAGTATTTCTACATCAGGGATGGAGAAACTTTGTGGTCTCCATCCTGGAAGCCGGCCAAAACAGAGTTGGATAAGTATGAATGCCGGCATGGGCTGGGCTATACCCGGTTTCTGAGTGAAAAGAACAAATGCCGGGCCGAAGTTACCTGCTTTGTACCTGATGAGGCCCATGCTGAAATTCAGTTGATGAAGCTTGAAAACCTTTCCGACAAGACCAAAACGCTCAAGATCCATTCTTTTGTGGAGTGGTGCCTCTGGAATGCCCAGGAAGACAATACCAACTTCCAGCGGAATTTCTCTACCGGGCAGGTTGAAATAGAAGGAAGCACGCTCTATCACAAAACCGAATTCAGAGAACGCCGGAATCATTATGCCTTTTATCACGTAAATGCCGATATTAAAGGTTTTGACACCGACCGTGAAACGTTCCTGGGTTTGTATAACGGATTGGAAGCACCCAATGCAGTTGTTAACCAAACTGCCTATAATTCCGAAGCTCATGGCTGGAGCCCCATAGCCTCACATTTTATTGAAATCTCCCTGAAACCCGGAGAGCAAAAGGAATTTGTTTTTGTGCTGGGTTACGTGGAAGTGCCTGATAAAGACAAATTCATTGCCAACCAGGTGATCAACAAGGCTCCTGCAAAAAGTATCATTTCCCGGTTTGACACCCCTGAAAAAGCACATGCTTCTCTTCAACAGGTGATCAAAAAATGGAAGGAGCTGATCTCGGGTTACCAGGCTGTTACTCCCGATGAGAAATTCAATCGGGTGGTGAATATCTGGAACCAATACCAATGCGTCATTACCTACTTTTTCTCGCGAAGCGCCTCTTATTTCGAGTCGGGTATCGGACGGGGAATGGGATTCCGCGATTCAAACCAGGATTTGCTCGGATTTGTGCACATTATGCCGCATCTGGCCAAGCAGCGAATCATTGATATTGCATCCACCCAGTTCGAGGACGGTGGGGCCTATCACCAGTATCAACCCCTTACCAAACGAGGCAACAGCGATATCGGAGGTAATTTCAACGATGACCCGTTGTGGCTCATTGCTGCTGTTTCAGCTTATATCAGGGAAACAGGCGACCTGAGTATTCTTGACGAATCAGTTCCTTTTGATAATAATGAAAACAACAAGGCCAGCCTGTTCGAACATCTGAAACGTTCATTTGATCATGTGATCAACAACATGGGCCCCCATAAACTGCCGCTGATTGGCAGAGCCGACTGGAACGACTGCCTCAACCTGAATTGTTTTTCAAATAATCCCGATGAATCATTCCAGATCACAGAAAACAAAAGTGGCGGAGTTGCTGAATCGGTATTTATAGCAGGCATGTTTGTAAAATATGGCAAAGAATACGCCGATATATGCCGGATGCTTAAAAAGCAGGAAGAGGCCAGCCGCGCAGAAAAACATGTGGCTGAAATGACCCGGGCTGTTGACAAACACGGCTGGGATGGGGAATGGTTCCTGCGAGCTTATGATTTCTTCGGAAATAAAGTGGGAAGCCATACTTGCGAAGAAGGTAAGATATTTATTGAACCCCAGGGCTTCTGCATCATGGCGGGGATCGGACTGGAAGACGGCAGGGCTGCCAAAACGCTGGAATCGGTTAACAAATACCTCGCCTGCGAACACGGTATCGTATTGAACAACCCGGCTTTCACCAAATATTATATTGAATTGGGTGAAATTTCGAGTTATCCACAGGGATATAAGGAAAATGCCGGCGTATTCTGCCACAACAATCCCTGGGTAATCATTGCCGAAACCATGAACGGAAACGGTGACAGGGCCTTTGACTATTTCACCCGCATTTCTCCGGCACATACCGAAGATAAAGGTGAATTACACAAAACAGAGCCTTATGTGTTTGCTCAGATGATTGCAGGTAAGGATGCTTTCAAACCGGGCGAAGCCAAAAATTCATGGCTCACCGGTGCTGCTGCATGGACCTTTGTGGCAGCCAGCCAGCACATCCTGGGTGTGCGCCCGGGCTTTGACGGCCTGATTGTTGATCCCTGCGTTCCAAAACAATGGAAGGAACTTTCTGTTACAAGAAAATACAGAAATGCCACTTATCACATCAACATTTCAAATCCGAACGGAAAATCCGGTGGTGTAACTGAAATGAAAGTAGACGGTGTAGTTGTTAAGGGCAATGTTTTGCCTGTATTCAGCGATAATAAAGAACACAAGGTTGAAATTACCCTCTGATTGTATAGTGTTTTGGAAGCCGCTGTAGTAAGCGGTTACAGATAGCCTGCAATCAGTTTATTCAAATTTTCGGGTGATAACACGCACATAACAAAGGCAACCTGGTTGTGAATGGTTCCCATTCATTATCAGGGTTGCTTTTTTTGTTTTTCCCTTTGAGCATCCCGTATTCTTTGAGCGCAATAAAAAAAACCCCGACTCAATGGAACCGGGGCATGAAAAATATAATAAGTAGTTAGGGGTGTACAAAGATAATAGAATTTTTGAATCGCCAAACACAATTCATCTGATACCGGCTTTTTTACCCCAAACAGCATAGTAAAACAAATACAGATAAATTGGAACTGTTATCCACAGGGCAGATTGGAAGCCGATTTTTATGGATAATGCCACATATAACGGAGGCAGCAATGCACCTCCTATGATTCCCATAATCAGCAGCGCTGAAGCAATTTTTGTATATTTGTTAATGCCCTGAAGCGCCAGGGGCCATACCGCAGGCCACACAATTGCGTTGGAAAGCCCAAGAAGCGCAACAAAGAAAACCGAATTGGGAGGGGCTTGTATGTTGAAACCAATATTATTGAGCCATCCCAGCAGTCCGTTGAAAACAGATGTGCTGGTTTCGCTTGAAAGCAGCGCAAATATCGAAAACAATACGCCTGAGATTGCTGAAAACTTCAAGGTGCCTGCCTGTGAAATGTATTTGGGTATCAGTAGTATACCTGCGATATAGCCAATAACCATAAAGGCCATGGTGTAGGCAGTAAGGCGTGGTGCATAATCCAATCCGAGACTTCTTCCGTACTGGGTAATGCTGTCGCCGGCAATTACTTCAACGCCTACATATAAAAACAGGGCAAAGATGCCCAACGTAACATGCGGAATTTTCAATGCCTGCGGAATTTGTTTCATGAAAGCCGGCAGGCTTCCGTCATGATCATCTTCCAGGTCAAGCTGATTGGGAAGCGGAGATAATTTGATCATCAGGCCCAGTAAAACCAAGGCAATAGCCATAAATACGTAGGGCCAAACCAGTCGCGCAGCCAGTTCATTCAAAGCGGCCAGCCGCTGTGTTTCACCCAGCAAACTGAGACTTTCTTCACTGTACTTTTCCATGCCATGCATTACCAGGGCGCTTAAAATAAGTGGACTCAGGAAACCGGCAAATTTGTTGCAGATTCCCATAATGGAAATTCGGGCGGCTGCGCTTTCTCTGGGACCAATTATGGTGATGTACGGATTGACAGCAGTTTGCAGCAAGGCCAGTCCGGTTCCCATGATGAACAAACCGGTGAGAAATATGCCAAACATGCGGCTGTAAGCAGCGGGTATGAATACAAGTGATCCAATTGCCATAACGATGAGTCCGATTGCCATGCCATTCTTGTACCCGGTAACACGCAATACAAATGATGAAGGCAATGCCATGAAGAAATAGGCTATGTAAAAAGCAAGAGTAACCAGGCTTGCCTCAAAGGCAGTTAGTTCACATGCTGTTTGCAGAAACTGTATCAGCGTGCCGTTAAGCCAGGTGACAAACCCGAAGATGAAAAACAACGTACCTATGATCATCATCGGCATCCAATAGTTATTCCCGGCTCCAGCTGTGCTCTCAACTCCTTTCTTGACGGACTTTTCCATAATTCCGGAAGTTACGTTATGTGTTAATTTGTGTTTAAGGTAATTGTTTTGACGGAACTACAACGGGACTTTGTGCTTTTGTACCACTAAAATTACCAAGCGAGGTCCTGTTTTTAATCAGACAATCATTATATGTTTGCAGTATGGCTTTCAGGGAAGTTTCCATGGCTGAAAATTTTCCTTTAGTAATTGAATCAGCAATCTTATCAGGCGTGTCAACACCTTGCTTCTCATCCTGCTGTTTCAGATTATAAAAGGAAATGACCTTTTCACCATTAAACACCATTACATAATCTCCTTCGATAAGTTGGTACATCCCATTGACAAAGCTTATTGCCCGGTGTGCGACTGAAAAATTAAACAAACTCTCTCCAAAAGCAAAAAATGGTTTTGGGTATCCCAGATAATCAAGCACAGTGGGCATAATATCAATTTGCTGGGCCACAGTACTGTCGATGCCTTTAAAAAGACTGTCGGATGGATTATAGAAAGCAATGGGAATGGCATACATGCCGGTGCTGCTGTTATAAATTCTCTCAACAGCTTGTGCAGCATGATCGGCAGTGAAAACAAATAACGTGTTATTATACCAGGGCATTTCCTGAGCGGTTTTAAAGAATTCTCCCAGCGCCTTATCGGTGTATCTGATGCTTTTTAGAATGGGAAGTGCATCATCGGTGAATTTTACCTTATATTTTTCAGGTACATTATAGGGATGATGTGAAGAAAGCGTAAATACAGCAGTAAAAAATGGCTGGGGAAACCGATCTATCTGCCTGGCAAAGTATTGAAGATAAGGTTCATCCCAAATTCCCCAATGACCGTCGTAATCGGCTTCGTTGTTGTATTCGTTACGCCCGAAGTAATGTTCAATTCCTGCCACGCTGGCAAAATTATTGAAACCCATTGTTCCGTTGTTTCCACCGTGGAAGAATGAAGTATGATAACCTTCCCGCCTCAACAACAAGGGCAGACTTTCAATTAAATTATCGGCATAGTTCGAACCGCTGTAAGGTTTATCCATTAGGCTTGGTATTCCGGCTATTATAGCCGGCATGGCCTCATATGACTGCGTGCCATTGGCGAAAGCGTTGGTAAAAACCAGGGATTTTCTGAGCATTGAATCCAAACAGGGGGTGTAACTCTTTCCACCATTCAAAAAACCCGAATATTCCCTGGAGAAACTCTCAAGAATAAATATGACAACGTTCATCCTTTTTGCAGCTTGCCTTACCTCCATTTGATGAACCGGATAATAAATACCGGCTAAAGAATCCTCCGAAAAATACTTATGTTCTTCCAGGTTGTCGTTTTCGACGGTTTTAATAATGGAAAATGGAGTGTTAAGAACCAGGGGCGCATACTTAAGCTCTGAATAAGTGGCTGCATCAATGATGCCAATTGGTTTAAGCGCAGTGCCCCTGGCACCCCAAAGCATTAAACATAAAACTCCGGCAAATACAAATGTCTGATACAGGAAAGTTTTAATTGACATCTTTTCATCCACCAACCTGTTATAACGCAACCTGGGCAAGCAATACCAGAAAAGAATGAGCAAAACGGTATAGGAAAGAACCACATACCAGTAATCTTTAATAAACGTTGGAATCTGAAACCATACATCCTGGTTGGTCCCCATTAATGTGAATATCGAGGAGGTGATGCGTTTGTTGATGAAATCGAAGAATTTGGCATCGATAAAATTGGTTAGTACGGCTATTGAATTGATAATAAAAAACAATAGCTCATAGGATTTCTGAACGCTGTGGTTATTTTTATATGAACCGGGAAGCAGGTAAAAGATGAAAATGACATTGGTGAATATGATGGCGGCAATATCAAAACGGATACCGGTAAGAAATAATTTCAGGAGTTCAACAAACGAAACATCTTCGAAGTAACCTGCATTCAATATGTAAAAAAAAAGGCGTGATGCAGTATACAACAAAAGTACCAGCAGAAACCTCTTTAGAAACAGCAATAAATGTTGGAAGTAGTTTTGCATTGAAATCTGGTTTTGCACAACAAACCTACTTGTTTTTTTTCAAAACACAATAAAACAACCCGGCAGGTACAAGTGAACCTGCTACTGATGCTGGATACTGGATACTGGATACTGGACCTGCCTGCGCCGAGGCTTCGGCAGGCAGGTGTGTGAGAGTTTGGAGATGTGATTTGGGATTTGACTGTCACAATTTGTACTTCTTGTCATACTTCGACAAGCTTTGTATGATAATGTCAGTCACACTGAGCCTGTCGAAGTGCGACTTGTTGCCGCTACTCGTCATACTTCGACAAGCTCTGTATGACAACGCCACTGCCTTAACTCTTGGTTCTTGGTTCTTGTTGCTACTATCACTCATCTTTTATGATCTCTGCCGGATTAACCTTCAATGCCCTGATGATCTGGTAACTGATGGTGGCAATGGCTACCAGCAGGATAATGCCTGTGGCAATCAGAAATTCCCAAATCTGGATTGGATATTTATTGGCCCCCGGTAAACTCTTGTAGGCATAATAGGCTGCCGGCCAGGCAAAAACAACGGAGATCAGCAGCAGTTTAATGAATGTTGATGAAAGGGTGTAATATAACTGCCCTCCGGTAAATCCAAGCACTTTCCGGATGCCCACTTCCTTAAGTTTAGTGCGGGTATAGAAAAGTATCAATCCGAATAACCCGATGGACGACACAAAGATAGAAAGCACAGCAAACAGCAGATTGATCTTCATGAGGTGCCGCCACTCCATGACAGCATTTTCATTTTGAATTCGTGATTGAATATTTTTGAATTCAAAAGCATCATCGGGAAAGAACGACTGGAATTCACGCTCAACAATTTCTTTTGCCCTGCGTTCTGTAGCGGGTTTGTAACGTACCGAGAAAATGGTGTTTGAACTTATGGTATCGGGTATCAGCCTGTGAAAATGAGGCTCCAGGGGGTTGTGTACCGAAAATACGATGTAATCCTTTATGATGCCAACAACAGTATAAGTCCTGCCACGGACATCCAGTTTCATGCCAATGGGTTCTTTCCATCCAAAGGTGTTGATGGCCGTTTCATTTAACAGGCATTTATCCAGATCACCGGGATAATCACGTGAAAAATTTCTTCCTTCCACAATCTTCAGGTCAAAAGTGGAAACAAAATCATACCCGATCTGACTATACCTGATAAATGTTTTTTCATCAGGGTAACCACCCTCCCAGTTTACTTCGGCACCGCCCGGCAGTATAAACGGAATGTAATCGGAATGACAAACATCAACAATTTCATCATGCATCAGCAGATTCTGACGCAATGTGTTGGTGGGGCCCTTTTTATCTGTTACTATGTTGGCAAATAACACGTTTTCCGAATCAAATCCCATATTGCGACTTACCATGTAATGGGTTTGGCGGTAAATAACAAACCCAACAACCAACAGGAATATGGCAATGCTGAACTGAGCAGTAACCAACACCTTGCGCAGGCTTAACCCATGATGCTTTTCTTCTATAAGCTTTTGTTTCAATGCTGTTACCGGGTTAAATGAAGATATGGCGTAAGCCGGGTATATTCCGGAAAGAATACCGGTTACCAGTGCGGTGAGAACCACCACAACCATGAGGAGTGAATAATTGTAGTTGGTGCTTAGGGTTTCGCCACCCATCAAACGGTTCACATACGGTGAGGCATACCTTACCAGCATTATTGCCAGGATGCAGCTGATCATGGCCAGAATCATGTTTTCAGCCATGAACTGGTACCAGAGTTGCCTGCGTGTGAAGCCAACTGTTTTTTTAATTCCTATTTCCCTGAAACGAGTTGAAGCGTTGGCTGTTTGCAGATTGACATAGTTAATTGACGACAGGATCAGGATCAGCAGGCCGTTGAAAATCAATAATCCGATTGCTATGTAAAAATCGGGTTGGAAATAGGGATTCAGATACAATTGCGATAAAGGCCGCAGATAGGGGAAATGCTTTTCATTGTACTCCTTCATGGCATCATGAATCTTTGAATCAACCTGGGCAGGATCGGCATTTTTTTTCAACATCACATACGTCATGAATGAATAAGACCGGTAATTGTCCTCATAGCCTTTCCATCCCGTTATGGCAGTAAATGATTCCATGGGCAACAGGTACGCCGGTTCCCATGTCGACTTATCGGGGAAATCCGCGTAAACACCCGTAACAGTGCAGGCAAACTTGTTTTCAAAATAGATTTGTTTACCTAAAGCAGAGGTGCCTGCGAATATCTTGTCAGCCAGGGAACGGGACAGAACAATCGAAAATGGTTGTGATAAGGCCTTTTCAGGATCACCTTCTGAAAAATTGAAAGTAAACATACTGAAAACAGAAGGGTCGGCATAATACCCCCAGCGGGTAAGGAATTCCTTTTCCTTGTCAGCTGACAGAAAAATACCGTTCTTATTGTTATCTCCTACATCATGTATCAAGGCTATTTCTTCTATTTCAGGCAATCCTTTCAGATCGTGCCTGCTCAGGGCAGCAGTTACGCTTGCAGAATGCTGAACCCTGTTTTCCTGTTGGTCCATAAAAAACTGTACCCTGTAAATCCGGTCGTAATTTTCCTGATACCTGTCGTAACTCAACATGGCATTCACAAACTGTCCCAACAGGATAAAGGAGGCAAACCCCAGGGTAAGTCCAAGCAGTGTTGCCAGGGAGAACACCGGGTCTTTCCGGAACCGTCTTGCAAGTATATTAAAAGATTGTGTAAACATTTTTCAGTTGTTTAAATTGTAAACTGGTTGGAAAGTACGGTCAACCTGCTCGGTGATAATTTTTCCGTCGAACAGGTTGATGATCCGGTGCGCTCTTTCGGCGTGATTCAAAGAGTGCGTCACCATAATAATAGTGGTACCCCCGGTATTCAGCTTTTCAAGCATCTGCATCACCTGTTCCCCGTTTTGAGAGTCCAGGTTGCCGGTAGGCTCATCAGCCAGAATCAGCTTCGGGGTGGTGATCAGGGCACGTGCAACGGCCACGCGCTGTTGCTGTCCACCCGACAGCTGCCTGGGAAAATGCTCCCTGCGATGCCCTATCTGCATATACTCCAGCATTTCATCAACCATTTTCTTTCGCTTTGAGCGGGAAGTACCCAATGCAACCAAAGGAAGCTCCACGTTTTCAAATACGTTCAGATCGTCAATCAGGTTAAAACTTTGAAATACAAAACCCATGTTGCCCTTGCGCAACAGGGTCCGCTGTTTTTCACTCAAACCGGTGACCTCGGTACCATCAAAGAAATACTGGCCGGCACTGGCGCAATCCAGCAATCCCAGAATATTCAGTAATGTTGACTTTCCACAACCCGATGGGCCCATAATGGCAACAAATTCGCCCTTTTTTACTTCCAGGTTTACATGCTGCAATGCCGTGGTTTCAATCAGGTCGGTTTGGAAAATTCTTGAAAGGTTTTCTGTACGAATCATATTATTCTTGTTTTGCTGAACCTATGCCAAAGTTGTGCCACTTTGTTATAATACATAATATCAGTATAATATATAATTTTCTTAAGAAGATGTGTTAAATTATTTTACACTTATGAGTTAAATATTTTTACATTTGACATAAAATTGATACCATGAAAGAGGGCCGATTACTCATAGCCGATGACAATAAAGGTTTGCTGAATGCGCTTCAATTGTTGCTTCAGCCCATATTCGAAGAAGTTGTTGCCTTATCCAATCCCAACACCTTGTTGACTGAATTGGCAAGGAGCATTATCGATGTCGTTTTACTCGATATGAACTTTAAGGCCGGAGTCAATACGGGTAATGAAGGTCTGTTCTGGCTAAAGGAAATTAAAAAGCGCTTTCCGAATACCGAAGTTGTGATGATTACAGCTTATGCAGATGTGGATCTGGCGGTAAAAGCACTGAAAGAAGGAGCAAGTGATTTTGTGGTAAAGCCATGGGACAACGAAAAACTGATAGCCACGCTGAAAGCCGCTTACCGGCTTAGGAAATCAAGCAAAGAAATCAATCTGCTTAAATCGAAAGAAGCACTTTTAAAAAACGAAACCAACCGCAATTATCCCATTATTACCGGTGACTCTTTGGCCATGAAAAACGTGATGCAGGTGGTGCAAAAAATTGCTGCCACCGATGCCAATGTACTGATCACCGGTGAGAATGGAACCGGAAAAGAACTGATTGCCCGGGAAATCCACAGGCTATCCACCCGAAAAGAAGAGATGTTTGTACTGGTTGACCTGTCGTCGCTTACTGAAACCCTTTTTGAGAGTGAGCTGTTCGGACATAAAAAAGGATCGTTTACCAATGCCTATGAAGATAAAACAGGCAGGTTTGTATTGGCCGATAAAGGCAGCCTGTTTCTGGATGAAATTGGCAACATCCCCACAAATTTGCAATCCAAGTTGCTTACTGTACTCCAAACCCGGACAATAACACCGGTTGGCGCCAGTTCCGAGATTCCTGTCAACATCAGGCTGATCAGTGCCACCAATAAGAATCTTTCACAAATGATCACGTCAGGTCAGTTCCGCCAGGACCTGCTTTACAGGTTGAATACCATTCAGATACACCTTCCCGCTTTAAGAGAACGCGTTGAGGATATCGATATGATTGCCGGACACTTTATGACCATGTATTCCAGAAAATACGGGAAAGAAGGGATGGAAATCAGTGATGAAGCCATGTCGAGATTGAAAAGTTATTCCTGGCCCGGCAATGTCCGTGAACTGCAGCATGCCATGGAAAAAGCGGTGATCTTGTCTGACCAGAACAAACTGATGGCACGCGATTTCTATTTCGGTGCTGAAGAATCGGTTTCGGTAAACCAGGCAGAAACCCTGGAGGAAATGGAAAAAAAGATGATAGTGAGTGCGCTGAGAAAAAACGGACAGAATCAGAGTGCTGCTGCCCAACAACTGGGTATCACACGCCAGACTTTGTACAATAAAATAAGAAAATATGACATCTGAACGGCTTTTACATCGTGCATCGAAGTATGTTCTTTTGGTGATTCTGATGCTGACGGTATTCGTGGCCGGCTACCTGACTGCCAGGTCTGAATTCCTTGCTGCCGTATTTTTCATTCTTTGCGCTTTTGCTTCTGGCGGACTTCTGATGAGAATTTATGATGCAACGAACCAATCTGTAGCTGCATGGCTCAATGCGCTGCAGAATAACGATACAGCGGTTCAATACTCACCCGGAAAGAAAAGCAAATCGCTGGCTGCCCTGTATGAAGGCTTTAATAAACTGAACGGACACTTTCAGAAAATCAGGGAAGACAGTGAGATCAATGAAAAATATTACAAAGCACTGATCCGTCATTCAGCTACCGGCATGCTGGTACTTAACGGCGAATCGGTTGAACTTATCAACCGCACTGCCTGTAACTATGCCGGCATTTCACCCGATTCAACCAATCCGGATTTACTCAGAATAAAAAATCCCCTGTTTTATGAAGCAGTCCGGAATATTGAACCCGGCATGGATTTAACCTATAAGCAGGTTTCGGGAAAAAGCTTTCAACTGCTCGCTTTTAGGGCAACCGGACTCCGGAAAGGGAGTAGTTCGGTGAAACTGGTTTCCATTCAGGATATCCGTTATGAACTTGAATCAAGAGAACTGGAATCATACAGAAAGCTCATCAGCGTGCTCACCCATGAGATTATGAACCTGATGTCGCCATTGACTTCGGTTTCAAAAGCCCTTTACGCTTTGTACCACAAAGATGATATACCGGTTACTCTTAAATCTGTGGATGACCAAACTTTGAGTTCCACGGTTAACGGACTCCGGGTTTTTGATGAGCAAACCAATGCCATTTTAAATTTTGTAGGCAATTACCGCAAGATAGCCAGAATACCTCCGCCTGAAATCAAGCCGTTTGACACCCGGGAATGGCTGGAACAACTGAAAATTGTTTACTCAGGTAAGATGGCTGAACTGGGTGTCACATTTGATATCCACTCAGAAGGAGGGCCCAAAACCATCCTGGCCGATAAAAACCTGATCAACCAGGTGCTGATCAACCTGATCAGCAATGCCATTGAAGCAGTGGCTGAGAATGAAGAATCGCGGGAAATCATCCTGGAAGTATCTTTTTCATCAAGAAACCGGACAATCATTGCCCTGATCAATAACGGTCCCTCAATACCTCCCGAAATACAGGAACAAATATTTGTACCTTTTTATACCACCAAAAAAAACGGTTCGGGAATTGGTCTCAGCATCTGTCAGGAGATCATGAAACTACATAAAGGTTCACTGACCCTGATTTCATTACCCAATTC
>JAFGOR010000293.1 GCA_016926375.1 Bacteroidales bacterium
CGGATTGATGACGTTCCAGGAAACCATTTTTATCAGCCTCAGAAGCAAACTTAACCGATATCAGCGTGTTATCGGTTCTTTGCAAAATGACGGAACAATACCCTTTCGCCTCATTAAAAAAGGCCGCCAGGTCAGGTGCGCTGTTCATTAATCCGAGCTCACCCTTCACCAGAATGGCTTCGCGATTGACCAGCTCTACCGGAAATCCGGGCAGATATGCACTAATTTCGGCAGACGCTTCGGTAATCCGGCCTGCTATCGCCTTGCCAATCTGCAGTGCAGCCACACTGTCGCTTTTATTTCCGGTGGCATTGATGATGTTAATGTAATACGGGCCCTTACAAAGCTGTAACTGGTAGGGCGTATGGCAGGTAAAGGGGGATAACGGAGGATTGGATTTGCATTGATAACGGGATACCGAATAAATGCCGAATGCTTCTTCGGGGCCGGTCATTTTGAATATTTCAATTTTGAATGTACCGCCCTGAAAAGCTAATTCTCCAATCCATGCACCCTTACAACCGTATTCGCGGTAAAGTTCCGCTCCACCGTTCATGTATCCGAAAAGTGATGCTCCGGAATAGGTTTTGGGCACGTCAAATCTGGCACCGGGAAGGTCGGTTGTGTCAATTACCGGAAAGCTTTCCTGTGCCAATGCATAACCCTGAGATGCGATAACCCAAAAGAGCCAAACCATTCTGTATAATGCATTCATGGGCAGTTTATTTAACCATTTTCCTAACCCAAATCAATCAGACTAAGATTGATATCCGCTTTATTTGCTATGCCCAAACCCAGCGCGGCAGCTTGTTCCAAAAACTTCAATACTTCAGGCGCAGGTGCTTTCTGGATTCCTTCACTAACCCGTTTTTCGGCCACCAGGTCATAACTGATCCGGTCGAGCGCCACTGCATCGGATGCAACCAAGATGGCATTGTAATTACAAATAAACTGCGGGTTAGCGCCTGGTCCTCCGTTGAAACAGCCTCTGAGTCCATCACATATGTTCAGCACCACCTTATCGCGCAGGGGCGCAAAGGCACATACTTCAGCGCTGGTTTCATTCCACAACTGGGCATGCAACCTTCCGGTATTGGTAATGGATCCATAGGCCAGGTTTTTCATGGCATTGGTAATGGACGCTCCTGCATTTTTCAGAATGGGAATGTTGATGATTTTATCAACTTCCTGAGTTACTATTTTTGAGAAATAAGAATACTTCCCTCCGTTAACCATATACGGCATGGTTTCGTTGTCGTATTCCCCTTCCACATCGGCCCAGTAATACCAATCCTTATCCACGTTCTTTTCACCATATAGCTTTCCATCCGAATCATAGAATGAACCTTTGTCATCGTGGCATTCGGTACCTCGTATGGTAATACCCGGGTAATTCTCCTGCGTGAAACCAACATCTTTAAGTTCCATGTCGCGCCTGTCCCAGATAACTATATTTTTCCTTTCAATGCCGCTTGCTTCCAGTTGCCTGATTACCGATTGAGTAACGGCGTGACTGGTTGAAAGCAGCTTGCCTGCAACCGGGTTCACTTTGAGTCCAATGCGCTCTCCGGGACTGACAAAAGTTCTCCAGGCCTCACCCAAATTACTTTTTCCCGTAAGTTCCAGCATAGACTTTTCAATCATGCGGTAAGCTTCCTGCTCAACAGGCTCATTGTTGACAACAGCCCTGGCATTTTTTACCTGAACCACCTTGCCCGGGAACTTGCCCGGCATAGACCATTCAGTTCTGGCGGCTTTTGCAGCATCGGCAATGTTGGTAGCCGGTTTGTCAGCCATGGCGGGTGATGTTGAACCTAATACTGATAAAGGTTTGGCGGCCAGTGCGGCGCTTCCGGCGCCCAGGAGGGCGAAAAACCTCCTCCGGTTAAGTGAATTTTCTTTCATGGTTTAGCTTTTGGGGTATTATCTGACTGATGCGAATGATTTTCAGGTTACTTAAACAATTTGAGATTGATGGATTCACCCATAATCACATAACCGGCTTCGTTGGGATGCAAAAAATCGCCCGTATGGGCTTCCGGCAAAATGGTTAACCGGTCGGCCGGGTTTTGCAATGCTTTGTCAAAGTCGATTACAGCATCAAACCGGCCACTCTTGCGGATCCAGGTGTTCACCGTGTTTCTTGCTGTTTCCCGGAAATCCTTGTAATAGAACGATTGGCCAAACGGTGCAATGGTGGCACCGTATACCTTTAAACCTTGGGCATGTGCCTTGTCAATCATTATTTCATAGGCTGCAATCAGGTCTTTGGCCACCTGTGCAGCAGCTTCTACTGTAGGAGTCTGGCCGATATCGTTGATGGCTTCGAAGATGATGACCCAGCGCACCCCGCTTTGTTGCAGGATATCACGGTCGAACCGGTCGAGTGCTGAAGGTCCAAGGCAGGCTTTTAACACACAGTTGCCGCCGGTACCCATATTTAAAACTGCCACCTGCTGTGTAGCCGGGTTTTTAAGGAGTTGTTCCGAAAGTATGTCGGGCCAGCGGTTTTGCTTGTTGGTGCCCGAACCGCGCCCGTCGGTTATCGAATTACCGATTATGGCAACAGCACCTGCGGTAGCAGGAGCTTTCACATCAATTCCGTTTATCACATACCAATGGTCTGTGGGAACTGCACCCGGAAAACTCACTGACGAAGTCATGTCGCCAAGGAGCAGGAATGATGTTGTGCGTGAACCCGGGTGTCCGGTAACATCGGGTGAGGTTTCACCAAAGAAGATGGTAATGGTCAGGTCCATGCGGGGTTTTAAGCTGAACGCAAACGGGTCAGAAGTAATGGCCGCTCCCGGTGCCATAGTAACTTCCGGTTTGCCTCCAAACTTCAGTTCTTTGATAGTACAACCGTCAATTGCGCTGCCTCCAGCGGAAACAGCCACCTGAACCTGGTGCATGGTAACCGCACTTTTACTGAATTCATTGGAGAATTTCACACGCAGGCTGTCACCGCCAATTGATACGCGAACAATCTGCCGAATGGTGTTGTTACTCAATCCCGGTGCCGGAGGCATGTTGTGAGGCTCCACAAGCTGCGGGGCGGTGCTCCAGGTGCCAACCCATTTTGTTGCTTTTGCCTTGCTCTTGCCAGGTGAAGCCTCGGCATAAAAGGACATCGCGGATAAGAACAGGAATAAAAAGGCTAAAACTGTTATATGGGAACGATGGTGGCCTGCAAATCTGCAGGAACGACTTACTGGTAAATTGTATGACATGATCAATTGCTTTTAAAGAAAACTTAAAAGTAAGGATTTTGAATGAAAATCAGACCTGAGGAGTTCGACTTTTCTATTCCCAAATACAAATCCAAACCAATTTTTCACCACAAATTTTTTTGAGGTGCAAAAATATAATTTTTTGCCTGTGTATCAATTTTAAACTATTTTTGCGCCCTGCAATGAAGACAAGCATATCGAAATATTCCGGTATTACGCCACCATGATTTTTCGAATCCGGTGGTTTATGGCAGTGCGCCTGCATAATAAGCGCTTCACTGCTAATTCCCGTATCAGTTATTTCTTATGTATAATGTGTACCCTTTTTAGTATCCTGAGTTAATTATTATGGATTTAAAGACTGAATTAAACCGGAGAAGGACGTTTGCAATTATTTCACATCCCGATGCCGGTAAGACAACACTTACAGAAAAACTGCTTTTATTTGGCGGTGCTATTCATGTAGCCGGGGCAGTTAAGAGTAACAAAATCAGGAAAACCGCCACGTCCGATTTTCTTGAGATAGAAAAACAACGGGGTATTTCAGTGGCAACTTCCGTGATGACTCTTGATTTCAAAGGCATGCGGATTAACATTCTGGATACCCCCGGCCACAAAGATTTTGCCGAGGATACCTATCGTACTCTTACAGCGGTGGACAGTGTAATACTTGTTGTTGATAGTGCCAAGGGTGTTGAGGAACAAACCCGTAAGTTGATGGAAGTATGCAGAATGCGAGCTATTCCGGTGATGGTATTTATTAATAAAATGGACCGTGAAGGCAAAGACCCTTTCGACCTGCTGGAAGAACTGGAAAGAGAACTGAAAATTGCCGTCAGTCCTTTTACCTGGCCAATTGGTAATGGAAGCGATTTTAAAGGTGTTTATAACCTGGCAACGAAAAGCATACAATTATTTACTCCGGGTAAAACTACCCGGTCTGAAGTGTTGTTGAATACGCGCGATATAGATGATCCCCTATTGAAGGACCATATTGGCGAAGCAAACATATCAAAACTCTGGGAAGAAGTTGACCTGGCGGCTGAGCTTTTTGAATCGTTCAGCAACAACCTCTACCGCGAAGGGTATCTGGCCCCGGTTTTCTTTGGCAGTGCGCTCAATAACTTTGGCATCCCCGAACTGGTTGAAACGTTTTTAAGTATTGCACCGCATCCGTCGGGGGCCAAAACCGCAGAACGAAAAGTGTTGCCTGAAGAAAATACATTTTCCGGATTTGTCTTTAAAATACATGCCAACCTCGACCCCAACCACCGCAACCGGATGGCATTTTTGAGGGTGTGTTCGGGCAGGTTCGAAAGAAATAAAATGTACTATCACACCCGATTGGGCAAGAAAATGCGTTTTTCTGCCCCGGCTTCATTCATGGCAAATGATAAAAGCACAATAGAAGAGGCTTTCCCAGGCGATGTTATTGGTTTGTACGACACCGGAAACCTTAAAATAGGTGATACACTAACTGAAGGTGAAAGTCTTCATTTTACAGGCATTCCCAGCTTCTCACCTGAAATTCTTAAAGAAGTTGTAAACAAAGACCCGCTCAAAACCAAACAACTTGAAAAAGGTGTTATGCAACTTACAGACGAGGGATTGGCACAGTTGTTCATTCAACAACCCGGTAACAGAAAAATAATCGGTACGGTTGGCGAATTGCAGTTTGATGTAATTAAGTTCCGTTTGGAACATGAATATGGCGCTAAATGCGATTTCCAGCCTTTACCTTTTGTAAAAGCCTGTTGGCTTACCTCCGCTAATAAACAAAAACTCAGTGAAATGATCGACAGACGGGCTGCCACAATAGCTTTTGATAAATCAAAAACCCCCGTCTATCTTGCCGAAAGCAACTGGGTATTAAAAATTGTCAAAGAAGCCCATCCCGAAGTTGAATTTCATGATACATCGGAGCATCATATCAGGGAAGATATAGTTAGTAATGACCAAGTTTAGCTAATAGTCAAGTTTCTTTTGCCAGTGTAAAGTATTATTTCATCACAACCATGCTCTTTATTGAGGCTTGATCTTATTGTAAATGGCGTTGAGGTTTTCGCGATAATATCCCTTGATGATTTCTTCCACTTCACCCAAAGGTTTAACCGGAACCAGGTCTGCTACCTCTGAATAGGTGAGTCCGGAGTTGAACAATGTTTCGGTGGTACCCCAAAGCATATGGGTGATTGCTTTAGCAGCTTCATCTTCTTCCATTCCAAATGAAAGAGCAAGTTCCCTGAGCTGTTGAAGCTGGAAGTTAAAATAGGTATGCCCCATGGCACTAATTACAGCATATGCTTCAATTTTGGAATCAGATATTTCAGGCATATAGCCAAGCGGTTGAAATAAGTCCAATAAGTCCTTTTTCTTATTGCTGTCAAATGAGGCAGAGAAAGCAACCGGATTGACACCTTTGTTAACTATGGTTGATGCGCTTGGGTTCATGCGGGCAACATCGGCGAATCCGCCTAACAGGTCAATAGTCCTTTCAATAGTTATTTTAGGAACAAGTGAGAGCAAGAGTGATTCATTTACCAATGTACCTTTTAGTTTTTCGAGTACATCCACAGCAACCGGTGGATGAACGGCCAGAACGATCAAATCGGCATTCACTGTTTCTTCAAGGGATAAAGCCATCTGTGTATGTGGGAATTTTCGCTGAAGGCTTTTCAGTGAATCCTCATTAACATCAAATACAACAACTTTTTCAAAATTGATTTCGGCATTCTGAAATGCCTGCAGGATAATATTGGTGATTCTGCCACCGCCAATAAAGCTAAGGGTTTGCATCGATCAGGTTTTTATTGAGTTAGCGAATCAATATTATAGATTTCCATATATAAGTCCGGCTACAGTAGACAAAACAACCACCAGGATTACATAAACTGCGGTTTTTTGGGTCCCCATGACACCCCGAATTACCAGCATGTTGGGCAGTGACAAGGATGGTCCGGCAAGTAACAATGCCAGTGCAGGTCCTTTACCCATCCCGGATGCAATTAAACCTTGCAGGATAGGGACTTCAGTTAAAGTGGCAAAATACATGAATGCACCAACAATGGAGGCAAAGAAATTTGAAAGTATGGAATTGCCGCCAACAAGCCATTGAATCCATTCGTTTGGTATTAAACCTGCAATTGACTTTCCATCGTGGGTGGAACCTAACAGGAACCCTGCCGTAACTACGCCTATGGCAAGTAAGGGCAAAATCTGTTTGGCGAACCCCCAGGTGGAAATTGTCCACTCTTTATTATCCTCGTCGTTTTTGTCCAAAAGGGTTATGGCACTCAAAGCAGCAATGCCAACGATCATAGGAACGAGCGGGGCAAGCTTAGCGTTTTCGATAAAATTTGTTGCAATAAATGCAGATGCAGCAGTGGCTATCACTGCCAACAGAACCCATTGCCATTTGATTTTGAGAATAAAAATCAATGAATAACCAAGTAATAAAGAGAAAAATCCGGTGATATACCATTTGTAGGCCCACAAATAATACCAGGCACTTGAAGTATCACTGCTTACAGGACTGCCCCAATTGGCGAAGACCAATATTAAAACCAATGTAAAAAAGTGAAATGATGTTTTCCACATCGGACGTTTTTCTGGGGGTAATTCAATATGCATTTGTTCTTCGCGCTTTATTTTTTCTTCTTTCCGGTATATAAGCGACATAGCAACTCCCATGATGATACTAAAAGAGACCGCTCCAATGGTTCTTGCTACACCCATTTCAAAACCCAAAATACGGGCAGTTAATATAATAGCAAGAATGTTTATTGCCGGACCGGAATACAAAAAGGCTATAGCAGGGCCTAAACCGGCACCACGCTTATGAATGCTCGAAAACAAAGGCAGAATGGTACAACTACATACCGCCAATATGGTACCTGAGACAGCTGCCACTGAATAAGCCAGCCATTTCTTTGCATTTGCGCCAAAGTAACGCAATACTGAACCCTGGCTTACAAATACAGAGATTACCCCGGCAATAAAAAATGCCGGCAATAAACATAAAATTACATGCTCACGGGCATACCATTTAACTAAATCGAATGTTGCTGCAATGGCAGTATTAAATCGGGCACTTTCGATGGGCAGGAAAAATGCAGCACCAAATATTATGGCAATCCACAACAGGATTTTTAGTTCTTTTTTCGATTCCATAGGGATAATTTGAAGATTTGAAAATGTGCTAATTTGAAAATTAAGTCAACTCCGAAAAATCAGTTTTGCCACGGAGGCACAAAGTCAGGAATAAGCTGATTTTTATTTGCTGTAAATGAATATAATGAACTTTGCACCTTGGTTTTCCTGACGGCAGGCAGGTTAGTGGCATAATTTGTTTTGATTTTTTATAACAGACTCAAAATCTGAAAACCTGAAAATGCGTTGACTATTTCGTCGAAATACGAATTATTTATGCAAATTTTTTAAAAGTACACCCTGATGATATAGTAAATACCCACCAAAATGAATAATACCGCAATAACACGGCGAAACCATAACTCGAATGTTTTCACCTTATTGTAAACATTACCAATTCCCGATACAGTATAAGCAAGCACCCATGCAAAAATAATTACAGGTATACCTGTAGCTATGGCAAAAATAATGGGCAGATACAGTCCCGATGCACTGGCAACCGTCATGGGCACAAGCATGCCAAAGTACAACACGCCGCTGTATGGGCAAAACGCCAGTGCAAATACAATTCCCAATAAGATTGCATCAATGTAGTTCCATGAGCTTTTGTTCTCCATGCGGGAGGTTAATTTACCCAATCCCGGGAAATTGATTTTTATAATGCCAAGCATCAATATGCCGATAAAAATAAGCAATGGCCCCAAAAACTTCTCGCCATAACGCTGAAAAAAGCCTGAAAACCGGAGCTGGTCGGCCCCCAGATAGATGATAAGGGCGATGGAAGTATAGGTGATTGCCCTGCCAAGTGTATATAATAACCCGTTCAGGAAAACCCGGTTGCGGTTCTCAATATCCTTGCTGATAAAACCAATAGCAGTAATATTGGTGGCCAAAGGGCATGGGCTGATGGCAGTCATCAGGCCCAGCACCAATGCCGATATCCAGGGAGCAGAATTGCTTTCTAATAGAGATGTTAGGAAATCATTCATCTTATTGTATTAAAGCGTCTACTTTTTCTTTAATAATTGCTTTGAATTTTTCGGGGTTGTTACGGGCATACATGAAGCCTTCATTGGTAAGGTTTATTTTGGTATCGCCTTTGACTATCAGGAGGGATTGGCCATCTACCTTTAGTTTCTCTGCCAGGACTTTACTTGAATCCTCATCAAGATTGACCGACTGAAAAGTAACCTTGCCGCCATAGAGGTTTTCAATACTGCTTTTGGCTTCAGCTTCAACAGCTTTACAGGTGACACATCTGGCAGCAAAATGAAAATAATAGGCCTCCACTTTGGCAGTCTTATTGCCGGTTGATTCCTTTTTGCCAACTTGTGCATTGCACGACATATTGCCCATTATCATTAAGAGAGCAAAACTTAACATTACAATTTGTTTCATACTCAATTTGTATTTAGTTATTTAATATTTTGACAATACTTTTTTAATCTCATCGGCTGAAGGAACGCGGCCTTTGATCTCCACCTTTTCATTTACAACCAGTGCGGGTGTTGCCATGATGTTGTATTTCATAATGTCAACAATGTCTTCAACTTTAGTAATGTTGGCGCTAAAGCCGTTTTGCTCCACTACCTCGCGGGTAAGTTTTTCAAGCGTTTTGCACTTGGGGCAACTTGTACCTAAAATTTTAATTTCCATACCAATTTATTTGTCGATTTATTGATTTATTGATTTGTTGAATTGTCAAATTAAGAAATTAGCGCGATGACGATTTGCAGGTTGAGGATGATATTTCTTCACTGGTAAAATTTGTACAGAAAAAATTCCCCATGACGTTTTTAGCTGCTTCCCAGTTTTCACGGTTAATGCAATATTTGATATAGGGGGGATTGATCTCGCCCTGAATCAGTCCTGCTTTTTTCAATTCTTTCAAATGTTCCGAAAGCGTTGAGCGGGCAATGGGCAATTCTTCGGCCATATCTCCACTATAGCAGCATTTATTAATGTTCTTTATTAAAAAGTCAAGAATAAATACCCGTACCGGATGGGAGAGTGCCTTGGCGTACCGGGCAACCTTTTCCTGTTGTTCTGTTAAAAAACTGGTTTTGGTATTTTCCATCATTTAGTATTTCGTCTAAAAACGAAACGAAGATAAAAATTGTTACAACAACTTGTATCTTATTTTCGGCTTTTTTTTTCGCGGATGTTATATGTGGTAGATATACAGGCATTCGAACGTGTAAATGATGGCTTAATTTGGCAATTCGTGATTAATGCGAATTAATAGTTAAAGTAAGTATCCTTCCATAGCCCTGGCTTTCAATTGCCATTTGTACAAAATTACAGGCAAAATAGTGCCAATCCACAATTTTGCTTTTCTTTGTTAAGGATATGAAAAATGAATGCATGAAATGATGATTTTCAATTATTAAATCCTGACAACATGAAACCGAAACAAACTACCGGTTGGATTATTACCAGTGCTGCATTGGGTATCAATTTACTATTGGGATTGCTTTATGCCTGGAGTGTTTTTAAAAAGGCCCTGGTAACCGAATGGGGTTGGAACGACGTAACTGCTTCACTACCCTTTACGGTTTCGGCAGCCATTTTTGCCTTTATGATGATTTTTGCAGGCAGGGCCCAGGACAAATACGGTCCGCGGATTATAGCCTTACTAGGTGGAGTTTTGTTTGGATTGGGTTTACTGGCTTCAGGCCTGGCGAAGACTCCTGCAGCAATGATTATTACATTTGGTGTAATGGGTGGATTGGGAATCGGTTTGGGTTATTCGGCCACCACGCCCTGCGCCATCAAATGGTTTCATTCTTCCAAAAAAGGAATTATTTCGGGTATTGTAGTTTCCGGTGTGGGTCTGGCACCGGTTTATATCGCACCCTTAACTGCTTATTTCATCAGGTTGTACGGAATCCAGCAAACCTTCTTTATTTTGGGAGGTATTGCATTGGTTGCCATAACCGGTTTTTCTTTGATATTGAAAAATCCGCCTTCTGACTTTGTTCCTGCTCAGGGTTCTGAGACCAAAGCCAGTGTTCCAGCAAGCAAAGGTATTTCATGGACGGATGCCATCAAGACCCGTGAATTTGTTTTTCTTTGGCTTACATTTCTTCTGTCAGCGACTGCCGGATTGATGTTAATTGCCCATATGGCCAGTATTGCAGATACACAGGCAGGATGGAAAGCCGGGTTTATGCTCGTGGTTGTACTTTCCATATTTAATGCCCTTGGTAGAGTGGTGATTGGCTTTCTTTCTGATGTTATAGGCCGCAAATCATCCCTGATTCTGGTATTTTTGATCCAGGCAGTGAATATGTTCCTGTTCAGCCAGTATCAATCTGTTCCCACTTTAATCCTTGGCGCTGCCATTGCAGGTCTTGCATATGGTTCCCTGTTTTCTCTAATGCCATCCATCACAGCCGACTTTTTTGGAATTAAAACACTGGGTGTGAATTATGGACTGGTCTTTTCGGGTTGGGGCATAGCTGCGGTAATTGGACCCATATTGGGCGGATATGCAGTTATGATGTCAGGAACTTACACCACATCCTATGTGACTGCAGGCATTTTGCTTGTGGTAGGCACTGTATTGTTGCTTTTTATGAAAGCGCCTGAACATAAATAGTTCTCCTATTTGATTACTATAAAGTTATTCACCATGAAGAATTATTTTCTACTGTTGATATGCGCGTTTATATTGCGTCCGGTTTTTTCACAGGAAACAGAACAACCTGCAAAGCAGGTAGAAGTAAAGATTTCAGGGTTCATTATGAACAACCTGTTTTTTGACACGCGCAAAAATCTGGATGCGCTGGACGGTATGGTGTTGTTATATCCTTTGCCGGAATCACCCGACATCAACGGCGATGATTTGAATAAAATACCCAACATGACGCTGTTGTCCTTTGCATCCCGTTTAAAATTTGGAATTACCGGACCCGATGCATTCGGGGCAAAAACATCGGGATTTCTGGAATTCGATTTTACTGCTCGTGCCAACAGTGCCACGCTTCGCTTCAGGCAGGCATGGATGAAACTGAACTGGGAGCAAACCGAACTGCTTATTGGAAGGGCCTGGCATTCGTTTGCTTCGGTAGATGTTTTACCGGGTGTTGTGGCTTTAAGTATGGGCGCCCCTTTTCAGCCTTTCAACCGCAGCGATCAGATTACCCTGACACAAAAAACAGGAAAAATGAATCTGATTTTCTCTGCTTCGTGGCAGAACGACTACAACAACAACGGACCTTCCGGTAAAACGTTTTCGTATCAGAACAATTCTCTTGTTCCCAATTTGCACGCTCAGATCAAATACCAAAGCGATCATGCAATATGGGGATTGGGACTTGATTACAAGCGCCTCAGGCCAAGAACTTATGTGGAATCACCTGTTGACAAGGCCAAAACAAAAACAAACGAAGGATTGAATTGTGGGGCATTATTGGCTTATGGACAGATCAAATCGGGAAAATTTACCATTAGCGGAAAAGCAATACTTTCCGCCAATACCAGCGAAAGCCTGATGACAGGGGGGTATGGAATTGCCACCTATGATACCCTGAGCGGTTATGAAGAGTATTCAAACTACAGGCATTTTTTCATATGGGGCAACCTTTCCTACGGAAATAAGCTGAAAGGCAGTTTGTTCGGAGGTTATTTGCAGAATCTGGGCGCCGGAGAAAACCTGGTTGCCCCGTTCACTGCAGCACCCAACGTATATGGCCTGGGAGAAAATATCGACCGGTTTGTCCGGATTACTCCCACCATTTCCTATTCTTCGGGTAAAGCAATGATTGCTTTTGAGGTTGAGCAAAACCTGGCATGGATGGGAACCATTGATTACGCTGACAAAGGAAATATCATCAATGCCCGCAGGATAAGCGGAACCCGGTTGATGTTATGCCTGTTGTATAATTTTTAACACAGGCTGCTGTGGATTTGTATTATTGCATTCTCAAATATGAAGCTATTTGTTAACAAATACATGCGTGCTATGAAAAACCTAAAACTTTTTTTGTTGCTCATTGCTTTGGTTGTTGTTATACCTGTAATTTCACAAAGCAATACGCCTGATTTCAAAAGCATCTATCTGAATGCCCGGAAAGCTGTTCTGTATCCTGCTGCATACAAAGAGGAAGGATTCCTTGCCTTCTTTGAAAGTTGGATGGCAGTTGACAGGAACGATACTTATAACAACATACTCCAAAAGGCAGATCAACCTTCCGAGGAACTGCGTCGGGCATTAAGCAGCCTGAAATCCTCTTATGAAACCCTTACTCAAATTCATGAATACAATGAAGTGGCTTTGGATATATGGGAAGGCCATAAGACCATCCCGATACCGGGGGGAAGAGAGGATAATTCACTTGATAGCGCCGATGCCTGGTTAGCTGACGACCCCGGGTTCAGGCCTTTTTTAATGGACTATCGGCTGGAGAATCCTTCATCAGCTAAAGGTACCATCATTACCATTCCTTCTATCCGGGGAGCTTATGATGAACTTACACTCATAGCCAAAACATTCAATGAATTGGGTTTTAATGTTTTTGCCCTGCAGGGAAGGATGAACACGGTAAAAAGGAGTTATTACGGATTGCAGCTCGATGCGCAACGCGCTATACGTTATATCCGCTTTCATGCCAAAGAATTGGGGATTGACCCGGCAAAAATTGCCTCGATAGGCGGTAGCAAGGGTAATTTCACTCACATCATGGCTTATGAATATTTCGACAAAACCCCTGCACAATACGCATCTGAAGTGCTTAAAAAACCATTAGAGGATTATGTTTGCGACCATATTGACAGCATTCCATCACATGTTTCTGCACTGATATACTCATACGGATCGTTTCTGCTGGGGAGAAATTTCAGTGCACAAACCATCCGGGATAGCCACATATACAGCAAAGAGATGGTTGAGGCAGGATATCGTTATCCGCATATGGTGGTTTTAGCAGGTAATTATGATCATATGGACATACCGACTTTGCCGGTTGTAATCACTGCACTGTCGGATTACAACAGATTGCCTGATAAATTGTATGAAATCGGCTATGAAGTGCATGTTTCGGATAAGGTAGAACATGGTTTTGGTTCTGGGTATAAGTACCCGAATATGAAAAAACTGTGGGATGCTATAGGCGTCTTTTTAGAAATGAACCTGGGGCAATAAGGCTCTTTCTAAAATACCGTTTTCCTTTTGTGTTCGGGGTATCCGGGAAACCGGTTTGCCAGTTCCCGTTCTTCCAGGTGTCTCCAGTAAAGCACGTTGGCAATAAAAGGTAATGCAATTATAAAAGCAATATAACCGCCCGAATAAAGCGGCATACCAACGATCCAGAGGATAAAAGCCAGGTACATCGGATGCCTGATTTTTGAGTAGATACCATGGGTGATCAGCTCTCCCTCATAGCGTTCCAAAGCCCTGATGGTTATGAGGGAGGTAATGAAAATAACAATACCTGCAAGCACAAGAACCAAGCCTGTGTACCGTGCAATTCCCGGGAGGATAATTTTGTTTGGATCATCAGTACACAATCCGAACCAGGAGCCCCACAACAAAAACATGGTGATGAAGACAATTACAAAAGTAAGTTTCGTTGCCCGGATCACCTTTTTGTGTTTGAGAATCTCATATATAGTTCGGATTACATGGGCCGCAATGCAAACGGCAACCAACAGGTAAAATTGATTCTTGTCCATTTCCGAATGTTTATTTGAATTTGGTAAAGGGGATCAGCATGGGCACTTCTTTCTGGTATTGCACGTATGAATCTCCAAATTCCGCTACAAGTTTCTTTTCTTCCAGAATAGTTCCTATAAAAACGTAAATGGTCAATACTGAGTTTGCTACAATATCAGAAACCCTGAATGTCTGGCTCCATAAATAAACAATCACTGCAAGATACATGGGATGCCTGACCAAACCCAGCAAGCCACTTTTCTTAATAATATTATCACCGGAAGCTGAAGAAGTCTTTTTGAAATTCAGGATCTGGCGGATTCCAAAAAACGACAGGAAATCATAATCAAAGAAAAAGGCCTTGGCAAACATGAGCAGGGCACCATACATGAGTATGTAACGAATGACCGACCAGGGTGAATCATAGGTAATAATTACTTCACTGGCCAGTTTATCAGTATAGTGGAACACAGGTAGTATCAGAATGATTGAGATGATGACGTAAAACAGCCTGTAGTATGCATACCCGTTATTCAGGATAGGTTTCACCCAATTGGTAAAACGGATACTGATCAGAAAACTGTGCAGAGCACAGTATGCAGTCCACACCAGGGCAATGTTCAAATAATTCATCTCTGCTATTTCGCAATTTTAATTATCTTGCGGACGCTAATATAAGATCATTATTTACAATGAATACATTTAATATTGCCCTTATTGGATGTGGTACCGTTGGCGGAGGAGTTGTAAAAATCCTAAGTGAAATGAACCATACCTTGAATGAACGGGCAGGTAGAGCTGTAAAAATATCCAGGATTGTTGAACTGAATCCTGAAAATGCCATAAAACGTTTTGGAATTCAAAAAGAAGCTTTTTGCGGGGGCGGAAAAAAACTTACTGTTGATGAAGCTAATAGTTATATCAGCGATATACTGAATGACACGGGTATTGACCTGGTTGTGGAAACGGTGGGAGGAACCGGTGATTTCGTTTTCAATCTTTGTGTGAATGTCTGCAAATCGGGCAAGCACTTGGTTTCAGCCAATAAAGCGCTTCTTGCCGAAAGGGGGAAAGCCATATTTAATGCTGCCGAAGAAAACAATGTCTCGGTTGGTTTTGAGGCTGCTGTTTGCGGTGCCATTCCCATTATAAAAACCATCAGGGAGAGCTTCACTGGAGATGAAATAGTTTCTGTGTCAGGCATACTAAACGGGACCAGCAATTACATCTTGTCGCGCATGATTGATGAAAACCTGAGCTTTGAACAGGCATTAACATTTGCACAGGAAGCGGGTTATGCCGAAGCCGATCCAACGTTGGATATCAGCGGAGGAGATGCAGCACATAAGCTGATTATTCTGATGAAGCTGATCTTTGGTATCGATGTTACCATGGAAGAGCTCAAATACCAAGGAATACAGAGTATCTCAAAAACCGATATGGATTATGCCCGCGAAATTAATGCCCGGTTCAAACTCATTTGCTTTGCAAGGCACGACGGGGATTTTATATACGGAGGCGTTTGTCCCATGATGGTTAAGGATGAAAACGTTTTATCAGGTGTAAACGGCGCCACCAACGCCATACGGGTTATTAACAAATATTCCGGGAAGCACATTCTGATAGGAGCTGGTGCGGGTTCTTCGGAAACGGCAAGTTCCATTGTGGCCGACATTTTATTTATAGCCAGGTACAACGACAGGATGAACCGCACATTACCTAATGGAAAATTGAAATTCAAGGGGCTGAAAGATTACACGCTGCCTTATGTAATTACATTTGAAACCGAAGACAGGCCAGGCATTACCGGTTTGGTAACCACAGAAATTGGCCGGCAAAACATCAATATTTACACGGTAACACATAACCGGCATGTTTCCGACAAGGCATTGTTTTCCATCGAAACACAGGCCAGCACGCTCAAACAAATCAATGCTGCCATCTCGGAAATCAAAACCAAAGGAATTCTGAAATGCGAACCGGTGGTGTATCCGATATTGTATTAGCCGATATTCATCCGGCAACAAAACTAAGGATCATGGCTGATTGCGCTGCTTGTTCCCGGATGACGTTAATCTGAGCTTTTTTATCGCAAATACCAGAATGTAGAAGATAAAAACGGAGACCATATTCAACAGGATCACCGCAATAAATCCTTTTCCATAGATGAACATTATGGAGCAGGCCAACATGGCTGTATTCAGCAAGATGGCCATTCTCCAGGAGCTGTTGCGTAACGCATCATATTCTTTAAGTTCCGTTTTTTCCCTTGCAAAAGCAAAGAGGCAAAAGCCGGCCAAAAAGCACAGCATCATGATCTCTTCATAAATATTAGTTCTCATGATGGTAAAATACTTAGTCTGTATGTAGGACGATTGTATTGCCAATACCGGAATCTTCAGATGCATCCGGTGAATCTGGTTGATTATAACCAGAATCAGTCCTGACAAAAGAAATACACCACCTACATATTTGAATTTATAGGAAATCATCATGAAGTTTATTATTCTGCTGGTGAGTCAATCAGTTTTCTACGCTTCCATAAAGGGTAAAATGAACAATGGAATTGTCATCCAGGGTAAAATCAATTCCCACCATGCCAAACCGGTGATTGGCTATATATGCTATTTTGCTGACTCCCGGAAACGGGGTAGGAGATTCTTCAACCTTAATCACCTTAATGTACATGAATCCATAGGGATAGTCATCATCAGACGACTTGTAAATCACTTCGCGTTCAATTCCGGAACCGCCTGAATACACATCACCAACCTTTGAGTCATATTTGACAATAATGCCCGGGTAGGCGGGAATTTTGCTTTCAATTCCCTCTGTAGTAATTCTAAATTGAACATCACTGACAGAAACTGAGTTCCCGCTCACCGTAAATTCCGGAACATTCTCTAAAATGTCAAGAATATCCTCATTCGTAATTGTGGCAGTGGCATCCATAGTGGATATGCCATCTTCAAGAGATGTCACTGTTGCTGTTGCGTTGGAAACTCCGGATGAATTGGAAGCATCCAGTTGTTCACCCACTTCACCCATGGCTGACTGGCTTCCGCCAAGTCCCCCGTTATCATCTTTCTCACAATTGCAGAGCAGAACCGCAATCACTAAACCTGTAATCCATAATCTCATCTTCATGACATTTTTTTTAGAAATTTTAGTAAAAAGACCCTGTAATTCTTTAAACACGCAACATAGATACTTATTTTATGCGAGAATAACAAATGCTTTTGTCAATCATCATGACAATAACATGTCAGGTTGTTGTCTTTTGCCTTTTCAAAGGCTTCTTTACCTTCTTTAAAAGCAAACCAGGCAATACCCAGCGAACCGGCAATATCGAACCAGGCAATGGCAAACAGTTCATATAAACCACTTGAAGCAAGCAGGATAAACGAAAGGTAAAAACAAGTTTTGGTACAATTGGCGTCAGCAATAATGGCATCGGATTGCAATTTTTTACCTGTACGCATTTTCCAGGTCATCAATACATACATAGTCAGCACCGACAACAACGAAATAACAATACCAACCCTGGTGGTTTCAGGCGTTGCACCGGTGATGATATTGATTGCCGAACCAATAACCAGTCCCGCTGCCAGCAAAAAAAACGAAGTACCCGTTATTTTGAGTGCCTGTTTTTCAAACCGGTCTCTGGAGGTAATGTCGTTACTGCCTGACTTTTTCATTCGAATGAGCATGTGAAGAATCCCGGCTCCGGATAGTACCTCCACAAAGCTGTCGACTCCAAAACCCAGCAAGGCAAGCGTTTCATCGCCGATACCATAATATACCGAAACCAATCCTTCGGCCAGGTTGTAAACTATGGTTGCAATTGCCAGGTAGAATGCCGTGCGCAACAGTTTTGTAACAGGTAGTTTCGATTTTGTGTTCATAGTTTGATGTTTTTAATTCCGCTTATATGATAATAAGGTCGTTCATAAGTAACACTGTCCCCCTCTGGAGGCATAGCCGTCAAGCTAAAATCTGTAATGCATTGATATTCAATTACTGGAATATTCTGTGAAAAAATATCTTTGTAATAGAG
>JAFGOR010000294.1 GCA_016926375.1 Bacteroidales bacterium
ACTTCGAACAGAAAATCTTTCTTTTTGAAAGTTGTAGCATAACCTCCGGGTATGCTGTGTTGCTCAACAACAAGCACCCGTTTGCCTTCTTTTGCCAGTTTGGCCCCGGCAGTTAATCCGCCAAGGCCGGCACCGATGATGATGATGTCATACTTCATTTGGAATGGGGTATCGTTTGAATTCTTTGGTGCGGTCAAACAAGTAACGGTAGGTAATGTAATCCTTTGCCGGAACACAACCTACAGCCATGAATATCTTTCTCATTCTGGGATTGAAATCAGCAACCCATGAAAACTCAATTTCGGTGTAATGCGATTTCCGCCTGAATACTTCCTGCAGGTTATGGATAAATGCCGACTCAATACCCCGATTCTGGAATTGTGGAATAACACCCATCAGAACACCTTTTGCCCGGGTTATTGTTTTTCTTTTTTTGAGCCACAGGAATTTGATCATATCGGGCAATTTCATTTTCCCCTTCAGGTGTTTCAATATCATATTCAGGTCGGGAAACATGAGATAGATGCCAATGGGCTTGCCTGAATGATAGGCAATCCAGATAAATTCCTCATCAACTATGGGCCGGGCTTTCTTCAACACAGCACTTATATAGTCAGGTTCAAGCGGTTCGAAATTTTCTTTGAAGGATGCCCATGCTTCATTAAAAACGGTAACAAAGTCCATTGTCATGGCCGCTTCATTTTTCCAGGTGAAGTGCCGGAATTCGTAACCGGGCTGGCTGATAATCCGGCCTGCTATTTTCTGAAGTCTTTCAGGCAAAGGTTTTGTGATATCCAAATGAAAGCCTTCCATGGTATAGTATACTTTGAACCCGTATGATTCAAAGAATTGCCTGTAATAGGGCGGGTTATAGGAAACATCGAACGACGGATGGGTGAACCCGTTTACAAGCAGACCCCAGTAACGGTCGGTCTCGCCAAAGTTGACAGGGCCATCGGCTGCTTCCATACCTTTATCTTTCAACCAGGCAACAGCAGTATCAAAAAGAAGAAATGCCGCTTTTTCATCCTGAACGCATTCAAAGAAACCGATTCCCCCGGTAGGCTGGTCATAAGAGTTCGCCAGGTTATAATCGATGAAAGCTGCAATTCTGCCTGTTAGTTTGTTGGAACCGTCAGTAAGAATCCACCTTTCAGCAATACCATGTTTGAAATAGGTGTTGACAAGTGGATCGAAAATTCCCTGAATGTCTTTATCCAAAGGGCATACCCATGTGGTATCGTTCCTGTATATATACCGGGCTGTATCGAGAAACATCTTTTCCGTTCTCTTATCATTTACTTTGATTAGATTCATTGGGATGTGATTATGAAAAAACTGGAATTACTTCATATAAATCTGGTCTATAACATCCCTGTATTTATTTTGAATATATTGCCGCTTTAATTTCAGGGTGGGGGATAATTCTCCTGTTGCCGGCGACCATTCATGTTGAACAAGACGGAACCGGTTGAGCCTTTCAGGGGGACTCAACCTCTTGTTCAATTTTTCGATTTCATTGGAAAAGAACGACAATATGGCGGGTTGCCTGATGAGCTCTTCATAATTCTCGAAAGTGACGGTATTTGCTTTTTTCCAATCATCGAAGTATTTAAAATCAGGAGATATCAGTGCGCTGGCAAATTTCTCATGCTCACCGATAACCATAATCTGATCGATTAAGGGTGATTCTTTAAAAATATTTTCGATCAACTGGGGGGCAATGAACTTTCCGTTTGAGAGTTTGAAGATCTCTTTTTTTCTGTCGGTTACCATGAGGAATCCGTCCTCAATATGTCCGACATCTCCGGTATAAAACCAACCTGCTGAGTCAAATGCCTGCCGGGTCAGTTCAGGATCTTTATAGTAACCCGGAGTTACATTGGGTCCTTTGCACAGTATTTCTCCGTCTACTGCTATTTTAACTTCAACGCCTTCAATTACTTTTCCAACTGAACCCAGCCTGACATTCCCTTTTTCGGTACGGTTGATGGTAATGATTGGTGATGTTTCGGTTAACCCGTACATGTTGATTATTTTTATCCCGGCTGCCCAGAATACTCTTTCCAGGCGGGCCTGAAGACTGGCACCACCGCATCCTACTATTCTTACCTTGTTACCCAGGGCCTGGCGCCATTTGCTGAATATCAATTTGTCGGCAATCTTCAGCTTGGCTTCATAAAGTATTCCGTTTTCACCATATGGATTGTATTTAAAACCCAGGTCAACAGCCCAGAAAAACAGTTTTTTCTTAATTCCTTCAAGTTTATTGCCTTTGGCAATGATGGCATCATAGAACTTTTCGAGAATTCTGGGTACTGCATCAAAACCATCCGGCTTGATTTCTGCCATGTTTGCAGCAATAGATCCCATGTTTTCAGCGTAATAAATACTGGCTCCGCTATATTGAGTCTGGTAATTTCCAAGCCTGCCGCCTACATGGCACAAAGGCAAAATGCTGAGAAATTTGTCCTCGGGTTGCAGTTTAAAAACAGAAGCCGCGGCCAGGAAGTTGCTTACCATATTTTTGTGTGTGAGCATCACTCCCTTTGCTTTCCCTGTGGTTCCCGATGTGTAAATCAGTGAGGCAAAATCGTCAGGCCCAATGCTGCTCATGATGGTTTCTACGGTATGACCATGCTTTGAAGCACTCTGCTTTCCTGATTCAACGATGGTTTTCCAGTTTTTCACTCCGTCAATATCGTCAAAGGAATACACAGGAACGGGTTTCTCATTTTCAGGCATTGCCATACTTACCAGCTTGAATATCTTTTTGTCTGATACCAGAATGAGTTTTGCATCGCTGTGGCTGATAATGTACCGGTAATCGGATGTGCCCAGGGAGGAGAAAACCGGGACGTGAACGGCTCCGATCATGGATATGCCCATATCAGCAAAATTCCATTCAGGGCGGTTGTTGGTTATGGTAATGATTTTATCACCCTTGTTTATGCCTAACTCAAGCAAACCATAGCTGAAATTGAACGAATATTCAATGTAGTCGTCCGAAGAAAACTGTTGCCAAACCCCATTTTGCTTGCAGCAGAGCGCATCCGCTTTATGAAATTGCTCTTTATATCTTGTTAAAATATCAAATGTACGTTCTACTTTCATCTCTTCAAAAATTAATATCTGCTCATATTTACCTTGTCCTATGTGGATCAAATCTGCTTCTGTTCTGCATCCCGGCCTTTTGCAAGAGCGGTCAGAAACTATGAAATTCCTTGTTGTTTATAATGGCTGTAAATTAATATTTTTTGCATTATTAAAGGCATGAAAAAATGCCGCATTTTGCGACATTTTTTTTGCATAAGCTTGAATTAATAGTCTCGTGTTGCTTTTTTCTTTGGGGCCATGATTACTTGTCATGCCAACATAAATAAGTATTCGTGCCAACATTTAAGAATGGATCAGGTCTTTTTGTTCAATAATTTGATTTCCGGCGTGTTTTACAAATGCCTCGGCATATGGGCATCCGTTTTCCATTCCCCTGAATACTTCCATTTTCCCGTGGTGATCCGGATAGGTTTCTTCTATTTGTTGACTCGCATGTGCATAACAGGCTTTGTGTTTTTGTTCAATCACCTTTGTTATGTCAACGTAAGTATCGGGTTTGAAGTTTTGTGATTGCATCCCGCTCATGGCTTCACAGTAATACAAAGACGCCTTCCTGCCCAATCTGAGCCAGGCATCATAAACCAGCATGGAACAAATCCGGTGATCCCTGTGGGTATCAATGGGCCAGTGTGTAAAAATGATATCCGGTTCTTCCTTTTTCAGGAAATCGATCATTTCAGCATAGCGTACCTTTGTTATTTCACAGTTTCCGTCGATTTGTCCCAGGAATTCAGCACGTACCTTTAATATGTTGCAGGCAGCCTGTGCTTCGGCAGTGCGTATGGATGCAGATTCATCATATGATTTACCTTCAATTCCGGCTTCTCCCCGGGTCAGGTAGGCAGATACAACCTCATATTCCAGATTGGAAAACAAGGCCATGGTTCCACCGCAAATTGTTTCAGGATCGTCGGGATGGGCTCCCACTACAAGAACTTTGGGCTTCTTATCGGGAGGTGCTCCGGTACTTTTGCCGGAAGCACTTAACTCCGTGAATCCAAATGTGGCACCGAGTGTTACAGGCAATGCACCATAAAGGAACCGCCGTCGTGTTTGTTTTTTCATTATTGCATATTTTGCAGCATTTGTACTTCTGCCCTGATAATCGACGTATCCTCGCTGTTCAATGGCTGATGCCCGCCCAGGAACAGGTTGAACCTGCCCGGAATGAGCGATTTTTTAAAGGTTTCATCAATTACCGAGAATGCATCCGGAGCCACTACAAATGATACGGCTTTTGCTTCGCCCGGTGCCAGGTGAATTCGTTTAAAGCCTTTCAGAGACATAACCGGAACAGGGACAGTGGCATCCAGGTTAGATACATAAAGCTGAACCACTTCATCACCTGGTATCTTTCCCGAATTCTGAACAGTTACGGATACCTGTAAGGAATCTCCTGCTTGAAACGATTGGGCTACATTGAGGTTGCTGTAGTTAAAGGTCGTATAGCTTAGCCCGTATCCAAAAGGGTATAGCGGTTTTCCTTTATAAAAGCGATAGGTTTGACCGATCATTCTGTATTCGTCAAAAGGCGGCAGGTCATCGGTTGATTTATAGAAGGTCACCGGAAGCCGTCCTGCGGGATTGTAATCGCCGAAGAGCACATCGGCAATTGCCTGTCCTGCAGCCTGCCCCGGATACCAGGCTTCAAGTATGGCCGGAATGTGCTCATTTTCCCAGTTAATGGCAAGTGCACTTCCATTCAACAATACAAGCACTACGGGTTTACCCAACGCATAAATTTCCCGGATCAGCTCTTGTTGCACAACCGGCAAATCAATCCGGGTTCTGTCGCCTCCCCGGAAGCCTTCTATTTCAATATCCATCTGTTCGCCTTCGAGTCGGGCTGAAAGCCCCATAAACATTACCACTGCATCAGCCTTTCCTGCTACTTCGAGTGCTTCTTTTTTCAACTCGTTTCGCCTGTTTCTTTCGGGTTTTGCCCAAACCAGTTGCACCTCGGCATCGTTATACGATTCTCCTGCCTCAATGCTGATCCTGTATCTTTCACCTGCATTCAGAATCAAAGGGGTTGACTTACGTAAACGCGGATCGCTGTATTCATCCCTGAAATGGTATGATGTATTTACAATCAGGCTGTCGTTCAAATACATATTTACTTTGCAGGTTGTGATTACACCCAACTGGTAAGTGCCTGTTGAATCGGGCATTAGCTCACCGGTCCAACGAACTCCGAAATTGTCGTCATCCATATCTTCCCGGGGAGCCTTGTCTTTCCAGTTGGCATCGAGCGTATTATCAATCCCTGTGAACAATGCGTTCCCTTCAAATTCCCTGTTGTTAAAATATTCCACGAACAGACCCTGCTTATTGGTTCCATGGGAAAAAGCTCCGGCAGGAATGGCAACAAAGTCGGGCATTTTTTCGGCCACTTCGCAACCCTGGGCATACATAACATGGGCACCCGGCAGTTTCTCTCTGATGCCTCTCAGCGGTGTTATCGGGTCAGCAGGCAAGCCATTGTAATTACCCAGCAGCATATACCAGTCGTCAGAGTTGGGGCCGATTACGGCAATGTTTTTAAGCTCCTTATTAAGTGGTAGTGTATTGTTTTCATTCTTAAGCAGAACAAGCGACTTACGCGCTGTTTCCAGCGCCAGATTACGATTTTCTTTACTGTCAACCACGGAGTAGGGTATGTTTGCATATTTCACCATTTCGGAAGGATCGAACATGCCTAGTTTGAAACGGGCCAGAAACAAGCGTTTAACAGCCACATCAAGTTCCTGTTCGGTAATCAGTTTTTTCTCTACAGCTTCTTTAAGCGACTGGTAAACGGTTGCACATTCCAGGTCACAACCCGATTTTACAGCCAGCGAAGCAGCTTCTTCGGGTGTTGCAACCACCTGGTGGTATTGATAAATATCGGTAATTGCCCCGCAATCGGAAACGATGTACCCGTCAAATCCCCATTCTTCACGGAGTATGGTGTTCAATAGCCGGTTGCTTCCGCAGCATGCCTCTCCGTTATATCGGTTATAGGCACACATTACCGAGTAGGCTTTACCTTCTTTAATTCCCATTTCAAACTGGGGCAGGTAGGTTTCCCTGAAATCACGTTCATCGGTTAGTGCGTCAAAAACATGCCGTTCAGGCTCGGGTCCGCTATGCACTGCATAGTGTTTCAGGGTGGCAATGGTTTTAAAGTATTTGGGATCATCTCCCTGTAGTCCTTTTACAAACTGAATACCGAGTCTGCCTGAGAGGTAAGGGTCTTCACCATATGTTTCCTGTCCTCTTCCCCATCGGGGATCTCTGAAGATATTGATATTGGGAGACCAGAAGGTAAGTCCCTGGTAAATAAACCGCTTTCCGTTTCTTGCAAATTCATGATGTTTTGCCCTGGCTTCATCAGAAATGGCTGTTGATAGCCTGAACATGAGGTCTTCATCCCAGGTGGCACCCAGTCCAATGGCTTGCGGAAAAACAGTTGCCAGTCCCGCACGCGCCACTCCGTGCAGGCATTCATTCCACCAGTTATATTGCGGAATTCCTAACCTTTCAATTGCCGGCGCTGTGTTCATCATCTGGCCGATCTTTTCTTCCAGTGTCATCCTGCTAACCAGGTCATTCACACGTGTCTCAAAACTCAATGAAGGGTCTTGGAAAGGATAACTGGCTTCTTGGGCGTGTAAGGGTGATAGAATAATCAGGCCTGCAATGACCAGATTTGTGAAAAAAAGGTTTATATTCATTTCGATGGGTTTATTTAAATGCTATTGAAACGAAGGTAAGAATTATTTGGCCGTTCAAAAAAATTATCATATCCATCTTGCAGGTTGCAGATAGTAAATTAATTGCAACATGACATTACGATATTGAGATACCGAATGTAAGCCAGCGTTCATCAACCTGTATTTCGATAAATTTTCATAATTGGGGATTAAAAAAGGTCAGTTAGTCTATTTTCGTCTTGGATAGCCTGACAATTTTCTACTTTTAGTTGAATTTGTAATACTGTACTGTTGTGTTTGTTAATACATTTAAATATTTGTAGTTCAATTTAGTATCTTTTAATTTTAATACTTTATTATGAAAAAAACCGTAATTATTTTAGCTTCTTTAATGATTTCAGCCCTTGTTGGTGCGCAGGGAATCAATCTTTCAGGCAGCTGGAAACTGAACAGCTCAAAAAGTAAGCTGAATGCAGAATTCAGCATGGCGCCAAAATCCATTAACATGACTCAGAATGGAAACAGCTTATCGGTTGAAAAACATTCCGAATTCCAGGGACAGGAAATGGTAAGCACCGACAAGCTCACTCTTGATGGAAAAGAGTGCATCAACCCCGGATTCATGGATTCACAGAAGAAATCAACTGCCGTTTGGTCAGATGATAAAAAATCACTGAAAGTCACCTCAAAAATAGCTATGGGTGACGGAAATGAAATGGTTATTACCGAAATATATAAATTAGACGGTACCAGCCTGGTGATTGACTCTTCCTCATCATCCTCATTTGGGGAAATGGCTGAAACCATGGTATACGACAAGTAGTCATAAGATTGGCAACAGGCAGCTGTTCTGAAATATCTGCTAAGTGTCAGGCTGACAGGCCAGGCGTGTATGATGCAAAAGTTACATGCCTGGCTTTTTGTTGTTATGGGCAAGAATAGTATAATGTGTCTATTTTTGCTAATTTTGGCGCTTCAACTAAATCCGGACCATGCTTAAAATCCTGAATAAGCCGTACCCTTTCAATGATGATCTGAAGTTCAACACACTGGCTATTTTCTTCATTACCCTGATACTTTTTGTTTTTTTGTATCTTTTTGAGCCCTTCGACATGGATTCCCTGCCTGTCAGGCAAAAATATATTATGGTTTCCGGTTTTTCCGTAATTACTTTTCTGGCACTTACGCTTCACCTCATGATTATCCCGAGTTTTTTTTCTAAGGGATTCTCCTCAACCAACTGGACCATTAAGAAAGAAATACTCTGGAATCTCTGGATCTTATTTACCATACTGGCTGGCTATTTTCTGTTCACCCGCTTTATGGGTCTTATGAAATTTGGTTTTGATATGGTAATCACACTCGTGTTCGTTGCCATTATACCTATTTCCATTATCATTATCATCAACTACAACAAAATGATCCGCTCGCACCTGAAGCTTGCAGATGAGATGAATAAGAAATTGAGAGAAAATAAAGACGTTCATGACAAAGTTGTCTACTTCAATTCTGACTATCAGAAAGACAACCTGGTAATAAAAATCAACGCCCTGTTGTTGATCCGGTCGGCCAACAACTATATTGAGGTATTCTGGCGTGAGGGAGAATTGATCAAAAGCCAGATGATCAGAATGAGCTTGTTGAATGCGGAAAAGATTCTTAAGGAATACAAATTTGTTTTAAGATGTCATCGTTCTTACCTGATCAATATCAATCATATTGAAAAAGTTGAAGGGAATTCACAGGGCTATAAACTATATTTCGAAAATGTTAATTTTCCGATTCCCGTTTCAAAAAACTCAATTGATAAATTGCAGGGATTAATTTGAAAATCGCCTGAATTCCGTCCCTAAAACCTATCCATTCGCCCCTTTTTTTAACTTTCACACCTTTAATTAGCGGTCTGGCCCTTTTCCCGTCAATAGGCTGGAGGAATCGTAATTTTGTCAGCCATAATAATCAGAAAGCTATGAATTCATTTCAAATAGGTGATCTTCATGTGAAGGTACCAATCATTCAGGGTGGGATGGGTATTTCCATCTCATTGTCAGGTCTTGCATCAGCCGTTGCAAACGCAGGAGGCATTGGTGTTATTTCTGCTGCTGCCATCGGAATGGGCGAGCCCGACTATATTAAAAACAACCGGGAAGCCAATAAGCGGGTTTTGCAAAGGGAAATACGTAGAGCCCGCAGTCTCACAAACGGCGTTTTGGGAGTGAATATCATGATGGCACTAACCGATCATGAGAGCCTTATTAAAACTGCCATTGAGGAAAAGATTGACCTGTTGATTCTGGGAGCAGGATTACCGCTCAAAATACCAGCCATGCTGGAAGAATCAGGATTTACTGATTTCAAAACCAAAATAGCTGTAAAGGTGTCATCGGCAAAAGCGGCAAGGCTTATTTTTCAATACTGGGCGGCTAAATATCAGCGGGTTCCTGATGCAGTAGTTGTTGAAGGGCCGATGGCCGGAGGTCATCTCGGTTTCAAGCGAGAGGAACTCACCGGCACCATGGTTCCTTTATCTGCTTTGATTAAAGAAACTGTTAGTGAAGTAAAAAAGTTTGAAGATCAGTTTGGTATTGCCATACCTGTTATTGCTGCCGGTGGAATTTATACCGGGAAAGACATGTATGAAATTATGCAGGCCGGAGCCAGTGCCGTGAAAATAGGAACCCGTTTCGTTACTACCCATGAGTGTGATGCTTCGTTGGAGTTTAAGGAAAGTTATATAAGATGTAAAGAATCCGATCTGGCCATTATTAACAGTCCGGTAGGTTTACCCGGAAGGGTAGTCAGAAATGACTATGTGGATCAGATTATGCTTGGGAACAAAAAGCCTTTTAAGTGTTCCTGGCATTGCCTGGCATCGTGCGATTTCAGGAAAGCTCCTTATTGTATTGCACAGGCATTGTATAATGCTGCACAGGGCAGGATGAGCGAGGGATTTGCCTTTGCCGGTTCCAATGCCTACCGCACCGACCGGATACAGCACGTTTCAGAAGTTATTTCGGAATTGGTGCTGGGTTACATATGGCTGAGTCAGCAAAAAAATCAATAAACCGGTCGCCTGAAGTGGAAGGGCATCCTTCAATCCGGGCTGTTGCCTGACAGTTCTGCATAATCCCGTAATTTTTGTGCGGGCTTCTTGCTTATTTTCCTCATAAAGTAATACTTTTGCGGCGGCATATATAACGCCATTTGCTTAAGCGATTCACGTATTTTCATGAATTGTGCTTTTAATGGCTCAAATTATTTTATTTTCACCGCCAAATTTTTTGGTACATGAGTAGAATTCTTTTAAAGGAGTACCTGTCACCCAACGTGGTTCAAATTGAGATAGAGGCTCCCCTTATTGCCCGGAAAAGAAAAGCCGGACATTTTGTGATTGTGAAGATCGGAACGGAAGGGGAGCGCATACCGCTAACCATAGCAAAAGCCGACATTGATAAAGGTTCAATAACACTGATTGTTCAAAAGGTTGGTGTAACCAGTCACAAACTGGCCAGCCTGAATGTCGGAGATGAAGTCACCGATGTTGTTGGCCCATTGGGAAATCCAACGCATATTGAAAAAGTGGGCACCGTGCTTTGTGCCGGCGGAGGTGTTGGAATTGCACCGCTGTTGCCTATTGTTGAAGCTTTGCATGATGCAGGCAACAAGGTTATCAGCATTCTGGCTGCACGCAACAAGGATTTGCTGATTCTTGAAAATGAAATCAGGAGCCATTCTGACGAGGTGATCATCATGACCGACGACGGCAGTTACGGTACCAAGGGGCTTGTAACAGTAGGAATGGAGGAAGTGTTTAAAAATCAGAAGATTGATTTTTGTGTTACCATCGGCCCTGCCATCATGATGAAGTTTACCAGCCTGGTGTCAAAAAAATACAATGTACCTACCATGGCCAGTTTGAACGCCATTATGGTAGATGGCACGGGTATGTGCGGGGCATGCAGGGTAAGCGTGGGAGGAAAAATTAAGTTTGTTTGTGTGGACGGACCGGAGTTCAATGCTTTCGATGTTGATTTTGATGAACTATTGATGCGCCTCGGGGGTTATAAAAATGAAGAGGAACAGCATTACAGGGAGCAACTCTCAAAATAAGGCGAAACATCATGGCTACAGATAATACCAGTAATCAAAAAGAATTACGTGATCAGGAATGGCGCAGGGAGTTGAAAAAGAGTGTCTCTGCCAAAGATCGCACAAATATAGTAAGAGTAAAGATGCCCGAAGTTGATCCGCAGGAACGCATCAAAAGCAATGTGGAGGTGAACAGTGGCATAACAGCAGAAATGGCAGTGGTTGAAGCCAAACGTTGCCTCGACTGTCCGGATCCCGAATGTATCAAAGGTTGTCCTGTAGGTGTTGATATTCCCGGGTTTATCAAATGTATTGAAGCGGGAGAATTTCTGAAGGCTGCTGCGGCAATCAAAAAAAACAATGTATTTCCTTCAGTTTGCGGGCGCGTTTGTCCGCAGGAAATACAATGTGAAGCCCGGTGTATTTATACCACAAAACTAAAGAAAGAGCCTGTAGCTATTGGGTACCTCGAAAGATTCGCTGCCGATTATGAAAATCATTCAGGACACATTTCGGTTCCCGAAATTACACAACGCAATCATGTCAAGGTGGCGGTAATCGGATCGGGACCGGCCGGTTTAGCCGCAGCAGGTGACCTGGTTAAATACGGATATGATGTAACTGTTTTTGAGGCGCTACATGAGTTTGGCGGGGTATTGAAATATGGCATTCCTGAATTCAGATTACCCAATCAGATTATTGATTTAGAGATTAATAACCTGAAAAGAATGGGCGTTACGTTTGTTAAAAACATAATAGCCGGAAGAACACTGACATTTGATGACCTCAGGCAGGATGGTTTCAGGGCTTTCTTTGTGGGAAGCGGTGCCGGTTTGCCCAATTTCATGAACATTCCGGGAGAAAATTTTAATGGGGTTCTTTCATCCAATGAATACCTGACGCGTGTTAATCTGATGGGGGCTGCAAAAAAGGATCATGATACGCCGGTGTTCTTTGGCAAGCGTGTTGCAGTTATTGGTGGCGGGAATACGGCCATGGACTCGGTGCGGACAGCCAAAAGACTGGGCGCTGAGAAAGCCATGATCATCTACAGGCGCTCATTTACCGAAATGCCGGCGCGTAAGGAGGAAATCAGGCATGCACAGGAAGAAGGAATTGAATTCCTCAACCTGCATAATCCTTTGGAATACTATGCTGATGAAAAAGGTCATGTAAACCGCATCAAACTGCAGCGCATGGAATTGTCTGATCCCGATGCATCGGGACGAAGAAAGCCGGTTGCCATACCCGGTTCCGAATTTATTATTGAAGCAGATCTTGTTATAGTGGCTATCGGTGTATCACCCAACCCGCTAATTCCCCAAAGTATGCCCGATCTCCACGTCAGCAAGTACGGAACCATTGAGGTCGACAGCGAAAAGATGGAGTCGAATGTCAGCGGTATGTTTGCCGGAGGCGACATTGTCAGAGGCGGTGCCACTGTTATCCTGGCTATGGGTGACGGCCGCCGTGCAGCAAAAGGTATTCACGAATACTTGTCCAGGCAGTAACAGAGCGTAGTTACAACCAATTACCATCAACTTAAGAAGGATTCATATTGATTATATTCTTTCATTTGCCTATTTTGGCTTCAATATAATAACAATTAAGGCTGAACATAGCGATATCCCCTGCCTACCGCCTGCCTGCCGGTAGGCAGGGCAGGCAGGCCCGCTGGCCTTGCTCTGCCGTAGCGGCTAGGCGAAGGCGCAGCGGCATAGCCGTCAAGGTAAAATCTGTAATGCATTGATATTCAATTACTGGAATATTCTGTGAAAAAATATCTTTGTAATAGAGAGATTCTATAGCAAACTTAC
>JAFGOR010000047.1 GCA_016926375.1 Bacteroidales bacterium
CCATAAGCACCGTGGGTGGGCCCGACAAAACGCAGAGGGCTTGCCGGGACTAGCCGGGGGTTCGTTTTGTCTTGGCTTTTCTTGCTTACTTCTTTGTGCCAAGACAAAGAAGTAAGTGGGGTTTCGGGGCGAAGCTCCCGGAGGTATGCTAACCATGTATAGTCAATATAGCATGCCTGATTATTGTAAAATTTTTTATGGATAACTAAGAAAAAAAAGGGCAGGATGTGGTTTGCTTGAACGAGATAGTGAGAATAACGGTTATGATTACATCCTGCCAATGCGGTTTAGCATATAACTATTTTTCAGATACATTTCTTCTATTAATACCCGAAAAGGGCAAAATGTAACACCTTGTTTAAAGAAAAATTTCTCACGACATTTGCCCGGCTCAAAATCAACTGATTCCATGAATAACTTTGTTTGTGTGCTGGTTAATCGCTTCCCCGTTTTTCTTTTTGCCTTTTTGCTGTTTTGTGCATCGTGCAGTTCAGGCAGAAATCCTGCTGAGGTGGATTACCTCACGGTTACCCGTGTGGTTGACGGGGACACTTTCTGGGGAACCGATAAAGAGCTCCGGACGGTCAAGGTACGTTTGCTGGGAATTGATGCACCCGAATCGCGCAGGAGCGCCCATAAAGAAGTGGGATATTACGGGAAGGAATCGGAGGAATACCTGAAATCCATGCTTTCCGGTATGAAAGTCCGGGTTGAATATGATGTGGAGCGTTATGACCAGTATGGCCGTACGCTGGCCTATGTGTACCTGGATGATGGCACCTTTGTGAATGCCGACCTGGTTAAAAAGGGATGTGCCCGGGTAATGACCTTTCCGCCTAATGTAAAACATGCCAATGAGTTTGTTAAACTGCAACGAATGGCCCGGAGGAAAAAAGCAGGGATGTGGGAATAGTAGCATTTTATAGGGACGAGGGACAAGAGACAAGGGACAAGACAGAGGCAGTAATAATAGCAGCGGCAGCAACAGTAACAGTAGCAGTAGCAGTAGCAGTAAGTCACACTTCGACAGGCTCAGTGTGACGGGCGTTGTCATACTGAGCCTGTCGAAGTATGACGAGTAGTTACTAATGCAGTAACAGTCAAATCCCAACACCCAAAAATCAATACACACACACCTGCCTGCCTGACCGGCAGGTCCAGCATCCAGTATCTAGTATCTAGTATCTAGTATTGTTACCACCTGAATCTCCTGAAAAAAGGTCTTTTTCTGCGTTCGGCTTTTTTACGTGCCTGTTCGTAGTCGATTTCTCTTCGCTTCAGAATATCCATCAGGTCGTCGAGGAAGGCGCTTTCCCTGAAATCGGGACAACTCAATTCGCGTTCCAGTTCCTGATCAGAGAGCGGAAACACAGAGACGGTCTTTTTTGCCAGAACGGGATTGTCCTGAATTGTTTTCAGGGTAAGGGCTGCCAATGGCAGCGCAAGCGCACTTCCTGTTCCGTTTGCTGATGAGTTGAAACGAATGGCCGGCATGGAACATCCTACACGGCTAACCATTACAAGCGATGGACAATACGCTGCAAACCAGGCATCGGAATAGTCCTGTGTGGTGCCTGTTTTGCCTGCCAAAGGAAACTCAACGCCGAAACGCGATCGCAGTGGAGAGCCGGTACCCGCCCGAACCACATTCCGCAACATGGTGTTCATGAGCAGACTGGTTCTTTCTGAAAGCACCCTGACTTTTCCATCCGGGAGTTCATTTTGCCAGATTACTTCGCCCTGCCTTGTTTTTATTGACAGGATCATTTGCGGGTTAACCCGGTATCCTCCATTGGCAAATGCGGCATAGGCAACAGCCACTTCTTCAATATTTGCTTCGGCAGTACCCAAAGCCAGTGACGGGGCGTTGACCAGCTGAAAAGAAAAACCCAGTTTTTTCCAGAGCGTGTCGATACGGTCAAAACCCGTTTCAAGATACAGGTTTACCGCCGGAATGTTCATGGAGTGCATCAGGGCGCCATTGAGCGAATATTTCCCGCCAACAGAATGGTCAAAATTCTGCGGATGCCAATCGTCATATCCCTTGATGGTGATGGAATCATTATCCAGGTAATGGCAGGGTGTATAACCCATTTCGAGGGCAGCTGCAAACAGAACCGGCTTAAATACCGAACCCATTTGCCGGCGTGCTGTCACCTGGTCGTATGGATTGGTTTTGAAGTCAATTCCACCTACCCAGGCTTTTATTGCTCCTGTGCGCGGATCAACTGCCAGCAAACCAGCCTGAAGCAGCTTCACCGATTGTCTGATGCTGTCGGCCAGAGTCATTGAGTCGGACCGAATGCCGTCCCAGCTGAAAACCTGTCTGATACTTTTTTCATCGGCATTATTGGAACGATTTAACCACTTCAATTCAGTTTTCACCTGGTTGTCAATGTACTTTTTACCGGATTTGCTTTGATATTGCCTTTCGAGCAGGTTTTGCATTACCGACAGGTGTTTGCGGAATGCCTGGTTGGCAAAGCGCTGGATATGCAAATTGAGGGTTGTGGTTATGATAAGTCCGTCTTCTTCCAGGTTCCATTTTTTCCCCTCTGGTGAGTCGAGTTGTTTCAGGATGCGTTTCACTTCCTGCTTTACCTGGTAAACAAAGTAATCGGCCGGGCCATTGGTTTCCAGGTTGGCGTAATCCAGTTCCAGAGGCAGCAGGCAAAGCGAATCGGCTGCAGCCGGGTTAAGATAGCCATATTTCTGCATCTGCCGGAAAACAATGTTTCTTCGTTTCAGTGCTTTATCGGGATGAATCCGTGGGTTATACAAAGAATTGGCCTTGAGCATGCCAATAAGAACTGCCGATTCTTCTGTTTTCAGCAATTCCACCTTAGTGTTGAAGTAACGTTGGGCGGCAGTTTCTATTCCGTAGATGTTTTCGCCAAAGGGCACAGTATTGAGGTATAGTGTAAGAATTTCCTCTTTCGAAAACAGCTTTTCGAGCCGACGGGCCAGCATGACCTCCTTTGACTTGATGGTAAGCAGGGCAAACGGGCCCCGGATATTTCTTCCAAACAGGTTTTTTGCCAATTGCTGGGTGATGGTGCTGCCACCTCCTGCACTTTCTCTGCGAAGCAGGAGGGTTTTAAAGAAAACCCTGAAAAGACTGCGCGTATCAACTCCGCTGTGATTATAAAACCGGGCATCTTCAGTAGACAAAAGTGCCTGAATTAGGTCTTCGGAAATCTGATCATAGGTGATGCTGGTGCGGTTTTCCTTGAAAATTTTGCCTGTTAATTCGCCTTCCTGTGATAAAACCACCGATGCTGTTGCATTTTTTATATGGCGCAACTCGTTTTTACTTTCCAGCAAGCAGCATGCCCTGATGAATACAATCAGCGCAATGACAACGGGTATTGCTGCTGCAGCATACAGGCCTATTTGCAGCGTTTTTCTTTTATCCACAGGATTCATGATTGACCATCAAATTTCATCTTTTTAACGTGAAGGAATGGAAAATATTTGACAAATGAACATCAGGTCCGATTTACCCGATCACTATGTATAATATAAATGATTGATTAGTCATTATATTCCTTGACGATATGACCGAGTTACCGCATTTTGTGCTATTCTTCTTACATTTGCAACTTTAACCAGTGAAATATGATTCAGGACATCAACCCCCACGTTTTTAAAAATTCGTTTATTCAGGCCGATAGTTGTGATGAGGATTTTGTTTTTCAGTTTCGGGGTGGTGATCTGCTGCTGAAGCAACAGGGTGAAGAGTATACAATTCCTTTTAGAAAAGAAGCTGTTCAAAAATGTGAGCAGGGCATATTCCTGTTTTCGCTCGACAACACCAACTGCTTCCTGGTACAGGATTTTGTTGTTCCGGATGATTCCGGTTATGTTTATCGCGGGGTGAACCTTTTCAGGGTACTTCAACCCAGAGAGGTTGCCTGGGCATCTATTGTGGCACATCAGTTACTGAACTGGTATGAACTGAACCGTTTCTGCGGAAAATGCGGTGCCGGCATGAAACTGAAACAGGACGAAAGGGCACTTTATTGCGAAACATGCGGAAATACCATTTATCCAAAAATTTCGCCGGCCATTATTGTTGCTGTTGTGTGCAAGAATAAAATTCTGCTTGCCAAAGGCATTAACTTCAGGGGCGGCTTTTATTCGCTTGTTGCCGGGTATGCCGATGTGGGTGAATCGCTTGAGGCAGCTGTGGTGAGGGAGGTTAAAGAAGAAACGGGACTTGATGTGTGGAATATCCGCTACTATAAAAGTTCACCCTGGCCGGTTTCGGGCACCCTGATGATCGGGTTTGTTGCTGAGGCTGATGACCGGCAGCCCATTGTGATTGATCCTAAGGAAATATCTGATGCAGGCTGGTTTTCACGGGATAATCTTCCCACTTATCCCCCAGCTGATATCAGCATCGCGGGGGAGATGATTGAGCTTTTCAGGATGGGGAAACTGTCTGAACTTTGATTAGAATGATTTTTGAGATTACTCTGATTACAATCAGGACCTTTCCGTTTATACCTTTTTCAATAATTTCTGCAGCTCCTGAATTTCATTCGACATGTTGTTGAGCAGCCGGTGGTTCATATCGGCAAAACGTGCAGCAACATATTGTGCATAAAGCTGCATATCATCTGCAGCTTGTTTTCCGGTATCTTTCAGGAAATCGTCTTTGAATTCACTGAACCGGCTGGCTGGTCCGAAGAATGGCATAGGGGATTGTTTAAGTTAATATTAGATAAATAGCAGCTGAAAGTTAGCAAATTTTACCTATTTCCGCGAAATATTTCCGACAGATCAATGATTGCAAGCGTTTTATCCCTGGCCTCATAAAGATTAGTCCCCTGCAGGTATGCATTTGAACCAGCTTCTATTGCTGCAATCTTCCTGTATTCGCTATCAACTATAATTGTTTCATTGTCCCTGACCAGGAATTTCATTTCATCAAAACTCATATTGCATTGATAAAACTGGTTGGTTTCTGTTGTGTCCAGGATATCAAATCCGGTATTTAGGATAAGAATTTGATCTTTTTCAGTTAAAACATACAGTTTATCCGGGTCACAGGCAGCCAGTGGCTGATACAGCGAATCTGTCTTAGTGTAATATTCGTCTCCGATGAAACTTTTCAATTTGCCCTGGTTTTTAACAGGTATAGCTGTTTTTGCCAGTAGTCTGCCATCATCCATAGCATACCTGGCAACTTTGTCTTTATATAGCAACAACAATTCATGGTTTCCGGTCAGGAAGTCCAGTATCATCTCTTCTTCGTTGCCTGCTTTGCTGAGAAACAACTGTCTTCCACTTTGCCTGGTGAAAGCTGCAATAAAGGGTTCTCCGTGTTGTATTCTTTGTCCATTTAAAAAAGCGTAACCATAATTTATCATGTAAAGCACGCTATCCTGTATGAAAACAGAAGACTTAGCGGTTTCTCTTTTTGGGAGGATACGTGACCATCTGTCAAAACCATTGATTTCAACAACTGATATTTTCTCCCTGGATGCATAATAAAGCACCTCATCATCAATCAATATATTTGAATTGATATCGGTCACAATATCGCTTCCGGTATAAACCAAAAATGTTCCTGTAACCAGTCCCATGGCAATGCCAATAGCATTAGCCGCAATCACTTTATTGTAATTATTTGTACCGGTAACGGCATCATTGTTCCATCCACCGCCAGTTCTGAGATTGATGGTATGCAATCCGGCTGAAGCAAGAAGGATTACGGAATCATTTAGGTGAAACAGGTCATTCCAGCCATATTCCCGGTAAATTTCCCGATACCACAGAAACCCGCCATCTTTCATGTCAAATGCCTCCAGGCGTTTGCTGAAGCCTTGGGAAGAACTGTAAGGATAACCCAAACCAATTCCGGTAACCGGGTCAATATACATGATATTTTTAGGTATATCCCAGAGTTTTTTACCGGTTTCCATATCCAACCTAAAAGAAAACCCCGGTTTGGATTGAATCAACATATCGTTGTATTGCAGCATGGTGCTCGACTGGAAGTTGATATTCTTTGACCAATTGACCTGATGTTTATTCAGATCATAAACCACAATTTTTCCAATAGCTTTTGGATTTTTGCCAATTTCGCTCAATCCCCGAAGTTCAACGGTGAGGTGGTTGTTAGTAATGTCATGGTAGTATTTGTCGATTCGCTCCGGGAAAAAGTACTCGGTTGCCCTGATATCACTGTCTGCAAGGTAGTTTTTACCAATGGTTCTATCCTTGTTGAGGATACTCATTTTGGATTGCCCAAAAGCAGGTATCACGGTGATAAGCAACAGGGAAAGGAAAAATAGTTTTTTCATTGTTTTGAATAGGTTGCTGATGAACTGATCATTGCAATTAGTTGAAGGCAAAGTTGTAAGCAGAAGCAAGTATAAGGAAAATTACCGGACAGTGCAAGTGCGCGACAGAAATTCATTGCTACCCGATGAGGCTTGAACGTGGTTTAGAGTTGACTACCTCAAAAAGCGGTTGGCGTATACAAAACTTGCAGCTATCAACAGGATGAGTGCCCCGGCAATGGGCCGTGGATTTGCCACCAGCAGGAAAAACTGCCAGATAACCAGGAAAAAGAAAGGCGACAGCAGTTTGAAATAGCCCGGGGAAATGAAAGCCAGGGAAAGACCGGCCAACCCGGATAGGACAATGCAAAGGAACCAGAAAAAATCAGCCGCAGCACTGTCGTATTTCCCGGTTGATTCGGCTGCATCCTTCATGCCCAGCATCATCCTGCGTTCCATGATGTAATGCCCGGCATCAAAAACCGCGGTCCACAACCTGTGCAAAATTCCCTGCTTGTTGGGCCAGTGGGTGCGCACCAGCAGGCGCGTGTTTCCTTCTGTTGTTTCCGTTAACCTGAATTCCCCCCAAACCTGTAATACAAAATACTTTCCTTGTTCGGATTCAATAATTTTAAAGCCGTCGTGGAAATTTCCTTCAGCATCCGGTTTGGTATAGGGGATCAGCCGGCCAACGGGCATATCGATATTTTTTAAATCAGGTATTTTTGCGGTTCCGTAACCTAAAGGACGCTCCAGGAATTCATAGCTGTAGAATCCCCTTCGGTCAGCTCCCAGGGCGGCCACATAAGGCCATACCTCCGCAGCAGGCCTGGTAATTTCAACAGCCCTGGTGCAGCTGATGGTCTCGGCATATTTATCGCCCTGCATGGCCATGGCACGCTCACCGGGAGTGGCACCCCAATTCAGCAGGTAAGGACGGAAAAAGATGAGGTAAACAACAAATTCAATACTTAAAACTAAAATCAGGATGGCGATGGACTTCATGGCATTTTATTTGCAAAAGTGCATTTCTGAGGTATTAACGCCAAAAAAAGTCAACCAACGGGGAAAATGTGGGAATGAATGGGGCGGGTTGTTTGTTGTGAAAAAAGCATTGCAGATGTGAATGGGGATGATTAAATTTAGCGTATTGATGGGGAACAATAAATTATGGGAACAAGATTTTTCAAAAACGGTCTGGTCTTCACAGGTTTGCTTAATATGCTGTGCTTTTGGATAAATGCCCAGCCTGCAAGCATGAAGCTTGCCACATCACTGGTGGATTTCGGGAACATTGCTTCGGTGATGTACCCGGCAAAGACGGTTGAATTCACCAATGTGTCGGATCAGAAACTGGCCATTCTGGTGGTAGAGAAAGGTCGTGATGTGAAGGTGGGCTATGAACGCCGGTTTTTTGGTCCGGGAGAAAAGGGATTGATCTCGGTTTTCTACCAACCCGGTTATCTCGGAACTTTTACCGAAGAAATTCGGATTTATACCAACCTGGATAACGACCCGTATGTGCTCACACTGAAGGGCAACGCCATAACCATTGAAGAATGCTTTCCGGACCGGAACAACATGACGCTGCGCAATGTGCTGGTGGTAAATAAGGAAACTCAGGCCCCGTTGCCCTTTGTTGAGGTTTCTTTTGTGCACAACTTCAAAACGGAAAATCCCATTTTGTGTAAAACCGATGGAAACGGGAAAGCGGTAAAGGCACTTCCCATTGGACAGTACAACGTGAAATCAGCCTTAACGGGATATGAACCTTACAACCTCGATTTTTTTCTGCCGCGTTCGCAACCCAATGTGCTCATAGAGCTGATACCGCTTAAGGCAGGGCCTGTAATGGCCGGTGTTGAAAGTCCCGTTTTTGTTCCTGCGACAAAAGATACTGCTTTTCCTGCACCTCCTGTTGTAACATCAACAGAATTGCCTGAAGACAAGTATGCTGCCAACAACATTGTGCTGTTGCTGGATGTTTCAAGCTCCATGCGGCAGAACGGCAAATTTACGCTGCTTCAGCAATCGGTTAACAACCTGGCGCTGGCTTTGCGGCATATTGATAACGTTTCGATTATCACGTATGCCGGGGATGCAAAGATTGTGCTGCGGGGTGTTCCGGGTGATGAAAAGGACAAGATAATGGAGGTGGTACAGGAGTTGACTGCGGCGGGGATCACTCAGGGAGTAAAGGGATTGAATACAGCCTATGAGCTGGCAACCAGAAAATTCATTGAAAACGGAAACAACCAGATCATACTGGCCACCGACGGCGAGTTTTCGGAAAAGAATGTAACCGATACGCAATACGAGCAATTAATATCCGGCTACGCTGACAAAGGAATCAAACTTTCCATTTTGGGATTCGGCATCAATGAGGAGGCCATCAGCCGCATGAAAAAGATGGCCGGTTACGGACAGGGCAGTTATCTGCACATTGGTTCGGCGCAGTATGTGAAAGATGTGCTCATCAATGAAGTAAAGGCCATGTCGTTTGTGGGGGGAAGGTGATTCGGGCCTGGTTCGGAAACTAAGCTCAGCAATGTCATCATCAGGCAAAGCCTGAAAGCATAAAAGCGACTCAGGCGCAGCCTGAGCCTAACTTCGGCCGAACTTCGGTTCGGTGTTCGATATTCCTTGTTCGATGTTCGGTGTTTTAGGCCCATGGTTTTGGAATTCACCGCATCATCAAATCCATGAGGCTCATCAATGCTTTTTTAGTTTTTTCACTGCCTTCAGGCATTCCTCAAAAGCTTCGAGGTTGGTGTATAATTCCTTTTTCGGAACCTCACGGGTAATAATTATGCCCCCGCTGGCCAGGATACCACCGTCGATCATCAGGTTGTCGGTCATTTCAAAATCTTCCAGTTTCATTCCGTTCCTGTCGGTAACCGCGTCAGGCTTCAACCTGAAAAAAAATCTGGTTCTTTCCCTGAAGTGCACCGCGGTGTTTGAATATGCGAAAACGGGTATTTCGCGGGCCCGGGCATAACCAATCTCAAATATCGTACCCGCATCAGCGCTGGGTCCCCTGAATGGGGTGATGTTGGCAATTACCAGCTGACATTCGTTAATGAGATTTTCGTTTGCCTGGCTGATCCTGAATCCATGGGGGCGTTTTTCTCCCGGGTCATCGATCTTGTTGTCGAGCGGAAACATGCCCTCGAAACCATATTGGGCACAAAGCACTTTTTTTCTGTTGCCTGCTTCCAGGGCGTTGGGCAGGAACACATCAGGGCCTGCCAGGTAGATTTTTAATGGTTTTTTCATTTTGAGAGATATCTTGTTGAAGCAAAGTTAGTGAATGTAGATTAACCGGGCTTATTTCACCAACCAGGCGCTGCGAGGCTCATCATCAGGCGAAGCCTGATAACATAGGAACGGCTCAGGCACAGCCCATAGCCATCATGCTAAGGATTTGAATAATTGCTTACGCCCTTATCTTTAAGCCATATGGCACAAAGATAAGGGCGTAAGATTTTCTTAACTTGACGGCTATAGCCACAGCCTGAGCAGAACGGGGAAATTAGCCTGTTTGTAAAGAAGAAATGGTGACGTTTAGACATTTATTGTATCGGAGATTTTATATTGACGAAACATCATTAATTTTAACCCTGTATTGATGTTTTTACCCCATCTCAAAACCCTTAAGTATGTTTTCAAATCTGATAAAATCAACTGTAAGGTACATATTCAGGCACTTCGGCTATAGTCTTCTGAATATTGCCGGCCTTACATTGGGCATAACCAGTGCCCTTTTTCTGATTATTTATTCAGCCAATGAAATAAGTTACGACCGATATCATGAAAAGGCTGACAGAATTTACAGGGTTTCATCAACAATAACGGAGCCTGATGACGAATTTACCTGGATTGTTGCACAGATACCATTTGGGCCTCAGGTTGCCCAGGACTACCCCGAGGTTGAGGCTTACGTAAGATTCATCAACATGGGGCATACACTATTCAAATACGAAGACAAAGAATTCAATGAAGACAATTTCAATTATGTTGATTCTACGCTGTTTGATGTTTTTTCCTATAAGGTTTTAAAAGGAGAAGTTAAAACGGCTCTTACAGAGCCCAATAAAATTATTCTTACCAGCACAGTAGCTGCCAAATACTTCGGAGACCTTGATCCCATTGGTAAATCTCTTGTAACCAAAGAAAGGACCTATGAAGTTACCGGTGTAATTGAAGATGTCCCTTTCAATTCCCATTTCAGGTTTGATGCGGTGGCATCAAGAAATAATTTGCCCAGGGAGCTTGGATCATGGGGGAATTTTGGCGTATTTACCTATCTGCTGTTCCCTGAAAACACCGATGTAAAAGCTTTTGAGAATAAGATCCAGGGCATGTACGATAAGTATATGAAGCCCATTTTTGAGAGTATGGGAATTAAAATTAAATACCAGTTGGAGCCACTGACCCGAATTCATCTTTATTCCAATAATGCCGGTGAACCTGAACCAACGGGAAGCATCACCTATGTATATATTTTTGCTATAGTAGCCGTTTTCCTGGTTCTCATTGCTGCCATGAACTATGTTAACCTGGCCACGGCACGCTCTGCCAAAAGATCCAGGGAGGTAGGGCTGCGGAAAGTGGTAGGTTCCGAACGTGGCCCCATTATATTACAGTTTCTTTCAGAATCGGTTGTTTTTACTTTTATTTCACTGGTAGTCAGTTTGGTATTAGTAATCGTTCTGTTGCCCAAATTCAATGAGCTGGCAGGCAGAAACTTTGATCTAAGCGCTGTGTTTTCTTTTATGGTATTGCTCACATCTTTCGGAATTTTGCTATTGGTAGGCATAATAGGAGGCAGTTACCCGGCTTTTGTTCTTTCCCGGTATAGTGCTGTAACCGTACTGAAGGGTGAAATCACTCAGGGGTCGGCCGGCAGTTTTTTCCGAAGAGTACTGATTGTAATCCAGTTTGCCGTTTCGGCTATCATGATCTTATGCACACTCGTTGTATTCAAACAATTGCATTTCATGAAGCATATGGACCAGGGATTTGACCAGAACAATGTGATCACACTGCAACTCGACCGGAATATAAGCAATAAATATCCGTTACTTAAGCAGGCCTTGCTTGAAAATAAAGAAATCAAATATGTAACTTCCACAAATACCCCTTTGGGAGAAGGTTCCGGAAAAGTAATCTTCAATGTGGAAACAGATGAGGGTATGGTTCAGAAAGGAGTGAATTTTGCTGTGGTTGATCATGATTTCATTGAAACACTTGGGATTAAAATGAAGAGTGGGCGTGATTTCCAGCAGGATATGCCTTCGGATACATTACGTGCTGTTGTTGTAAATGAAACTTTTGTAAATCGGATGGCCTGGAAAGAGCCATTGGGAAAGAAAGTTGAATTGGGAGACTCAAATACGGTTCGGGCGAGCGTTATTGGAGTTATGAAGGATTATCATCAGACAGGCATGTATAATGAAGTTGAATCGCTGATGCTTGTGTATCGTGAATTAAACAACATGATTTATGTGAAACTGAGCGGTGATAATACACAGGAAACACTCAATTTTATTGAAACAACATGGAGTGATTTGTTTCCTGATCAGCCCTATTCCTATACTTTTCTTACCGACAGGTTTAAAGGACAATTTAAAGCTGATGAAAAACGAGGGCAGATCTTCACCCTCTTTACGCTTCTTGCCATATTCATTGCATGTATTGGTTTGTTCGGTTTGGCTTCTTACATGGTTGAACAACGAACCAAGGAAATCGGTATCAGAAAAGTACTTGGTGCCAGTGAGGGAACCATAATGAAACTGATCTCAAAAGAATTTCTACTGCTTGCCAGTGCAGGAATAATCATCGCAGTTCCCACAGCCTGGTTTTTCATGAACAACTGGCTGAAAAACTATGCATACAAAACACAAATTGGAATTACGCTGATTTTAATAACAGCTCTGATAACCGTTATCATTACCTTAGTTACAGTCAGCTATAAAGCCTATCAGGCTTCTACCATGAACCCTGCCAATTCGATCAAGACAGAGTGATGAGCGGCAGAAAAATTTTATTGCAGCTTTTGCCCGTGTTTATTCCGCTATTTGCCTTCATTTTGGCCTATAAAATATGGGGAATCCGGATTGGCTTGTTTGTGGCCATTGGCGTTGGCATTGGAGGACTGATTTGGTATTGGGTAAAGGACCGCAGGTTCGACCGGTTCATCCTCTTCGAATTTGCCCGCTCGTATATTATGCGCCGCAAACTGGCGCAGGAGGAATGGCTGCCGCTGCTCAATAGCAAAGGTGAGATAATTGGCAAGGCACCGCGAAGCGTTTGTCATTCCGACAAAAGTTTATTGCATCCGGTGGTGCACCTGCATGTGCTTAACAACAATGGGGAAATTTATCTGCAAAAGCGGCCCATGAACAAGCTGGTACAACCCGGCAAATGGGATACGGCAGTAGGCGGACATATTTCTTACGGCGAAGACGTGGAA
>JAFGOR010000048.1 GCA_016926375.1 Bacteroidales bacterium
TCCAACTCCGGCATATCCGGTTCAACAAATCCCTTTTTCCGGTAAATTTCAATACCGGCGGCCGATGCATGCAGGTATACCTTGTCCAGATTCAACCGGCGCGCTTCTTCTACAAGCATATCCACAATGGCCGAGGCGATACCCAAAGCCCGGAATTCCGCAATGGTGAAAATATTGAGTATATAGCCAAGTTTCCCGGTTGGAATTTTGAAATGGCCCGGTATTTCCTGAATCACCATTCCCCCCGATCCGATTACCCGGTCACCCTGCTCTGCAATTATGCCTATAAAAGAATTGTCATTCAAAGCTTTTGTGAAATATGCAGCCAGGTTTTTTCTCAAGGCAGTTTCTTTTTCAGGTGTTGGTTCACCCTGCAACTCATATAAAAAAGCTATCCGGTTGTTGATGATCAGGTTGATTTCGTCTTTTCTGAGTTTGCGGTAATTGATTGCCGGCATGATTAGAGTATGTTAAAAGTGAAATATGTTGCGTAACCCTGAAAATATGTCATCAGCGAGCATCAGCAGTGCCAGCAGAATGGCCAGTGCGGCCATGTAGCCGGCCAGGATTTTGATTCCCAGGGGAATTTTCTTTCTTGTTGTTTCTTTTTCCAGAAGCGCCGCCTGTTCATCATTAATGCATACCAGCTTCTTAAAATCTTCCAGCGTTTTCCCTGCATTTTTCCGGCTCCAGGAAGCGAAGTTGTTTTCAATTTTTTTGCTGCAACCGGCACAAAAAACCAGGTACTCTGATTTGACTTCATTCAAATGTCCGCAATGTTCGCATTTCAGGTAGTACATATTCTGGAAATATCAAAGGGGTTGATGAATCTGATACAAATGCATATTTTCAGAGCCTAAAAATACGGAATCTTTATCAAACATAAGTAATAAGACGGTGATCATTGGTTAATGACACGACCTTTCGCACGCAGTGTGGTAAAATTTTCTTATATTCGGTTGGTTAAATAAAAGAATTGTCAGAGAACCTGTTCATGCACGTCTGTTTTTGTTGGTTTTTATCTTACTTTGACACAGGTCCCACAACCCGCACCTCATAGCTCATTGCTCGCAGCTCATGGCTCATGACTCGCACCTCATAACTCATTGCTCGCAGCTCATAGCTCATAGCACACAACTTTCTTCTTTCACAACAAACACCCAAACATCATCCTATGCTCTATAACTGTCACATTCATACTTTCAATGAAAAAGATATTGCCCGGAAGTACCTTCCCTTGGGTCTCGTGCGTTTACTGGCCACCACGCCGGGTTTTCAGACCATCGGTTTTTTGCTGAACCTGCTGAATCCGCTTACCAGTAACGATCAGTTCCGGAAATATGTCAGGTTTATTAAAATAGGCCGGTACAAGGGACAGAAAGAAATTTTCGAGGAATGTCAGAAGTTTTACCCGGTGAATTCCAAATTCATGGTGCTGGCCATGGACATGACCTATATGAACGCCGGCAAAGTACCCAGGCCTTACATGGAACAGCTCAGTGAGCTGGCAGAACTGAAGCGGGCTTATCCTGACATCATTCTTCCTTTTGTGCATTTGGATCCGAACCAGACTGACATGATGGATATGCTCAGGAAATGCATTGAAGAATGGGGTTTTAGCGGAATCAAGATTTATCCTTCGATCGGATATTTCCCCTATGATCCACGTCTGACACCTGCCTATGAATATGCCGAAAAGAATGATCTTCCTGTTATTGCGCATTGCAGTCCGTTTAACCCTACCCATAACAAAGGCTGGCCCTGGGAAATCAAAGCACTTCTTGCCGGTTCCAAAATTCCGCTTGATCTGGACACGTGCAATCGAAAAAGACTGTGCTCCAATTTTGCCAACCCGCTGAACTATAAATTTGTGCTGGAAAAGCATAAAAAATTGCGGTTATGCCTGGCACACTTTGGTTCGGAGCATTACTGGCATCAGTTTCTGGATCACCCTGAGGATAAAGACAGCTGGCTTCTGCTGATCAAAGACATGATGGAGGAACATAAGAACGTTTATGCAGATATCTCCTTTACCCTGAATAACCGTGAGTTTTTCCCGTTACTGAAGGTGTTGCTCAGCGATCCCAAAATCAACGGGCAAATTCTTTTTGGTTCAGATTATTACATGGTGGAAACCAAAACTACCGAGCGGTGCTTTGGCATTGATTTGCGGGGCTATTTGGGTGAAAAGGAGTTCCGTACCATATCGTATGATAATCCGCGCAGGTTTTTGGGAGAGATCAGTTCATGAAAACCTGATCATTCTTATGTAAGAATGGCATCATGAAATTCCTGACAGGTTGTTGTTTTTCGCTAAGTTGAGTAAGTGTTACGCGCTGATAATGAGTAAACATTGCGGTTTTTTCGGGCTTACAATTTATTGCTATCTTTAAAATCTCAAATACAACAGTTTTGTTGTAGGAATATCTGATTTATATGGAGCTTTACTTAAGCATAGCTGCGGTTATTTTAGCACTGATCATTCTGATTGTTCTGATATTCTTTGGCCCGCGGCATTTGTTTGCCAAACTGAATGAAAAGCTGGTTCAGGCAGAAAAAGATGGAGCCAGGGTTGAAGCAACAGTCAGGGACGAGGTGCGAAGCAACAGGCAGGAATTGACTTCCACACTGGGATCTTTTCAGAACTCCCTGCTTGAAGTGCTGAATGCCATTTCAAAAACACAACTCGATCAGCTTAAAAGCATAACCGATTCAAACCGTGAAGAGCTCACACGAAGCATGAAAGATTTTCAGGTTGCTTTTGACCGGAATGTAGAGTCGTTCAATGTGTTGCAGAAGGAGAAATTCGGAGCACTGGAAGTCAAGCAGAACGAGTTGATTGCCGACACCGCCAAGAAACTTGAGCAAATGCGCGAAATGGTTGACGAGAAGCTGCAAAAGACCCTGAATGAGCGACTGGGACAATCTTTTGAGTTGGTTTCCAAACAGCTTGAAAGTGTACAAAAGGGACTTGGAGAAATGCAGACATTGGCCCAGGATGTAGGCGGACTCAAAAAGGTATTGAGCAATGTGAAGTTACGTGGAGGTGTGGGTGAAGTTCGTCTGGAAATGTTGCTTGAACAGGTTCTTGCCCCCGGACAATATGCGGCAAATGTCAGAACAAAAAGGGGCTCTTCGGATTTGGTGGAATTTGCCATCATACTCCCCGGAAAGGATGATGACAATGGCGTGGTGTATTTGCCAATCGATGCTAAATTTCCACAAGATGCTTATCACCACCTTACCGATGCTTATGAAAACGGCGATATCGATGCCATTGAAGCATCAGCTAAAAACCTTGATGCAGTTATCCGGAGGATGGCGCGTGATATTCGGGAAAAATATATTGATCCCCCGGGAACTACCGATTTTGGTATTATGTTCCTGCCTTTTGAAGGATTGTATGCCGAAGTAATACGTCGCACAGACCTGATGGAACAGCTGCAGCGTGAATTTCATATTATAATTACCGGACCTACCACACTGGCCGCCATTCTGAACAGCCTGCAGATGGGCTTTAAAACGCTGGCTATACAAAAGCGCAGCAGTGAAGTGTGGAAAGTTCTTGGCGCTATTAAAACCGAATTCGAAAAGTTTGGAGGCATGCTGGAAAAGGCCCAAAAGAACCTTCATACCGCCTCGAACCAATTGGATGAACTGGTTGGCAAGCGCACAAAAGCCATTCAGCGTCGTCTGCGTGATGTGGAATCTCTTCCCCAGGCTGAATCTACCGCCTTTTTACCTGAAATATTGGAGGAGGATAACGATGCGGACGAAGAGGAAGGGAGTGTAAATTAGGATTGATATATTACCTCAATATGGAAAAAATGAGCATGATCAAACAGGAATTTCTGGAAGCCAGGGATGTGCTGGAAAGGTTCATTTCGGATGACCATAATTTCAGCAATATTGAAAAGGCAGGAGCCATCATGTCACTGGCATTGAAAGAAGGGCATAAGCTGTTGTCGTGCGGAAACGGAGGTTCCATGTGCGATGCCATGCATTTCGCCGAAGAACTGTCGGGTTTATACCGCAGCCAGCGAAAAGCCCTTGCAGCGCTCTCTATTTCCGATCCGTCGCATATTACCTGTTCAGGCAATGATTTTGGGTTTGATCATATTTTTTCAAGGTATGTTGAAGCTATTGGCCTGCCGGGAGATGTGATGCTGGCGATCAGCACCAGCGGAAATTCCGCCAATGTTCTGATGGCAGCTCAGGCTGCGCGATTGAAGGGTATGAAAGTGGTGGGACTGACAGGTAAAGATGGCGGCAAACTTGCCGGCATTTGTGATGTGGAAATCAGGGCCCCTTTCAGTAAGTATTCCGACAGGACACAGGAGATACATATCAAAGTAATTCATGCGCTGATACATTATATTGAATCGGTACTTTAGGTTTCAATTTGTTAGGATTGAAGCGGAACGTCGATTTTTTGCCTGAAACAACACACCATGGTAAAGGGTTTTTTCGCAAAAACAGCTTCCAGGCTATTTCTGATGATCGTATGGTTCATGGCGGCGCAACTTCATGTGGAAGCGCAACAGAATAATACGCTTTTTTTCATGCATTCACTTCCTGAAGCGAATTACGTAAATCCTGCCGTACAACTCGACTGTGGCATATTCATCGGCCTGCCTTTGATCTCCTCATTTCATATGAATATTGCCAACAGCGGATTTACCCCCGCAAGCATGTTCACCTTATACACCGATGGCTCTTTCGAAAGAAAACACAATTTCAATACGGCAAAACTTGCCAATCACAACTATTTTATCGGTGAGTTTCATTCCACCCTGTTCGCTTTGGGAATCAGACGTAACAGGGATTATTATTCCTTCACAATAACCGAGAAGAACAATACGGCATTTCTTTATACAGCTGACCTGGTTGCATTCACGCTGCGTGGAAGCGAAGAATTCGAGGGCAATACCATAGGAATTCAGGGAACCCGGATGATGATGAACCATTACCGGGAATTCGCCTTTGGTATTGCACGGAAGCGATCAACTAACCTGACCGTAGGGGCCAAGGTGAAGATTCTGTTCGGGGAATTCAACCTGAATACCGGTAACAGTGCACTTAACATATATGTGGAAAACAGCACCCGTGAACTGACCTTTGACTTTGACGGCGGGTTCAACAGTTCTCTTCCTGTTGCGTTAAGGGAGGAAACTCCTGGTGCATACAGATTTCAGGAGGTGTATGATGCCCCTCTTCTGAAACATCTGATGAATTTCAGAAATCCGGGTCTTGCCTTTGATGCCGGATTCATATACAAATACAATGACAGATTGGTTTTATCAGGAAGTCTTTTGGATTTAGGTTTGATTTATTACCGCAGCAACCTTACCAATTACCGGCTCGAAGGGACACATGCCTACAATGGGCCATTCGGACAAGGGTCTGTTGACGAAGACTATCTTTTGGATGTGTTTGACGAGATGAACCAGAACATGAACGAGGAAGTCACGGCCAATCCTTATGTGCAGTATCTTGATCCGAGGATGTATCTGGGGGCAGCCTACCAACTCAATAACCGATACGATCTGAATTTTCTTTTGTATAACAGATTGCTTCCCGGGAAACTGCAAACAGGAGCCACTGTTTCACTGCTCACGAGGGCAGATAAAAGACTCAGAACCAGCGTCAGCTGGTCGTATATGAACAACAGCATAACCAACCTGGGACTGGGTGTGGCTTATGGAAAAAGGCCGGTACAACTTTACCTGGTTAGTGATAATATACTGGGTTTTATTTTGCCTTTCTATGTGAAAAATGTAAATTTAAGAGCCGGAATCAACCTGAAACTTAGTTGCAGGGAAACATTTGATATCAACCAGTGCGGATGTGAGTGGATCCGAAAAGAGGAAAAAAGACGTTCGAGGAACGAGAAGTTCAGGCGCGGTAAATAAGAAGATACAGGTAATTAATACATATTCTTATGCTGATTAAAACGTTTGGCGGCGCTGTTTATGGCGTGAATGCCGCCATGATTACCATCGAGGTGAACATCATTCAGGGGGCCAGCTTTTACATGGTGGGTTTACCCGATAACGCGGTTAAGGAAAGCCAGTTCCGGATCGAATCTACCTTCAAATCCAATGATTACCGTATGCCCGGACGCAGGGTCATTGTCAACATGGCACCGGCAGATCTGAAAAAGGAAGGGTCAGCTTATGATCTTCCGCTGGCAATAGGAATTCTGGCTGCCAGCGAACAAATAGCCTGTCCGGATCTGGACAAATACCTGATTATGGGTGAGCTGTCGCTTGACGGAAGTGTGAAGCCCATCAAAGGGGTACTGCCTATTGCTATTGAGGCCCGGAAACAGGGCTTCAAGGGATTTATCCTGCCCGTGCACAATGCCCGCGAGGCAGCTGTGGTGAACAACCTCGATGTTATTGGCGTGGAGCACATCAACCAGGCAGTTGACTTTCTTGCCGGAAAACAGGTTATTGAACCCACTATAGTAGATACACGCAACGAGTTCTTCACGAACATCAACGATTATGAAGAAGATTTTTTTGATGTAAAAGGTCAGGAAAATGTGAAGCGTGCCCTTGAGATTGCCGCTGCAGGCGGTCATAACCTGCTGATGATTGGTCCGCCGGGTTCGGGAAAAACCATGCTGGCTAAGCGGATACCTACCATATTGCCCCCCTTGTCGCTGAATGAAGCACTGGAAACAACGAAAATACATTCTGTTGCCGGAAAAATTACGCGCGATGCATCACTGTTGACCTGCAGGCCCTTCCGGAGTCCGCACCATACAATTTCTGACGTGGCTTTAGTCGGCGGAGGCTCGTTTCCCCAACCCGGGGAAATTTCTTTGGCTCATAACGGCGTATTGTTCCTCGATGAGCTGCCGGAATTCAAAAGGTCGGTGCTTGAAGTGATGCGTCAGCCGTTGGAAGACCGGTGCATCACCATTTCACGTTCCAAGTTTTCCATCGAATACCCGGCATCGTTTATGCTGGTGGCCAGCATGAATCCCTGTCCATGCGGTTTTTACAACCATCCTGAAAAAGATTGCGTCTGTTCTGCAGGTGTGGTGCAGAAATACCTGAACCGCATATCAGGTCCGCTGCTCGACCGGATCGACATCCATATTGAGGTGATACCGGTTCCGTTCGACAAGCTTTCAGAGCTCCGGCCATCCGAGTCCAGTGAAGATGTGCGCTACCGGGTGATCAAAGCCCGCAAGCTTCAAATAGAACGGTATAACGATCACGAGGGTATTCATTGCAATGCTCAACTCACTCCTGCGCTCATGCGCGAACATTGCCAGATCAGTGCAGAAGGCAGTCAGCTGCTTAAAAATGCCATGGAAAAACTGGGCCTTTCGGCCCGGGCGTATGACCGTATCCTGAAAGTATCGCGCACCATTGCCGATTTGGAAGAAAGTAAAAATATTGAACCGAATCACCTGGCAGAAGCCATCAATTACCGGAGTCTCGACCGGGAGAACTGGGCGGGGTGAGGAGATAGAGACAAGCGACAAGTGACGAGGGACGAGGGACAAGAGACAAGTGTGGTGTAGTTTTGTGAGGTGGGCAGGGGTGTAGAAGCAGTAGCAGTAGCAGGGGCAGCGGCAGTGCGATGGAAAACCCCGTTGGGGAGCCTCCGGAATTATTAGGGGATAACCCGCACCCGGCTAAGCGAAGTTTAGCGGCAGTTAGTTCCCTGCGGTCGGTTGCTACTTCGCTTTCTATAATTGTTGTCTGCTACCCTATTTCGGCAAATTTTACTTGGGGAAACAAGGCTTAATTGTAAACTATGGTTGGCAAGGTTTACATAGGGTTTTAGATAATGTATCACTACTGTCCGACTAAAATAAGATAAGATGGGGTACTCCCCGAAGGTTTCCCCCAAATGTTGTATTTTGGTTTTGCGAACTAA
>JAFGOR010000049.1 GCA_016926375.1 Bacteroidales bacterium
AATTCAGAATTGCGGATTACAGGGGTATTTCTCAAAGCTGTTCATGGCTGAGATGGTGGGTTATCAGAAACCCGACAGGCGGTTTTTCGAGTATGCTGTTAAATCGCTGCATGCGCATAAAGAGGATTGTCTGATGATTGGCGATGATCCGGAGGCCGACATCAGGGGAGCATGGAATGCAGGAATCGACCAGGTTTTCTGCAACACTATGAAAAAAAAGGCGGTCATTGAACCAACCTGGGAGATTCAGGAAATTTCCGAATTGAAGGGTATTTTATAAAACACGTAGAGACGCACTGCTGTGCGTCTCTATAAATTTGTGTTTCAATACGTTGGTAAAGAGACGCACACAGTGCGTCTCTACGTTATTTTTATTTTTTCTGCGGACCTTCTGATTTGGCTATGGAATCACGCATCTGTGTGTCGGCATCAATATTTTTGAGCTTGTAGTAATCCATAATACCCAAATTGCCCGAACGGAATGCATCTGCCATGGCCAGCGGAATCTGAGCTTCTGCTTCAATTACCTTGGCGCGTGCTTCCTGGGCTTTTGCCTTCATCTCCTGTTCAACAGCAACAGCCATGGCTCTTTTTTCTTCGGCTTTGGCCTGTGCAATATTCTTATCGGCATTGGCCTGGTCCATCTGCAACACAGCGCCGATGTTTTTTCCCACATCAATGTCGGCTATGTCAATCGACAGAATTTCAAAAGCAGTACCGGCATCAAGGCCTTTATTCAATACCACTTTGGAAATATTATCCGGGTTTTCCAGTACTTCCTTGTGCGAAACTGCAGAACCAATGGACGAAACAATACCTTCACCAACGCGGGCCAGCACAGTTTCTTCGCCGGCACCACCAACCAGCTGGCGGATGTTGGCCCTTACCGTAACGCGGGCCTTACAAATCAGCTGAATACCGTCTTTGGCAACAGCAGTAACGGGGGGTGTGTTGATTACTTTAGGGTTAACCGACATCTGAACGGCCTCAAACACGTTTCTTCCGGCAAGGTCAATAGCAGTTGCTGCTTTGAAATCGAGGGGAATATTGGCCTTATCTGCTGAAATAAGTGCATTTACCACCTGTTTTACATTTCCGCCGGCAAGGTAGTGCGCTTCAAGCTCATCGGCATTCAGGTTAAGACCTGCCTTGGTTGCACTTACCAGGTTATTCAGTACTATTGATGGGGGCACTTTCCGGATACGCATCCCGATAAGCTGCCAGATAGGCACATATACCTTGGCAAATACGGCACTGAACCACAGTCCAAGCGGTACAAAGTAAAAGAATAACCAGATTACAACAATGATTGCCGCGGCAACCACAAGATAAATTCCTATTCCAGCTCCAGCCATAATGAGTTTAATTTACAGGTTTAACAATGATTTGAGTATTCAGCACTTGAATTACTTCGATGTTTGTGTTTTCATTAATAAATTCACCGTTTGACTTGGCTTCACAAATGGTGTCGTTAACCACGGCTTTTCCAACAGGCGCAAGTCTGGTGATTGTTTTTCCCAGGTCTCCGGCATGAATCTTAGCGGTTTCAAAAGGTTCAACCCGGCTGTCGATACTTGCCTTGAGCCCCATGGACTTCCAGGTTTTGTTTTTAAAGACGTAATAAATGGTAAAAAACGACAACAACACCGCCCCCAGAAGGGTCAGGTTACCGGTGACCGGGTTGTGAAAATAATAAGCCGATCCCACTCCCAGCAGGATGAAGAGAAGGCCTCCAATTCCAAACACGGTAAAACCGGGAATAATCAGGAATTCAACCAGTAACAGAAGAATTCCGAGAATGATGATGATGATGATGGCAAGTAATGACATGAAAACAGTGTATTATTTAATCAATAGTAGCATTCAGGCCCCGTTCGATCAGTCCTTCTTTGAAAGGCTTCAGCAATCCAAACGAACCTTTTTTAACATCGCACTTGCCTTTGTAGTGAACCAGATAGGTGCATTGCTCGGCCTGGATAATTTCCATGTCGCAAACCTCTACCAGCGATTCAATTACGTAATCAAAACTATGAACATCATCATTGTGTAATGTGAGAAAACGGCCTTCAGATAATCCCTCGTCAATCATATTTTCTAATTCGGGGTTATTATCCTTATAAATTTTAGGCTTCATAATCACATTTTAATGGTTCACCTTGAAAGTACTTCCATGCAAAATTAAGAAAATCAAATGAATTTGAATTCATCTGGTTATTTTTAATTTTTACGGACGATTCATTTTGAATTCCGAAAACTCAATTTCCCTTGCTTTTTCTGTTGGTATTGGTTTTCCGTCGAAAAATGCCACCAGAAAAGCATCAGGAAAACCTGCTGCGCGAACCTTTTCAAGGGCGGCGGAAACAGCATTCATTTTGTAAAAAACACCCGCGTAGTATTTGAACATGCTGCCACCCGCAACCGGTTCATAAGCAACCGGGGTAATGCCTCCAAATGCGTCATCTGGCCTGAGTTTACTGAACACACCCAGCTGGATTCTGTAGGTCAGGCCCGCAATGATTTCAAGGTGCTCAGGAATGCGGTTGGCGTCGCTATAGGGCGATTTCTCAAGAATTGCAAAATCATCTGTTTTCAATAGTTTGCCTGCTTCCTTGGTAATGGCGGCAGGTGGGGGAGTTTCCGCAACCGGCAGGGGGTGATTTGGTTTTGCAGTGCTTTCTTCTTTTACGGCGAATTCTTCCGGTTTATGGGCGTTTTCTTCGGTTTTGCTATTGTCCCCGGTGTACTGGTACACCCTGATCCCGTTGATTTC
>JAFGOR010000050.1 GCA_016926375.1 Bacteroidales bacterium
AACATTTTTTTTTGTACTATTGCACCATCTCTCAGACTGGCACATTTTGACCGAAATGCTTGGCACAGTTAGACCGAAATAGCCAGACCGCAGTAGTCAAATCAATTACGGGTCGCACCAGACCTTATTTATATAACGACAACCTGACTGTTGCTGAAAGATATGAGTACACAATAGAAAGAGATTCTTACGGGTCTTTCTTTTCCGGTCATGCATCGGCTATGTTTGCTTCTGCTACTTTTTTGTCAAAAACATTTATGGACATTTACGGAAAATCGACCTTAAGTTATATAGTTTGGGGTACCTCACTGACTGCTGCATCTATTGGGAGTTATTGCAGATATAAAAGTGGAGAACATTATCCATCTGATGTTTTGGTTGGAGCACTTTTTGGTACCGCAATTGGATACACAATTCCGGTGCTTCATAAAAAATCAAAATCCGAATTATTTAACTTTTCGGTAGTTCCTGGTTCTTTCTATTTATCGTTAAAATTTTAAAACTGGTTTTTATTCTCTGATGAAACCGATAAGTAAGTATAGTTTTTCGTAAAGGAATAGTGGTGGAATGCCGTAATGAAAAGTTGGGGCGGTTTTACTGCAATAACTTAAATCAACATCAAAAAACGCCTGAGAATCAATACTACCACAACATCCTGGTTGCTTGGTCTCCATAATTAGTCAAATTAAAGGGTTTTTGCTATTTTTAGCTCACAAAACCAAAGCTTTTTCGGAGTCCTTTTGAACGGATTGAAAAAGCTTCCACCCACTGAAAAGGATACATGGGATTATTGTTGAAATACACACTGATAATTATATTTTGGCTGACCGCTATGGGCGCAAATGCCGAACTGACCAAGAACATGTTTGACATCAGGCACCTTGGTTATTCGGAAGGGCTCAGCAGTCAAAGGGTGTTTTCCATCGTCGAAGACCAGCACAGTGCCATTTGGGTGGCCACCAAGGTTGGGATAGATCGGTACAATGGTGAGGTGGTAAAAAGCTATACCCTGCCCGGTAATTTTTATTTAGGGGATATGGCGGGCCGACGGTTACGTTTGTGGTACGACGAGCACAACGGACTGTGGGCCTATGACCATACCGGAAGAATTTTCCAATTCTCCACCAAAGATGATGCTTTTGTCCTGAAATTATCGTTGGGAGATGCCATTGGTGGGGAGATAATCCTCAACAAGTTATTCATAGACAGAAAGGGTTGTTTATGGATGGGATTGAGCAAAGGACTGTTTAAAAAAGAACCGGATGGCAACATCGTATCCATCCTGGAGGATCGGTATGTGAATGACATTGTTGCTGATTCATCCTCTGTTTACGTCGGTACATCCACGGGGGCGGTTCAACTATCTTCTAATCAGAAGGCCAACTGGCTGGTAACGGAGGAAGATGTCCAGAGTCTTTACTACCACAGCGCCAATCAGGAACTATGGATCGGCACCTTCAACAACGGCCTGTGGGTGATGAGTCTGGACAGCTCTTCGTTGTTGCCGTTAAAAGAACAAAGCTCCGGATTCTTAAATCCAATACGGGCGATTACGGCCTACGATGCCGAAACAATGCTATTGGGAGTGGACGGCGGTGGTGTTTACACGGTTGACCTGAAAACGAAAGAACCCCATTTGTTGATGAGCACGGAGGATAGCACCGACATCTACCTTCGTGGTAATGGCATTTACGCTGTAACCACTGACCGCCAGGGGAACATCTGGATTGGCAGCTACTCCGGCGGGGTATCGGTCGCCATTCGTGCCAGTTATCCCACCCGGATACTGAAACACGAAAGAGGCAATCAACATTCGGTGGCTAACAACAACATCAACGGAATTGAAGAAGGCCTTAATAGCGACCTGTGGTTTGCTACCGACAACGGAATCAGCATATTAAATGAAAGAACCAATACCTGGCATCATATATTAAAAGGAACCGTTGTGGTTACCCTCTGCCGTGCCAACAGTGGAAATATTTGGGCCGGAACCTATGGCGACGGCGTTTATCTGTTGAATCAGAATGGAACGCCGGTTCTGCATCTGACCCAACAACAGGAGGAGCTCACCACCAATTATATTTTCTCCATCAGGCAAGATCCGGATGGCGATATTTGGGTAGGTGGTCACAATGGGTGGTTAATGTTGCTCAATCAAGAGGGCCGTCACAAGAAAACCTTCGATATTAAATGGATTCACTCCATCGAGATTGTTGCCCCGAATCAGGTGGGTGTTGCCACCGTAAATGGGTTTTATCTGGTAAATAAGGCAACCAGCACGGTGAAAAGATACGCCTCCTTTCCCGAATTTCAGAATCAAAATGCCAGTGCCTATATTATTTCTATGTTGTTTAACGACGGTCAAACCGTTTGGCTGGGAACCGAAGGTGGCGGCTTAAATCTCTACAATCTGAACACCGGCGATACCAAGGTTTTTACTACCCGGGATGGCTTACCATCTGACGATGTTTTCAGTCTGCAAGAGGATTCGCTGGGACGCTTGTGGATGAGTACTGCCAAAGGCTTGGCCCTGATGGAAAACAATGAAATCTCAAATCTCAATTACCTGGGCGATGTAGATAAGGAATACAACAAATCGGCCTTTGCAAAGCTTTCCGATGGACGCTTTGCATATGGAAGCACCGATGGTGCGGTGCTGGTGAAGCCGGAAGCCATTGCTCAAACCGACTATAAGGCCAGGCTACGTTTAACTGATCTGACTATCGATTATCTTGACCCTGAGAAGGAAAAGAATTGGCAGCCGATTTTGCACGACATGGTAACCCGGGGCATCGTGGAGTTGCCCTACCGGCACAATTCATTTGCTATTCATTTCGAATCCATCAATTACCGTTTCCAGCGCGACATCAATTACCAGCACATCCTCGAAGGTTACGATAAAACCTGGAGCAATTCTTCGCCCGATGGCACCCTTCGTTACACCAACGTAGCCCCCGGCACTTACCTGTTAAAAGTCCGTAATCTCCGTCGAAGCAACGGAGAGATAATTGAAGAAAAAAAACTATTGCTGACTGTTGCAGAACCGTGGTGGAACACCTGGTGGGCCCGGACTATTTACCTGGTACTGGCAGTGTCGGTACTTTATTTTATTTTTCGCTACAACAGCAATAAGCTTCAGAAGAAACACGACGAGGACAAAATCAAGTTCTTCATTAATACGGCCCACGACATCCGTACTCCGGTTACCCTTATTATGGCACCCCTTGAGGATTTGGGCCGGGTTTCAGGGCTTAGCGGCAAGGGCCAATACTACCTTGACATGGCGCGCAACAATACGCAAAAGTTGCACACCCTCATCACCCAACTGCTCGAATTTGAGAAAGTGGACATCACCAGGCAAAAAACCAACCTCTATTCGTTGTATCTAAACAGCATCCTGGAGGAAGAGATTGTTGGTTTCCAGTCGTATTGCGATAACAAACAACTGCACCTAAACCTAAATTTGCCCGATGAAGAAGTAGGCATCAAAGGCGACCGCCAGATTGTTGGAATGCTCATTGATAACCTGCTTTCTAATGCCTGCAAATACACTCCTCCCAGGGGTGAAGTCAGTTTGGATTTAACCGCCACCAAACGAAAAGCCATCATCACCGTAAGGGACAGTGGTATCGGTATTCCTAAAAAGAGCCATAAATACCTGTTCAAGGAAGTTTTTCGGGCAGAGAATGCGCAAAAGTCACAGGAGAAGGGGACAGGGTTTGGACTGTTGCAGGTTCAGCGTATTGTAAAAATACTGGGTGGAAAAATCAGTGTACAGTCGGAAGAGAACCAGGGAACGACATTTACCATCACCTTTCCAAGAACCTACGAGCGCCCCGAATTAATGCCGGAACCAAGCTTTGCCTCCAGCCAACCCCTCTCATCGGAAAATCCCCGGCTGGCTTCAGGGGAGATGAAAGGGGTAGCAAAAAATAAAGGCGACCAACCTGAAGACACCTTGCTTATTGTAGAAGACAACGAAACGCTCCGGTATTACTTGCGTCACACTTTCGACGACGAATTCCGGGTGATTGACGTTGCCAACGGTCAGGAAGCCCTGGACAGTCTCAGCAACGAATACCCCGATCTGATACTTTCTGATGTAATGATGCCGGGAATACAGGGCGATGAGCTTTGCCGCATGGTCAAAGATAATCCCGATACAGCAGGTATTCCCTTTGTGCTCCTCACAGCCAAAGCCACCCACGATGCCACCGTGGAGGGGCTGAAGAAGGGGGCCGACGACTACATCCCCAAACCTTTTAGTACGGAGATATTAAAACTAAAAGTACAGGGCCTGATAGAAAACAGAAAACGGCAAAGAGCTTTTTTCATGCGTGAAGCCCTTCGAAAGGTTGGCACCAAAAACGATCAATCCATCAATGACCAGGAGTTGCCAACAACCGAAGAAGTTTCCACGGAACTGTCCGAAAATGACCGCAGTTTTGTTGACCGCGCCACCCATCAGGTTATCGAAAACATCAGCAATACCGAGTTTACCATTGACACGCTTTGCCGTGAAATGGCCATGAGTCGCACACTTTTCTACAATCGCCTTAAATCTCTTACCGGAAAAAGTCCTCAGGAGTTCATCCGACTTATCCGACTTCAAAAAGCTGCTGAACTGTTAAAGAATGGCAAAAATGTTACTGAAACTGCAATCGACTGTGGTTTTGTAAATCCTAAATATTTTAGCTCTCTTTTTAAGCAGCAATTTGGTATTCAGCCCAGCAAATACCAGTAAACGAGCCATTTTTTCCCCCATACTCTTTTGTTTTCATGTCAAAAGTGATAGCAATCAAACCTTGTTTGTCAGCTATCAAACCTTCTTTTTAACAGTTGTTAGCATATTTGTGCCGACCTCTTTATCCTGAGGCGAACAGGTAAAATACGTCAACACCTTTCACGCACAACTAATATTATTTAAAGAGTATGCATTACAAATTTTATCACAATTAAGACATGAGGAGATTATTGACATTATTAATTATTACAAGCAGTGTTCTGCAAACGGCTTGTTCTCAGGAAGAGGAGCTTTTTCCTGCAGAAACCAAACAGGAAGATTATCAATTTATGGATGATTTTGACTTGTTTGATTCAAACGTTTGGACTAAAGAGACGCACGAACCTGGCTGGGTTAATCAGGAATTACAGGCTTACCGCCCTTCGAACGTTTCTGTCGGAACCAACAATGGAAAATCGGTACTTATTTTGACAGCCGAGCGAAATGGAGACCAAATCTATTCAGGCCGTGTCAATAGTCAGGGCAAATTCAATTTTAAGTATGGCAGCATAGAAGCCAGCATCAAATTGCCCAAGACAGGAAACGGCTTATGGCCGGCATTTTGGATGATGGGAGACAACGGTAAGCAGTGGCCCGCCTGTGGTGAGATCGATATCTTGGAAATGGGAGAACGCAATGGTATTCTCAATGGCACCACCGACACCTACTACAATTCGGCCATCCATTATGGGCCTGATATGGCTTCGCATGACCAGGAGTACTATGGGGGCAACTTTGCCCACAGCTTGCAGGATGGCGAATACCATACCTATAAGCTGGACTGGACAGAAAACAGCCTAAAGGTCAGTATTGACGGGATTGAGTTCAAAAGCTTTGACATCAGTGAGAAGAGTGGGCGACATGAATACTTCCAGGATCCCTGTTTCATACTGTTCAACTTAGCAGTAGGAGGTGCCTTTCCTGACATTCATGATCTCAATGAACTGACCGCCCTGAAAGATGGTGAAAAAGCATACATGTATATCGATTGGGTAAAAGTTTATTAATCCTTAGCAAAAAGATTTATGAAACGAGCATGATTATCTCAGCGAGTTCCATACGACAATTATAAAACAAATTGTAGGCATATGAAAGTAAGAAAACTCAAAAGTGTATTGTTCTTTGGAACAATGTTTCTTATGCTGTTGGGAAGTATCCAGCAGTTGAACGCATCCTTACCGGAAAGCCGTCTGCTTTTACAAGAAGACGGAAAGGTTTCAGGTACAGTAACCGATGCCGTGGGCACAGTTCCCGGCGTAACTCTTATTGAAAAAGAGAATCCGACCAATGGAACAGCCACCGACCTGAACGGCCGTTTCACGCTGAACATCCCCGTCGGATCTACATTGGTCGTTAGTGCGATTGGCTATAAAACCCAGGAAATAGCCATTACCGAC
>JAFGOR010000051.1 GCA_016926375.1 Bacteroidales bacterium
GCTTTGAAATGGCTTAAGGCTTATGTTAATGATACGCTCACACTTGCCGATTCCATCGTGATTCAATGCGATGATCCCAATGACACGTTGTATGTTGATGAAACAGCTCAAATGAGCGCCGTGATGTGGCCTGCTAATACTACAATAAAGAACGTTACCTGGTCGGTTTTGCAAACCAGCCTGGCCACAATCAACCAGAGCGGCTTACTGGTACCTGTTGCCACCGGAAAAGTGACCGTAAAAGCGTCCGCCTGGGATGGCTCCGGCAAATTGGATACCAGATATATCTGGATCATTAACAGGCCTGTTGATTCCATTGCTTTGAAAGCTCCGGGTGATATTGATACCATTGGTGTCAATGAAACTCTGCAGCTTCAGGCTGAAGTTTTCCCGTCAAACGCCACCAACAAGAGCATAAACTGGAGCGTAACGCCTGGTACGCTTGCAGAGATAAGTGCAGAGGGGCTGTTAACAGCTGTTGATGCCGGAAAAGTTACAGTAACTGCCACTGCATCCGATGGATCAGGAACAATTGGCTCAACAGATATCGTCATCAAAATTCTTGTGGGAATCAAAGACCCGTTGTTACATTATGGCGTCAACATCTTTCCCAACCCGGTTACCAATGGCAAATGCCGGCTTACCGGAATAAAAGGTTTCTCGCATGCTGAAATCCTGGATCTTCAGGGAAGGGTTATAAAAAACATCGGATTAACCGGCCAGGATGCCCTGGATGTTGAACTTGACATACGGTCCGGAATGTACCTGATCAGATTTTCAACAGGTCATCAGGCATTCATCAGCAAGCTGGTGGTGGAATAAGTATTGACGTGTACGGAAATTAGATACACAGCACAGGTGCCGGGAGGAAGGACTAGATGGCCGGTTTTTCGATAAGCCGCTTCACCTCTTCTGCCGGCACGTGTGTTTTTTCAGACACCTGTTCTATAGTCATTCCCTGATTGTAAAAACGGCTTACAAACTGTTGCAGGGTCTCTCCAATCTCTATGAGATGGTTGTCGGGGTCAAAAAAGCGAATCGTTCTTTGTCCCCATATTTCTTCATGAATCTCATGCATAAACCGGATACCGTTTTGCTTCACCCGGTTGTAAACTGCATCCAGATCTTCGGTTTCAAAGTACAACTCAAACCTGTTTACCGTACGATCTGATATTTTCTCCAATCCCAGTTCTGTTGGAATGATATGGCAATTCTGAATTTCCCAAATGGCCAATCCTCCTTTGAAAATGATGTTTTTTCCGAAATCCAGTTCTGTCTGAAGCTGAAGCGTGGTTTCATAGAATTCCCTGGATACATGGATATCCTTTACAAAGAGGGCAATGGATGGGGTTGAAAGATTCATGCTGCGCAGATAAAGGTTCAGAAAACAAAAGGAACAAACATCTTGCTGCGCTTCATATATTCACTGTATTGCTCACCGAAGTATCGGGTACATTCCTTTTCATCATAACGTGAAGTGATATACAGAAAAACAGTTGAAACAGCAGCTACCAGGAACAAAAAGAAGGATGCGTTCTTAAAATAAATACCCCAGGTAAGGTATATTAGTGAAGCATACAAAGGATGCCTGATATAACTGTAAATACCGGTGTCTACCAGTTCTGTTGTTTTTTCAAACGTGTACAGGTGATCTTCTTCACGGGTTGTTGAAGCCTTTCCGCCTTTTTTTAATTCCAGGTAACCGGCAATCACCACATAAGCACAAACAAAAAGTAATATCCACGAGATCAGGTGAGCTGGTGTAAAGGGAGCGTCAAACCAATACCGGTAATTAAAGGCAAACAACAGGGCAATACATTCCCAGCTGATAAAGCGGTAAAAACCATGTGAACGTGTATTGAAGAGGGTTCTCCAGGAGATCGCCGTGACGATGACACTAAGCACTAAAAAGACAAATAATGATGTCATATCGAATGGTTTTTCTTGGGTGATTATTCATCGAAATATACCTGGAGGTCCTCCGATGCCATACGTGTTCTGAGCCACGAGACAATCTTCAGCCGGTCGCTGGACTTTAATGATTTTGGTTTTATTCCTAGCAATACGTAAGGTTTTTCAATTCCGGCACTGTCAGTTTTGTTGAAAACCATGGCGTTGGTATACGTGCAACTGTTGATCTGGGGATATAATTCAGAGAGTTCTGAAAGCAATTGTTTTCCTAACATAAACTGACTTTCCCTGGCTTCCTGCTCATTGTTTTTTTCGTCCAGCAGTCCGGTGAGCCGGTTGATTTCAGTTTTCAAATGCGTTATTTCACTTACATCGGTATTGTCATTGCTGAAGGAAAAACCCTGTTGAATATCAATGGCGGCTTTTTTCAAAGAGAATATGGCTGCGTTATTCAGAATAAACTCTTTATTTTTTTCCTGAAGCTTATTTCCACCATAGATCAGTACAATGGACCTTCTGTCAGGATGGATTTCACTTTTCAGCAACAGATTTCCTTCAACCAGGCTCACTGATTTGATATATTTGTTTGCTTCTTCGATGAATTTCTCTTTTTGAACCAGGCGATAACCAAAATAGATGCTGGGGATGATGGTAACAAATATTACTGCAGATATCCAACGGTTCACCCTTGTTTTCTGAATGCTATCAACCAGGGTCCGGATTGGAAACCTGAGCATTTGCGAAACAAGAATGGAGGCAAATGTGATGAAAACAGAATTGATGGTGAAAAGATATATTGCACCAAAGAAATAAGTAAACTGCGCAGTGGCAAGTCCATATCCTGCTGTGCATAACGGAGGCATCAGGGCAGTGGCAATGGCCACGCCGGGTATCACGTTCCCTTTCATCTTGCTGCTTGTTGCCAGAATACCTGCAAGTCCCCCGAAAAGAGCAATCAGCACGTCATAAATGGTAGGACTGGTACGGGCAAGCAATTCGGAATGTGCAGTAGAAACCGGACTGATTGCAAAGTAAGCTGTAGAGGCAAGCAAACTGGCAACAACGGCAAATGTAAAATTTTTGAGCGCTTTACGGAATAACGGGAAATTGTAAGTGGCAATGCTATATCCCATGCCATTAATGGGGCCCATCAGCGGTGAAATTAACATGGCTCCTATAATTACTGCAGTAGAGTTCATGTTTAAACCTACCGATGCTACCAGTATGGCACATACTAAAATCCAAAGATTGGTTCCCTGAAAGCTTATTCCTTTCTCAATTGTCCGATGGATTTTATCAAAATCTTCAATTTCACTTTCAATATTCAGGTACCTGATAACCTTAACAATTAGTTTCTTCATTTATCAGCCTTTATAAATTCCGGAATTCCTTCGGGTCATACAAATTTAATGAAGTTCTTATATTTATGAGAAGAATTTTCTCAAGGTTATAAATCCTTTGAATTTACATGTTTACACGTAATAGTGCAGTGGTTTCCCGGAAGCTAACATGAATCAGGGTCGGATTCTTACAGATTGATCCTTTTGTGGAACCCTTCCTTGAACGTGTCGCCTATGGGAATGAACTGCCCGCCTATTTTTATCCGGCTTCGTTCAATTGATTCAATTTTTCTGATATTCACAGCCCAAGATTTGTGCACCTGGATAAAAACATCTTCAGGCAACTGCGAAAGAAGTGATCTGAAACTTTGTTTGGTCATGATCTTTTTGCAGGGCAATACAACCCGGAGATAGGCCTGCATACCTTCGATATAAAGGATTTCATCTATACTGACGTTTTCAACCCGGTATTCGGTTTTAATAAAAATGTGGGTCAACGGCATGGCAGACGGATTCTTTCTGTTTGCATCCTCACAAACTTTATTTACAGCTGCCAGAAACCTTTCAAAGGAATAGGGTTTCAGCAGGTAATCGAATACCTGAAGTTCATACCCTTTTAACGCGTAATCCGCATAGGCAGAGGTGATAATCACATAAGGTTTCTCAGGCATCGACTCCAGCATCTGGATGCCGGTAAGGTGTTCCATCTGGATATCCAGAAACATCAGGTCAACACGATGTTCTTGCAGGTAATGCAAAGCGTCCAAAGCATTCTCAAAGCCATTGGCCAGTTCCAGAAATGGAACCCTTCCGATGAAGTCCTTCAGTTTTTCGAAGGCAGGAGGTTCATCCTCAACAATGATGCAGGTCAGCCTCATGAAAGCCTAATTTTTAAATCCACGCTGAATGAGGATTCATCATCAAAGATAAATAATTCATGCTGACCGGGGTATAAGAGCGTCAGCCTTCTTTTAACATTCTCAAGGCCAATCCCGCAGGATTCTTCATCACTTTGCCTTCCTTTTCTGCACTGGTTCTGACAGGTAAACAGCAACCGGTTGTTGCTGCACTGCAATGAAATATCCACAACAGGCAGTTTGCCCGAATTGTATGCAAATTTAAAGGCGTTTTCAATAAACGGGATCAGCAACATAGGGGCTATCTGAATGCCCGAGCAATGATCGGGTAAAGCGGCTCTGATGTAATTCTTTTCGCGAAACCTGAGTTGCTGAAGCCTGATATAGTTTTTAATATATATAAGTTCTTTGTCGAGTATAACCTTATCGGCACGGGTTTCATAAATCATATAGCGCAGCATGTCAGATAAGGTGATCAGTGTATCTGAAGCTTTTTCGGGTTCTGTTCGAATCAATGAATCTATATTGTTCAGTGCATTGAAAAGAAAATGCGGGTTGATTTGTGATTTCAGCAATTCCAGTTCATTTTTCAGATTGCGTGTTTCCAGTTCATCCTTTAGCCTAATGCCGGCAAACCAGTTTTCAAATCCCCTGATCAGGCTTCCGCACTGGGCAATGATGAACGTGCCTGCAATCGGAGGAAGCATGTACCTTAAATTGTACATCTCAAACTGAGGAAAGAAGAAACGATGAACCGGCAACAGCAACAAGGTTAAAGCAACACTTAAAAGAACAGAAAACAGCAGGTACCTGATGAACTGCCTTTTCTCAAAATACCTGATAAAATAGAAATAAAAGAGATAGAAAATAGTAACGGCCCACAGCAGGTTGATGATGAAGTGGGGTGTCAGGTTGTTGATGTACTTCCATTCACTTACCGATTGCCCATAACTCACCACCAGCGAAAATAGGGAGAATACCAGCCA
>JAFGOR010000006.1 GCA_016926375.1 Bacteroidales bacterium
ATTGCGGGGTGGAGCAGTTGGTAGCTCGTTGGGCTCATAACCCAAAGGTCGTAGGTTCAAGTCCTGCCCCCGCTACTAAAAACCCCTGTATTTAGCTAAATTACAGGGGTTTGTTATTTCCGGGGTGCGGCACCTAACTTCAAAACAGAAGAAATAGAACTACAAAATTTTCTTTATCCACTTGAAATACTTATACGGCGGGTACTTTAACGGCAACTCAATCCACGATGGTGTAAAAACCATGGCCCTTGCATTGCTGAATGCCATGAAGCTGTATTTGCCATGATACTTCCCCATGCCACTGTTGCCCACGCCGCCAAACGGCATGCGGTGATTGACAATGTGCAGCAGCGTATCGTTGATGCAGCCTCCTCCCGACGTGGTTTTACCAAGGATTTCTTTAGCGGCCCTGTTCTTTCCGAAATAATAAAAGGCCAGCGGCTTTTCGTGACCGTTCACATAACTTAACACTTCGCTGATGTCCTCAAACGTCATCACAGGCAAAACAGGTCCGAAGATTTCCTCCTGCATGACCGGGAAATCAGGTTGAATCTCGTCAATCAGCGTGGGAGCAATGTACTTCTCACTCATTTCAACCTCACCCCCGAAACGGATCTTCCCGTGTTTCATTAACAATTGCAGTCGCTCCATCGCCTGTTCATTGACTATGCGGGGGTAGAATTTGCTGTGCCGGGGGTCATCACCATGCATCTCCCTGATGGCCGCCTCCATTTTCTCAAGCAGTTGCTCCTTTACTTCTTTATGTACGAACAAATAATCCGGGGCAATACAGGTTTGCCCTGCGTTGATGCATTTTCCCCAGGCAATGCGCTTGGCGGCAACGGCAATATTGGCATCGCGGTCGACAATACAGGGACTTTTTCCGCCCAGCTCGAGCACCACCGGTGTCAGGTATTGCGAAGCGGCCTTCATTACCGTTTTGCCCAAAGAAGGACTTCCCGTGAAGAAGATGACATCGAAACGTTGTTCAAGCAATACCTGGTTTACCTCCCGGTTACCCTGGGCAACGGCGATATAATTCGCATCAAATGTTTCCGAAAGCATCTCCTGCATCACCCTGGCCACAGTTGGAGTATAAGGCGAAGGTTTTAACATGGCACAGCAACCTGATGAAATGGCTCCAACCAGGGGATTCATGAGCAACTGGAAGGGGTAATTCCAGGGCGCCATGATCAGGGCTACGCCCAGGGGCTCGTGCAGCAGCCGGCAATGGGAAGGCAACAGCACAAGCGGCGTTTTAGCCTTTTTGGGTTTTGCCCACCGTTTGATGTGTTTCAGGTGGTTGTTAATCTCACCAAGCACAAGGCTTATCTCGGTCATGTAAGCCTCTTCGTATGATTTATGCAGATCGGTCCACAATGCCGCTGCAATTTTACTCTCGTAACGGAGGATGGCAGATCTGAATTTCTTCAGGTTGTGGATCCTGAAATCCATGATTTTCGTTTCATGGGTGGCAAAAAAAGTGCGCTGCGACTGTAGCAGCGATTCAATGGTTGCCCTGGGGGTGTTTTCCATATCGGTTGGATTTAGCTTTTACGCCCGGTGAAATGTTCCATGGTATTGTATATGCCCAGTACCCTTCCGGCCAGCAGGTCGTATACCCGAAAAGGAAGCAATCCCTGGGTTAATCGCACAAAATGAACACTCCAGGGCATGCTGACAAAGATTTTATCGTGTTCGATGCCGCGGATGATCTTCCGGGCTGCTTTTTCAGGTTGCTGGATGGGAATCAGGGGAGAACGCACGCCATCGAACATGCCTGTGTTGATGTAATAAGGCGTAACCGTGGTAACACCGACACCGGTTTTCTGCTGTTCCATTTCAATACGCAGGCTGTCGGACCACCCGGTCAGAGACCATTTGCTGGCTACATAAACCGACATCCGGGGATTTGAAGTCAACCCTGCCGATGAAGCAATGTTGCATATGTGCCCCTTCTTTTGATCCAGCATTCCGGGAAGAAAATGACGGGTAATGGCCATAGGAGCAAGGGAGTTGATATCCATAGTACGGGTGATATCCTGAATCGAATGATCCTGGAAAAGCTTCCCCACCACAATCCCGGCGTTGTTGATAAGCAAATCAACCCCACCCTGGTTTGCTTTTACAGCATGCGCAACAGAAGTCACCTGTTCCATATTGGAAATATCCACCTGGTAGGTGGTCACTTTCCCCAGGCGTGCAAATTCCGCCGCTGTTTCATCGGCCATTTTCTTATTCACATCCCAGATGATGAGTTCAGCCCCCTTTTCGAGTGCCAAACGGCCCATGATTTTTCCGATGCCCGAAGCACCTCCGGTTATCAGCACCCGGGTTCCTTTTGCTATTTTCATTGGATTTTACTTTTATAGAACACACAACAATCAGTAACTGCCTTCCGGCACAAAAACCTACAACCACTGCAACCTTTTACCTCACTTCCCTGCTTCAAAATGACTGCCAGAGGCATACATTCCCAGGTAAGTACCCACAAATCCGCCGGCCATGTTGGTACTCAGGTTTTTGGCATTAACCCCCCGCTTCAGCAGCGTCCATTCTTCATCTTCCAGGGCATAGTAGAAATCGTATGATGCGCCGTGGCCTTCGATCTTCAGCCTGATGGCCGAAGGCTGATCAATTGCCAGTCCTTTAGCCGCAATAATGTCAGGAAGGCCATCATGGGCATCATTGCCTTTTCTTTCAACAAAAGCAACATAGTTCTCCTCCATCTTTCTGATGCCCAGGTAGAGATAATGTTTTTCATTCTGAAAAGCGATCAGGCCAGCCGTTTCTGTGGTGTCCAGATCAATAATCTGCATACTCACTGATGTTGTGAAATGGGCATGTTGTTGCCTTCTTCCAATAAAAGAAGGATTCTTCAATTCGCTTATGGCAACAGGCCGGATGTTCATCTTCAGAAAACCCGAGTCACTCGTGAGGCTATACCACTTCTCACGGGGCGTGCGAATGAAATTCCACTCCATCCCCAGGGTGGTATCGTTGAATTCATCGTGCCAAATGAAGTTGCCTCCGGTTAATTCCCCTGATTCGGGATGATCAGGCAAAGCAGGTTTTTTTACAACATAAGGTACTGCATCCCTGGTTATAAAGGGCCATCCGTCTTTCCAGGTCACGGGCAACATAAAGGTTTCCCGTCCGGTATTATAGAAATCATCCGCATAAGGCCGGCATCCGAGGAAAACTGCCCACCACGCTCCATTTTGCGTTTCCACAAAATCGGCATGTCCCGTTGAGGTCACAGGAAACGCACGTCCCGGGTCGAGGTGACGTTGTGTGAGCATGGGATTGTTTTTCCAGGGAATATAAGGCCCCCAAACCGATTTGGAACGGAATATAACCTGTGAATGTCCGGTGCTGGTTCCGCCTTCGGCGGCATTCAGATAATACCAGCCGTCTTTTTTAAACAGATGTGGTCCTTCTATCCAAACAGGTTTCCGGGTAATATCAACCCCTGCATTGACAATCACTTTCCGCGGACCGGTGAGTTTACCCGAATCGGCCCGGAATTCCTGGATCCAGATGGCCCTGTGACCCGGATACAATTCTTCCCCTTCCGGGGGACCATTGTTCACCACATAAGCCTTGCCATTTTCATCGAAAAAGAACGAAGGGTCAATACCGTCGATTTTCGGGAACCACACCGGATCAGACCAGGGGCCGGCCGGATTGGTTGCCGTTACATAAAAATTACCGCCTCCGTTGACAAGGGTATTGATTACATAATATTTGCCCAGGTTGTAGCTGATTGCAGGCGCAAATACACCCCAGGAAAGCTCCAGACTGTCGAGGTTAAGCTGCGACGGCCTGTCGAGTACATGGCCTATTTGCTTCCAATGCACCAGGTCGCGACTGTGGAAAATGGGAATACCCGGGAAGTATGAAAAAGTTGAATTGATCAGGTAGTAATCACTGTCAACCCGGCATATGCTGGGATCGGGGTAGAAGCCGGGCATCAGGGGATTCTGAAATTCGCCGGCTCCCGGCTGAAACTTTTCAAAAACCGGATCCGAACCTTGATATTCGAACCCGTCGAACAACACGTAACCAGGTTCGGAAGATTTCCTGGAACATCCTGATGTGATGGCAAACAGCACCACAGTAAGACCTATTGCAAGCAAATTTAGGGTGGTTTTCACAGAAGTATTTTTTTAATTATTTAAGGTTCAGGTATGATAAATATACAAAGGAATGCGCTTTATTTAAACATATTGTTGCATTTTTTCTGAACCCTTTTGAATTGATCAGTTAAGGATACAGGCTGTGAGCCGTGAGCTGCGAGCTGTAAGCTATGAGCTGTAAGCTATGAGCTGCGAGCTATGAGCTGCGAGCTGTGAGCTGTGAGCTGCGAGCTGTGAGCCGTGAGCTGCGAGCTGTGAGCTGTGAGCTGCGAGCTGTGAGCCGTGAGCTGCGAGCTGTGAGCTGTGAGCTGTGAGCTGCGAATTTCTATAATTGAAGCCCGACTGCTACTCTCCCGGAAATCCCACCGTATGCGCTACAACTATCCGGAAATTTTTGTCAAGGCCCATTTCAGCAGCGAGCTTTTCGCGATCCACCGAACCTCTGACCACTGTGGCAAGGCCTTGGGAAGCACAATACAGGTAAATGTTCTGGCTCACATAGCCTGCATCAATATAGGCAGTCTGCAGGTTTTCCTGCAATTCTTTACCGGCCATCTTTCCCAAATCGGCCACAATAATCAGGTTGAGCGGGGCATTGGCCACAAAACCCTGCATGCCGGTATACACCCGGATATCGCGGTTGTGAATGGTAATCAGCGCATGTTGCTGCGCATCATAACGAAACAATCCGTCTTTAGTGCTGACATATACCTCTATTTCCTGGCGGTTCATCGATGTTGGGGCAGTGCGCTTGTTTGCATCCTTGCGGTTAATTCCATTGGCAGCCCATAGGAGGTTTGCCAGTTCCTGCTGCGGTAGTTCGCGTTCACTGAAATTCCGGTTCGATTGCCGGTCGTTCAATACCTGCATCAATGGCCTGCCCTTTTCAAGCTGTGGCTGAGGTAATTGAATTGCCGTTTGATCCTGAGCAAAAATATTAAACTGAAGTAAAATGAGAAAGCACGTAATGATGAACTGTTTCATAGCAAATAGACTTTATGTGATTAAATAGAAGTAATATTTCAGGATGACTCCCGGATAGCAGCTTGTATGATCTAAATCGAATCAGTTTTACCGGCTACCGCCGTTCCATCACCCACAGTTCCTGGTCAAGCTGTTCCTTAAATTGTTTTTTGGCAGCTGTGGCCTGTTCTCCGGTATTGTAAGAACCCATACTCACCATATAGTATTTTCCTCTTTTGGGCAGCATGGCCGGTGAAAAACCTTTCTTCCGAAGCCTGGCCATTTGCCGTTCAGCGTTTTCCACTATGGTAAAAGAACCGGCAATCACATGAAAAGGCTTATCCGGGGATGAGGATACCGGAATCGCCGGTTCAGGGGTACTAACCTGTTTGGGTTCAGGTTCAACGGGCAGCTGTTTTTCAGCTTTCGATTCCTCGTAATTCAAAGCACGTTCCCGTGTTGTTTGCTCATCAATCTGCTGGCTTATCATTGCTTTTAGAGAATCATCAGCATTTGCGATACTGTCGGCATTTGTTCTGCTGCCAAAAACCAGTCGCTCGTCCTGTTGGTTGTTCTCTGAAATGAGTACTTCTACCTTTCTGCCTGTCAGAAATCTTTCGTAAAATCCGGTGAAATAGGCATAAGCGGCTAAACCAAGCACCATTCCGGCCAGGGCAGCAGGTATCCACCACCTGCGCTTTTTCTTACTGTAAATAACCGGAAACACCTTTTCTGCAGCAGGAGCAGGCTGATGAACAGGCTTTGGAGCTGGTTTGGGTTCCACCCTGGACTCCTGATGCACCGGTTGAACATTCAGCTTTGGCAAATCAAAGAGGTTAATTTGTTTCGTCAACTCATCATCCGCCTCAAATTTGAATTCTCCTGAACCTGTTTGGATGAGTTTTCCAAGACCTTCAAGCACAAATGATCCGTTACCTGCCAATTGTTCCCCGGCTGATTTCATAAAGGCGCTGACAGCTTCATTCACGGCTTCCGGTTTCTGCCTGGTTTTATGTCCCAGATACAAGATTAGCTGCGCGTTATCAGTCTGACGTGTTTGTTTGAAACTCAATTCCCGTGTGGGAGGAGCAAGCTCCTTGGTTATCCTGTTAAGCTGGGCAGGACGTTGAGAAATAACCAGGTTGCCGAAACCCGGTATCACTGCTTTCTGATTGCGAAGTATAAGCTCACGGATTATGGGGATAATATTCACGGATGTCTGTTTGTTGGGTTTTATTAACAGGTCAAAATTAATAAAATATCCATGTTAATATTCAAATGATTATCTTCGTAGCTTCAGAAATAACAACTGAGTTTTAGATGAAAAAAATTGCCATGGTCGATCTCCTCGGCCAGTATCAGCGAGTTAAACCCGATATTGATCAGGCTATACAGCGCGTGCTCGACAGCGCGGTTTTTGTTAAAGGATCTGAGGTTAAAGATTTTGAGAATGAATTGGCCGCCTACCTGGGCGTAAAGCACGTGATTGCCTGCGGCAACGGTACCGATGCCTTGCAGATTTGCCTGATGGCACTCGGACTGAAACCGGGAGATGAAGTCATTACTCCAAATTTCACCTTCATTTCCACGGTAGAAGTATCCGCCCTGCTGGGCCTGAAACCGGTTTTAGTTGATGTGGAATCAGGCACATTCAACATGGATATTGCATCACTCGAAAGAGCCATCACTCCAAAAACAAAGGTCATCATTCCCGTTCACCTCTTTGGTCAGTGTGCCAACATGGATGAAATTCTCCGCATTGCTGCCGAGCGCGGCATCACTGTTATTGAGGATGTGGCGCAGGCACTTTCAGCAGATTATACCTTGCGTATTGGAAAAAAAGTCAAAGCCGGCACTATGGGCCGCATGGCCTGTACCTCTTTTTTCCCGTCGAAAAACCTGGGCTGTTTTGGCGATGGCGGGGCCATCATGACCAATGACAGTGAACTTGCCGGAACGCTGTCAGCCATCACGCATCACGGGATGCGAAAAAGATATTACTACGACCTTACAGGAGTGAATTCCAGGCTCGACAACATCCAGGCTGCCATCCTGCGGGTCAAACTGAGGCATCTCGATGAATACTCCGCCGCCCGGAATGAAGCGGCCCGGTATTACGACCATGCTCTTGGCAGCATCAAAGGGATCACCATACCGGAACGCTCGGCTTTCACTACCCATGTTTTTCACCAGTATACCATCAAGTTGAATGAAATTGACCGCGAAGCCCTCATGAAACATCTTGAATCCCGGGGAATTCCTTCCATGATTTACTACCCTTTCCCCTGTCATTTGCAACAGGCATTCAAGTACCTGAACTACCGCGAAGGAGACTTCCCGGTTACCGAAGCGCTTTGTAAAAGCGTTCTTTCGCTACCCATGCACACGGAAATGGATGAAGAACAACTGAATTTTATCTGCAACAGCATTATTGAATTTGTATCCCCTAAATCATGAATCAACCCTATTACGCGCATGAATCAGCCATAATCGACAGCGGATCGGTTATCGGTGACGGAACCAAAATATGGCATTTTACCCACATCATGTCGGGTTGCACCATTGGTGCGTGCTGTAATATCGGACAAAATGTAGTGGTTTCACCGGGTGTGATACTGGGGAACAATGTGAAAGTGCAGAATAACGTGTCGATATATACCGGCGTCATTTGTGAAGATGATGTTTTTCTAGGCCCTTCCATGGTTTTTACCAATGTGATCAATCCGCGGAGTGCCGTTGCCCGCAAGGATCAATACAAGCCCACCGTTGTTGAAAAAGGAGCCAGTATTGGCGCCAATGCCACCATTGTGTGTGGCAACCGCATTGGCAGGTATTCATTTATTGGTGCAGGGGCAGTGGTCACAAAAGATGTAGCACCCTACGAGCTCGTTGTTGGTAATCCGGCCCGGCATGCAGGCTGGATGAGTGAATTCGGACACCGCCTTAAATTCAATGATGAAGGCATTGCCGTTTGCCCCGAAAGCAATGAGAAATATAAGCTTGAAAAAAACCAGGTAACCAAACTTGCGTAAAATGGCTGAAAAAATTCTGGTAACCGGAGGTACTGGTTATATAGGTTCACATACAACCGTGGAACTGATCGAAAAAAACTTTGAAACGGTAATCATCGACAATCTTTGCAACTCAAGTACTGAAGCATTGAAGGGCATCACGGAAATAACAGGTACCGAACCTGCGTTTGAAAATTTCGATTTATGCGATTACGAAAAACTCCTCGACTGTTTAAGAAAACATAAAAACATCAAAGCCATCATCCATTTTGCCGCGTTGAAAGCTGTTGGCGAATCAGTTGAGAAACCCCTGGAGTATTACAAAAATAACCTGGTTTCCCTGTTGAACCTGTTGATGGCCATGAGAGAATTCCACATTCCGGCACTGGTTTTCTCCTCCTCCTGCACTGTATATGGTGAGCCCGACAAACTTCCGGTAACGGAAGAATCACCCATAAAAAGCGCCAGTTCACCTTATGGAAACACCAAGCAAATCAGCGAGGAGATCATACATGACACGATATCAGCTGTACCGGGCATCAGGGCTATCTGCCTGAGGTATTTTAATCCGATCGGAGCACACAAATCATCATTAATTGGCGAGCTGCCCTTAGGTACCCCCATGAACCTGATTCCCTACATTACCCAAACCGTTGCGGGAATCAGAGAGGAGCTGCGCATTTTTGGAAATGACTATGACACCCCCGACGGAACAGGCATTCGCGATTACATTGACGTGGGAGACCTGGCCAGGGCGCACGTGAAGGCCATCTCACGCCTGCTGGAAGACAGGAATAAAAAACCTGTTGAGATATTCAACCTGGGTACAGGCAAAGGACTGTCAGTTCTTGACATAGTGAAAACCTTCGAAAAAGCAACCGGGATGCAGGTGAGGTATAAATTCTACCCACGGCGTCCGGGTGATATCTCCCGGGTATACGCCGACACTTCCCTTGCCAACAAAGAACTGCAATGGAAAGCAGATACTCCGCTGGAAGAAACCCTGCTTTCAGCATGGAAATGGGAAAAGAGAATACGTAACCTTTCATAGAATCCAATCAGGCAAGTATGGAAAAAACCATTTGTATCACGGGAGGAGCCGGATTTATCGGATCACATGCAGTCAGGCTTTTTGTAAAGAAATATCCGGCCTATATGATCGTCAATGTTGATAGCCTCACCTATGCCGGCAACCTGGAAAATCTCACCGATGTTGAGAACAATCCGAATTACAAATTTGTAAAAGCAGACATCACCAACCAGCAACAAGTCAACATCCTGTTTCACGAGTACCGGTTCGACGGTATCATTCACCTGGCTGCGGAATCGCATGTTGACAGGTCCATCACCAACCCGCTCGAATTCATCAACACCAATATCATAGGCACTGTTAATCTGCTTCATGCCGCTAAGGAACGATGGAAGGGAAATTACAGTGGAAAAGCATTCTATCATATTTCCACCGATGAGGTTTTTGGTTCCCTGGGAAACGAAGGTTATTTTACTGAAAATACGCCTTATGATCCGCGAAGCCCTTATTCCGCATCAAAAGCAAGTTCCGATCACCTGGTAAGGGCCTACCACAACACCTATGGCCTGCCCATCCTGATTTCGAACTGCTCCAACAATTATGGTCCCAACCAATTTCCTGAAAAGCTCATTCCACTGGCCATCAATAATATAAAAAGCAGTAATCCGATCCCCGTATACGGGAAGGGGGAAAATATCAGAGACTGGCTTTACGTGGAAGACCATGCACGGGCCATTGACGCCATTTTTCACCAGGGGAAAAATGGTGAAACCTATGCAATTGGCGGGAATAATGAATGGAAAAACATTGACCTGATCAGGCTTTTGTGCCGCTATATGGATGAGAAGCTGAAAAGAGCTCCAGGCACATCGGAGAAGCTTATTTCTTTTGTGACTGACCGCGCCGGACATGATCTCCGGTACGCCATTGATTCATCAAAACTTCGTGACGAACTGGGATGGGAGCCATCACTCTCTTTCGAAGAAGGCCTCAGAAAAACAGTCGACTGGTACCTGGAACACGAAACCTGGCTCAGGCACATTGTGGAAGGTGACTATGCAACCTATTATGAGCGACAGTATCAGGAACGGTAAAATTACTCCACGGTAACCGATTTGGCCAGGTTTCTGGGCTGATCCACATCACAACCGCGCAGCACAGCAATGTAATACGACATAAGTTGCAGCGGAATAACAGCCAGCAGCGGTGAAAATACAGCATCCGATTCGGGTATTTCAATATAGTGATTTGCCATCTTTTTAATGGTGGCCTCTCCCTTGTTGATAATGGCAATAACCCTGCCTTTGCGGGCCTTGACTTCCTGAACATTGCTCACAATTTTATCATACGAATGATCTTTGGCAGCAAGCACCACCACAGGCATGTGGTGGTCGATCAGGGCAATCGGACCGTGTTTCATTTCGGCAGCCGGATAACCTTCAGCATGAATGTAGGAGATTTCTTTTAACTTCAAGGCTCCTTCAAGGGCAACCGGGAACAGGTATCCCCTGCCCAGATAAAGAAAATTGTTGACGTCCTGGTACATTTCGGCCATCTTTCTGATCTCTTCATCCTGCTTCAGGATGCTTTCAATTTTCTCAGGAACAGCCATCAGTTCTTTAATATAATGATGATACTGTGCTTCTGTCAGTATATTCTTTTCCCTTCCCACCAAAATGGCCATCATGGCCAGTACAGTTACCTGGGCTGTAAAGGCTTTTGTGGAAGCCACACCAATTTCAGGACCGGCGTGCGTATAAACTCCGGCATCGGTTTCTCTTGGAATGCTGGAACCCACAACATTGCATATACCCAGCACCAATGCTCCGGATTCTTTGGCCAGCCGAATAGCAGCAAGGGTATCCGCTGTTTCGCCACTCTGACTGATGGCAATAACTACATCGCCCGAATTGATAATCGGATTGCGATACCGGAATTCCGATGCATACTCAACTTCTACCGATACCCTGGCCAGGTCCTCAAACAGGTACTCACCAACCAGGCCGGCATGCCAGGATGTACCACATCCTATAATAATTATCCGTTTGGCTTCAACCAGTTTGGGAAGCACCTGGAATAATCCGCCCAGGCGCAATTCAGTTCCTTCTGAATAAACCCTGCCCCTGAATGTATCATGAATGGATCTGGGTTGTTCAAAAATCTCTTTTAACATGAAATGGGCATACCCACCTTTGTCTATTTCCCCGATATCCAGGTCGAGTTGCTTGATTTCCGGTGTCAGCGGTATATTCTTCAACGTTTTTAATACCAGCTCGTTTTTGGTAATAACAGCCACATTCTGGTCGTTGAGATATATCACACTTTTTGTGTATTCAACTATGGGGGTGGCATCGGATGCCAGGAAATACTCGTCGTTTCCTACGCCGATAACCAGCGGGCTTCCTTTGCGCGCTGCAATCAGCTTGTCGGGTTCATCGGAGCACATCACCACAATGCCATAAGCGCCTTCAACCTTGCTTAAGGCGAGCCTCACAGCAACCTCGGCGGTGACTCCGCCCTTGAGATACAGGAATTCGATGAGGTTTACGAGCACCTCCGAATCAGTCTGGCTGGTAAACTTATATCCTCTGTTAATCAGCCGATCCTTCAACGTGGAATAGTTTTCAATGATTCCATTGTGAATCAGCACAAATTTGCCATTAAACGATTTGTGCGGGTGGGCATTAATATCATTGGGTTCGCCGTGTGTAGCCCATCGGGTGTGCCCCATGCCAATATGCCCGGAAACATCATTTCCTTTGGCATATTTCTCCAGGTCACTTACCTTACCCTTGCATTTGTATACGTGTGAAACTTCATTAAGAATAGCAATTCCGGCTGAGTCGTAACCACGATATTCCAGTCGTTTTAACCCATTAATAAGCACCGGGTACGCTTCACGATACCCAATGTAACCAACAATTCCACACATGTTGTAAAAAGTTTTGAGATTGTCAAAAATTAATCTTTGGAGCCATTCAGAACCTGGTCATAAAATAACGAATAGGCATCTACATAAGAATCACTGTTCTGATAATACAGCACCGGCTTTTTGGATTTCTCGGCGTACTTGACCACATCCGCATTTACCTCCTGGCTGCCTATAATCACGGCATCTGACATGTTTACGGCAAGTTTGCAATAATTCACGTAACTGGGATCTTCCACAACTTTCAGGTCAGCTTCAGGAATACCATCCAAACGCAGCTTCTTCTTGAATGATTTATTCAATGATTGATCAAATCCATTGTCATACAGCGAAAGAATGACCTTTGAATTTTTAAATACCGGATCCTCATCATAGAGCCGCTTGATATATAATGAAAGCAGAGCAGAAAACCAGCCGTGGCAATGGATTATGTCCGGAGGCCACTGCAGCTTCTTCACCGTTTCCAGCACGCCCCGCGCGAAAAATATCGCCCGTTCATCATTGTCATCAAAAAACAACGTTTTTTCATCACCAAACAGCGATTTACGCTGAAAATAATCGTCATTATCAATGAAATACACCTGCATTCGTGCAGCCTGTATGGACGCTACTTTGATAATCAGCGGATGATCCGTGTCATCAATGATGATATTCATCCCCGAAAGCCGGATTACCTCATGAAGTTGATTTCTCCGTTCATTGATACATCCGAATTTTGGCATGAATGTTCTGATTTCCCTCCCCTTTTCCTGAATGGCCTGTGGCAAATTTCTTCCGATGATGGACATCTCGGATTCCGGAAGATATGGGGTAATTTCCTGGGAAACGTAAAGAACCTTGGTTCCTCTCATGGAGTTCTTCAACTGTTAATGAATTCGTGCAAAATTACGAAAAAAACTTGACAATGTATATATTATGATGTTGTTTCTCTTGAAGATGTTTTTGGAGGGTTAGGCAATTAAGCTATAGCCGTCAACTTATAAAATGCTTACGCCCCTGCCTGCCGGCAGGCAGGGGCGTAAGCAATTTATCAAATCATTAATTCGACGGCAACCGACTTTTGCCTTTAGGTTGTTAAAGGCCTAAAATAGCCACCGCCCGCACCGGGGAACCGTCACCTGATTGAATCTTCAAGGGCAAACAGCTGAAATAAAAGCCCGATTCCGGCAATTTCTCCAGGCCGGTGAGATTTTCTATCAACACCATACCGGCTGATAACAGTATATGATGTACCGGGTAACCGGCTGAATCATCTGCATCCAGGCTCATGGCATCAATTCCCACTCCCCTGAGCGGAAAAGCAGCAAGAAATGCTGCCCCTTCCTGATCGGGATACGGGTACCCTTTGAAATAAGTGTCTTTCCCCCAGTGCTGATCCCATGCTGTATGCAAAAGAACAAAATCCGCCTTCCTTATTTTGTCTTCATAACCACTTAAGTAATTGCGGCTGATTGGCCTTCCTTCCAATTGACTGCAGTCAATTACCAATCCCCAACCAAAAAATCTTTCAACAGCAGCTCTTTCCGTATCAAACCCTTCCGGAATAAAGTGCAATCCGCAATCAATATGTGTTCCTGTATGCGTTGTGACCATCAGGCGGGTTTCATTATAACCTTCTTTTTCAAAGGCAGCAATCCGTTCCACCCTGGCCTCCGGCGAACCGGGGAACACAGGCATGCCCGTTTCAATAACATGACTCAAGTCGATTACCTGCATGATCTTCCTGTTGGTATGTTTATTTCAAGGTAAGCGAATATAATCAATCAATTTTGTGCATTCGTCATAACAACCAATCTTATTTAAACCATCTTCGTAGAAGAAGCCGGATACAATAACTAAACGAAATGAAAAACATAAACCTGGAACCAACCACAAGCACCCCGGCAGTTCGATTCGCATCCGACGGAAGACTCCTCATCGAGGGCAGATCATTGCCCGAAGATGTGAGCAAATTCTATAATCCGCTTATCGCCTGGGCAAAAAGTCTGACAACCGAAGTAGTAAAAATCGACCTGAACCTGGAATACCTGAACAGTGCATCCTCAAAGAAAGTTCTTGAACTGTTGCGGATTTTGGACAACAATGAAGCAATAAAGAACCTGATTGTAAACTGGCATTATGAAGCCGATGATGAAGATGCCCTGGAAAGCGGTCAGATTTTTGAAGATTTCCTGATCAAGGCCGAATTCCGGTATCATGAATACTCAGAAGCAGCCTGATGAAAACAATTTGCAATGAGCAATGAACAATTAACAGTATTTGAGATCCACAACCTGCAACAACAGATAGCGCCATTACATCATTTAATTAATTCGCTGAAAAGCTTTCCACCACATTTCGGGTATCTCATGATTGCAGGCCTGCTGATACTCTTCCTGTGAGCAGGACACCAGCACCTGTCCTCCGGTTTTCATTTCGGGAATTTCCATCCACCACCTGCCGGTGACCAGACTTTTATAAAAAACCAGGGCATGTTCCATATCCTGGTGATTTACCATAAAAACTTTGAAATCACTTTGATTCTGAGCGGGTTTTTCCCTTTTTCTCAAGGAATAGCCCTCAATAAAATACCAAATCGCCTGGGCAGCCAGGTGTGCCGTCTGCCCGTTCCTGTCGTGTTCCCCACTGACCTCAAAAACACCAAAACAGCTGACCAGGTCGCTCAATCCTGAATATCTCGAGAGCTGGCAGGCCTCTTCGGACAGAAGACCGTTTGGAGAAGAAAAACGAGTGCCGGGAGCTTCAGATTGTTTAATGGCTGCCAGGTCAAAACTCACCACATGGGCATCCCTTAAAAAGGGTTCCGACATCATCAGATTGGAACGAAGCGATCCCAGCCGCACCACATCAAACCCCTTTCTTTCCAGCAGCTCTGTATGCACCGGATTGGTCAGGTATTGCTGCTGACCCAGGCAGGTAAACCGGAACAGCTTCGGACTGTTAATTACAGGTAAAATCCATGAAGCGCCTGCCTGAGATCCTTCTTCCAGATCAATGCGTGAATCAATATTTACCAGGTTTACCATCGGAGTTCTTTGTTCATAGGCCATAAACATTCCCCGCGTGATATCCTGCGTGCCGCCTATGATGATTGCCGTAACCTGGTTGTTCAGCAGATCCGTCATCACATCCCTGATCCCGTAATAGGCATCTTCGGGGGTTGCCGTCTGCTTCAGATTACCCAGATCAATAATCTTCAACTTGTCATTTACCCTGTATAAATCATATAGTTTCTGCCGGATCAGGTCGGGTGAACCGGCTGAACCCGTGTTGTGCGTATGGCGATCTTCCGGCACCCCGATGATGGCCAGCTGATAATCGCTGATTTCATCAATGGGATTGCTGGCAGTATGTACCCTGATGTTTCTCCCGAAAAGCGCATTGCCGGTTACCGGAAAGCCTTCCTGTTTCTCCAGTGAAACAGGTTCAAAATAATCGTTCAGGTTCATCCCGGGTTATTTCTTTTTTTTCTTTTTCTCAGGGGCACTGCCAATAATCTCCATGCAATCTTTATAATGGAGCGATTTGGGATCAGTCCCTTTCGGAATCTTATAATTTTCCTTTTTGTAACTGATATAGGGCCCCCACCTGCCGTTGAGAACCATCAGATCTGCATCTTCTTTAAATGTGCTGATGGTTTTGTTCTTATCCTTTTCACGCTTTTCAATGATGATTTCCACAGCCCTTTCCAGCTCAATGGTATAAGGATCATCAAACCCTTTTTTGAGTGAATAGAATTTCGAATCGTGAAGCACATAAGGGCCAAACCTGCCGGTGGATACAGTAACCTCCTTGTCTTCATATAACCCAATCTTGCGCGGCAGCTTGAAGAGGTCGAGGGCCTCCTGAAGTGAAATCGACTCAATATTCTGTCCTTTCCTCAGCTGCGCATACCTGGGTTTCTCTTCGCCATTGGTTTCCCCAATCTGGGCTACCGCACCAAATCGTGCAAGGCGCGCAAAAACAGGCTTTCCACTAACGGGGTCGGTGCCCAGGGCCCGCTCCGGCTTCACATACTCCTTGCTGGCAAGCGATGCCTCAATCTTTTCATGAAACGGTTTGTAAAACTGCTTGATCATGTCAGTCCAGTTTGCCTTACCTTCTGCAATTTCATCAAAGTCCTTTTCTACGGAAGCTGTGAAATTGAAGTCGAGGATTTCTGCAAAATTACTCACCAGAAAATCGTTCACCATCATCCCGATATTGTCCGGAAAAAGCTTTCCTTTTTCAGCACCGGTGATTTCCGTATTTACCGTTTCCTTAATATTTCCTTTCTCCAGGTAAATCACGTGATAGTTGCGTTCCTTACCGGGGCGCTCCTCCTTCATCACATAACCCCTTTGCTGAATGGTGGATATGGTTGGAGCATAGGTTGAAGGCCTTCCGATACCCAATTCCTCGAGCTTTTTAACCAGACTTGCCTCCGTATACCTGGGCGGATAATGCGTGAATTTCTCCGTTGCACTGATCTGAACATAAGGTAAAACCAAACCGACCTCCAGACTGGGCAACCTGACCTCTCCCTCCTCTTCGGATTCTTCATCCGTTGATTCCAGGTACACTTTAAGAAACCCTTCAAACTTCATCACCTCACCTTCGGCAATAAACTGCTCCTTACGTCCGGAAATGTCAATAGTCACCGTGGTTTTCTCCAGCCGGGCATCACTCATTTGCGAAGCCACTGTGCGTTTCCAGATCAGTTCATAGAGCCTCTTTTCAGTTGCGTTACCCTCAATACTGGCCTTATTCAGGTAAGCCGGCCGGATGGCCTCATGCGCTTCCTGGGCTCCCTTACTCTTTGTTTTGTAATTCCGGATATTTACGTACTCTTTCCCAAATTCCTTTCCAATGATCTCTTCAGCAGCCTTGAGCGCGGTATTTGAAAGGTTCACCGAATCGGTCCTCATGTAGGTGATCCATCCGGCTTCATATAAATGCTGTGCTACCGTCATCGTCTGCGATACCGAATATCCCAGTTTCCGGCTGGCTTCCTGCTGCAGCGTGGAAGTTGTAAACGGAGGCGAAGGAGATTTCTTGGCCGGCTTTTTTACAACACCGGAGATGGTAAATGTGGCATTTTTACATTTCTCAATGAATTCCTGCGCCTTTTTCTTTTCCGGAAATCTTTCGTTGAGTTCCGCCTTGATTTGCTGCACCTTCTTGCCCTTTTCATGAACTTCAAACAGTGCATTTACTTTATAGGATGATGTGCTTTGAAAACCGATGATCTCGCGCTCACGCTCCACAATCAGCCTTACGGCAACCGACTGTACCCGGCCCGCCGAGAGCTGGGGCTTCACCTTCCGCCACAATACGGGAGATATCTCAAAGCCCACGAGCCTGTCGAGTACCCGCCTCGCCTGCTGTGCATTCACCAGGTGCTGGTCAATACCCCTGAAGTTTTCAATGGCATTCAAAATGGCCTCCTCGGTGATCTCATGGAAAACAATCCTCCGGGTATTCTTCTTGTCCAGTTTCAACTCCTCAAAAAGGTGCCATGCAATGGCCTCTCCCTCACGGTCTTCATCAGATGCCAGCCATACTGTTTTGGCATTTTTAACCGATTCCTTCAAATCTGCCACCGTCTTTTTTTTGTCGGCCGGAACAATATACCTGGGCTTGAAGTTGTTATTGATATCAATACCCAGATCTTCCTTTGACAAATCGCGGATATGACCCATACTCGATTTTACCTTGAAATCCTTGCCCAGGAATTTCTCAATGGTTTTGGCTTTCGCCGGCGACTCAACTATTACTAAATTGTTAATCATTACATAAACGTTTTATGCCTGTGCAAATAAATCAATTATGGCCCTAAGTTCAAAATTTTAATTCAAATAATTATTACTTTTACCTCCCTCACTGTTATTTTGTATGAAGAATATCCATATCAACCGCCACAAGTTTAACAAATACTTCTGGATCATTTTTGCCGCACCCTTTGCCATTTTGGCCTTGCTGCTATTGCTGGCGGCTCTTGGAGCGCTCGGTTACATGCCGGATATCAACACGCTCGAAAATCCCAGGATCAACCTGGCATCACAGGTTATTTCAGAAGACAGCAAAGTCCTCGGGTCTTTTTATTACAGGAATCAGAACAGAACCTTCGTGGACTATGATGAACTGCCTGACCATCTCGTTAAGGCACTGGTAGCCACTGAAGATAAAAGATATTACCGCCATTCCGGTATCGACGCCCGTGGTTTGGCCCGCGTGGTGATTAAAACCGGACTCCTGCTGCAAAAAAGCTCCGGTGGTGGCAGTACCATCACCCAGCAGCTGTCCAAACTCCTCTTTCATGACCCCCCCAGAACGCTCTTTGGAAGGGGTCTGCAAAAAGTCAAGGAATGGATCATAGCTGTGCGTCTTGAAAAAGCCTATACCAAGGAAGAGATCATCACCATGTACTTCAACCAGTGCGATTTCATCAACCAGGCTGTAGGTATTAAATCTGCTGCCCAGGTATATTTCAGCACCTTCCCTGATTCCCTTACTATTGAACAATCGGCCATGCTGGTTGGTATGGCCAAAAACCCTGCCTTTTACAACCCCAATGATTCAAACAAGGTGAAACGGGTGTGGAACCGCCGCAACCTGGTGATGGACCTCATGGTTGACAGGGATTATCTTGAAAAGGAAGTGGCCGATTCGCTGAAAGGCCTGCCGCTCAGCCTCAAATTTCAGCGCATCTCCCACGACAAGGGATTGGCTACTTATTTCCGCGAATATGTACACCGGGTGCTCAACAGCCGTGAACCCAAAAGAAAAAATTATACCGACTACGAAAGTTACCGCGAGGATTCACTCCGCTGGGCCAATGATCCGCTTTTTGGATGGTGCAACAAAAACAAAAAACCCGACGGGAATTCCTATAATCTTTATACTGACGGACTGAAGATTTATACCACGGTGAACTCAAAAATGCAGCAATATGCCGAAGAAGCTGTTGCGGAACACCTGGGAGGATACCTGCAGCCTGAATTTTTCAAGGAAAAAAGAAAATCAAAGCGTGCTCCTTTCTCAGGCGACCTGAATAATGATGCTATTCAGAGAATCATGTACCGGGCCATGCTGAATTCCGACCGGGGCCGCATCCTGAAAAACCAGGGCCAATCGACCAACCAGATCTACAAGGAATTCCAGAAAGCTGTGCCCATGAAGGTCTTCAGCTGGCGGGGCACCATCGACACGATCATGTCGCCCTACGATTCCATCAGGTACTACAAACATTTTCTGCGCACCGGCTTTATGGCTATGGATCCTGTAAGCGGTTTCGTGAAAGCCTATGTGGGAGGCATTGATTTTGCCGCCTTCAAATACGACCACGTTACCCAAGGTAAACGCCAGGCAGGCTCTACCTTCAAACCCTTTCTTTACATCCTGGCCATGCAGGAAGGGATGAACCCGTGTGACGTAATCCCGAATATATCACAGACTTTCAAGCTTCCCAATGACTCCATCTGGACCCCCGGAAGCAGCGGCCGCAAAGAGGACCTTGGTCTATGGAAGACCCTGAAATGGGGCCTGGCCACCTCCGAGAACAACATTTCCGCCTGGCTGATCAAACAATTTAATCCCAAACCCATTGCCGATATAGCGCACAGAATGGGAATCACCAGTTACATCGACCCCGTTCCTTCCATGATTTACGGCACTTCTGACATGACGGTAGCCGAAATGGTTTCCTCATTTGCAACTTTTGCCAACAAGGGAGTGCATACAAGACCGGTTTACATCACCCGCATCGAAGACAAAAACGGCAACGTACTAGCGGAATTTCAACCCGAACGCGTTGAAGCCATCAGTGAACAAACGGCTTACCTGATGCTCAACCTGATGGAAGGTGTGACCAATTTCGGGGGTTCCGCCTACCGGCTTCGCTTCAGGTACCACCTCACAGCCCAAATCGCCGGCAAAACCGGAACCACCCAGAACCACTCCGACGGATGGATGATTGGTATTACCCCCAAACTGGTTGCAGGCGCCTGGGTTGGAGCCGAAGACCGCTCGGTGCATTTCGACGGGATGACCATGGGTCAGGGAGCTACCATGGCACTGCCTATCTATGCTTTGTTTATGACCAAGGTATATGAAGACAACTCACTGGGCATCACCCAGGCCGATGTATTCCAGATGCCTCCCGGCATGCCACCCATTCCCGATTGCGGCGATGTGGCCACCCGAAGCGAAACGGATGGGTATATTTACGAAATTGAATGGTGAGAATGCAATTTGATAATTCGACAATTTTACAATTCGACGATTTGACAATTAATTGAATTGACTAATTGGCAAATTGACTAATTGACTAATTGACTAATTGTTCAATTACTCCTTACTGATAACCAACTGCTTCCAAGAAATTTTTATCGGATACATATCCTATACCGCGGAGCGCCTGCCTGCCTACCGGCCAGGCAGGCGCTCTGCGGTATAAGGCAATATGATATTTGATTTTCTACAGTTATTTATGCCCTTGGATATATAACCAGTTTCTGACCCTGCCGTATGGCTGTACCTGAAATCCGGTTCCACTTTTTTATGCTCGAAACCGAAACTTGGTAGCGTTGGGCAATAACCGACAAACATTCGCCGTATTTTACCCGGTGCACTACATAATCAGGTGTTTTTAAGAGTTTTTCACATTCTTTCTGGTAATATGCACTGTTATAAGCATAAATTGAATCTTGCATGGCCCGAAATCTTTCCTTATCCGCTGCGGGCAAATTCAAAACAAATTGCTTTTTACTGTCCGATGGTACAAAATCCTTTATATATTGAGGATTGATCATTTTAAGGGTATTCATATCTATACCCATAACTTCTGAAACCTGCTTAAAATGAAGGGCCCTGGTAATCCTTATCGTATCGATTTTTTCCGGAAAATTACAGAGAGCCGGTTCAATACCATGCGCTGAATAGTAATTAAATGCATAGGCGGCACCGATAAAGCCCGGAACATATCCTCTTGTCTCGCGGGGCAGGTATTTATAAATTTCCCAAAAGTTTCTTTTTCCTCCGGAACGGGCAATTGCCCGGTTAACGTTACCCGGACCGCAATTGTAAGCAGCAAGTGCTAATTGCCAGTCGTTATACCTGGAATACAGCTTACCAAGGTATTTGATTGCCGCAATTGTTGATTCTTGAATTCCACGCCTTTCATCAATATAACCATTTATAGTCAAGCCGCTTTCCAAACCTGTACCACGCATAAACTGCCATAAACCTGCGGCATGAGCTTTTGACGTGGCCGCGGGATTCAAAGCGGACTCAATTACAGGTAAGTATTTCAATTCCTTTGGAAAATTATAACTATCGATCACTGCTTCAAAAATCGGAAAATAAAAAGAACTCAAACCCAGCAATGCACTCACCCTGTCCTGAAGCTTGCCTGTGTAAAGCTCTATAAATCTTCTTACCGTAGGATTATAAGTCATTTCAAAAGTAAACGGAAGCTCGCTTAAGCGCTTCATATAAACGGAGTCGGGTATATAAGTGAAGGGAAGCGCCTGTCCGCTTTCGGTAAGCAGCAGCAGGCTATCCGAAAAGCTTAAGGTATCTTTATGGGCAAATAAGGTATCCTGATTAAAATATAAAATTGAGTCAATCCGGGATAATAAGGAATCGCCTTCAAACTGCGCTTTTGAAAAGGAAACAAACAATATGCAAGCCATAAACAGGCCAAATGATCTTTTCTTCATTGGTACGGGGAAATGAAATTCTTTTATGTTTGTTTACGTAAGGTTACGGTTAAGGTTCAGGATAAGTTGAAGATCATTACTCAATTTTCAAATTTCCAAATTATCAAATTTCCAAATTTGTCTAATCTTTACTAAACAATTGCTTCAACGCTTCTTCCACCCGGTTTACCTTAATCACCTGAATATGCTCCTTTCCGGGCATATTGATTTTTTCGTAGGCGCCGGATATCACAATGCTTGTGAACCCCAGCCTGCCTGCTTCACGAATGCGGGTTTCGATGCGGTTCACAGGCCTGATTTCACCCGACAATCCCACCTCGGCACTGAAACAAGTCTTCTTGGCCACAGGTTTGTCTACTCCCGATGAAATAACGGCACCAATAACAGCCAAATCAAGTGCCGGATCGGTAACACGCAATCCGCCCGCCAGGTTCAGAAAAACATCGCGGGTGGCCAGCTTAAACCCGGCCTTACGCTCCAATACAGCCAGCAACATGTTCAGCCGGCGCACATCATAGCCGGTTGAAACGCGCTGTGGCATACCATAGGCTGCAGTGCTTACCAACGCCTGCACTTCTATCAGAAAAGGCCTGATACCATCAATGGTAGCTGCCGTGGTAATTCCGCTCAGTCCTTCGTTGTTATTGTTAATGAGTACCTCGGAAGGATTGGTCACCTCCCGCAGCCCGTCGTTCAGCATCTCAAATATTCCCAACTCGGCCGTAGCCCCAAAACGGTTCTTGGAGGCCCTGAGTATCCGGTACAGGTAATGCTGGTCGCCTTCAAAAAGCAATACCGTGTCCACAATGTGCTCCAGTATCTTCGGTCCGGCAAGTGTACCATCCTTGGTAATGTGACCTATCAGGAATATCGGGGTGGATGTTTCCTTGGCATATTTCATCAGTTTGCCGGCACATTCCCTAATCTGGGATATGCTGCCCGGTGACGATTCGAGTGTTTCATCCTGAAGGGTCTGTATTGAGTCGATGATCAGGATGTCGGGCTTCATCTGCTGCAACTGGTTGAGTATATTCTGAAGCGAAATTTCACTCAGCACATAGCAGTTGTCGTTTTTACTGCCGATGCGCGCTGCCCGCATGCTGATCTGCTGCACACTCTCCTCGCCTGATATATACAAAACCTTATAATTACTCATGGCCAGGGCAACCTGCAGTGCCAGTGTCGACTTGCCAATGCCCGGTTCTCCGCCGATAAGTACCACGGAACCCCGCACCAGTCCGCCCCCCAGAACCCTGTTCAGCTCTCCGGTTTGTGTGTCGAGCCGCGGCTGGCTTTTGTAATCAACTTCATGCAGCCGAACCGGAACGGAAATTGAAGCAGCAAAACGTGTGTCGGCCACCCCGCTTGTTTTTACAACCGCTTCTTCAGTATATGTATTCCACTGTCCGCAACCCGGGCACTTACCAATCCATTTGGACGATTCATTGCCACAATTGCGGCACACAAAAACCGTTTTGGTTTTGGCCATTACGACCTGCCTTTCATTTTCCGGATGATTCCGGTACTCGAAAATCCTTCCACCATATCAATGGTAAGCACTGTACCGCCTTTGCCCTTAACCACATCATAGCCTACAATTTCCTCAACCTTATATTCACCGCCCTTTACCAACACATCCGGCTGAATCTTTTTGATCAGGTCGTAGGGTGTGTCTTCATCAAAAAGCACAACAGCGGTTACAAAGCCCAGTGAAGCCAAAACCAGCGCCCGGGTATCTTCATCCTGTAAAGGACGATCCGCGCCCTTCAGCCTTTTCACCGAGGCGTCGGTGTTCAACCCGATTAACAGGGCATTGCCGAGTGATGCAGCCTTGGCCAGGTAGGTAATATGCCCCCGGTGCAGCACATCAAAACAACCATTGGTAAAAACGATTTTTCTTCCTTTGAAGCGCGAAACAGCAAGCCACCGGTTGAGCCGATCGCCCGAAAGAATTTTCTCTTGTATGACTGCAAGTTTGGGCATGTTGCTATTTTGCCAGTATGTTCGTGGTTGCGTCAGGTAAAATAATCACGGGGTTAAACCGCCTGGCTTCCTCAAAATCCATGGTGGCATAAGACATGATGATGACAATGTCGCCCACGGCAGTTTTGCGGGCAGCAGGGCCATTCAAACAGATCACCCCCGTGCCACGCTCGCCGCGGATTACATAGGTATCCAGCCGTTCCCCGTTGTTGATGTTCACCACCTGCACCTTTTCATTCTCAATCAGGTTGGCGGCATCCATCAGGTTTTCATCAATGGTGATGCTTCCCATGTAATTCAGGTTGGCTTCGGTGACCGAAACCCGGTGTATCTTTGATTTCAATACTTCTATCTGCATAAGCATAAAATTACGAAGAAAAATTGATATTGTCTATAAGTCTTACCTTTCCTACCCGGGCAGCAATGCAGCCGATTACATCGCGGCCGGCATACCATTGCTGCGCGGGCAGCAGTGTAGTGCTGTCAATGATTTCAAAATATTCCAGGTCAACACCCTCGGCAGAATTAACCTGGTCCTCCACGTACTTCTTCACTTCAACAACCGGATGCCCCTGTTTCATCCTTTCTCTGCCCAGAAAAAGCGATTGTGACAATACCAGGGCCCGCTTTCTGTCATCTCCGCTCAGCAGCATGTTCCGTGAGCTCATGGCCAGACCGTCGCATTCCCGTACAATGGGACAAGATACAATTTCAACCGGATACTGCAAATCGGACATTACCTTGCGGATAATGGCCACTTGCTGAAAATCCTTGAGCCCGAAATAAGCCCGGTGGGGATTTACCATATCAAATAATCGGGTCACCACCTGGGCAACTCCATTAAAATGGCCGGGCCGTTGCTTGCCTTCCATCACCTTATCGAGACCGCCGAAATCAAAAACACGGGTATCCGGCTCGGGATATATCTCATTTACATCGGGCATATACAAGATATCACATCCGGCATGTTCCAGCAGGGCACTGTCTTTTTCAGGCATGCGCGGGTAGCGCTCCAGGTCCGACTTGTCGTTGAACTGGGTGGGGTTTACAAAAATGCTCACCACCGTAACATCATTCTGTTGCCTGCTGAACCTTACAAGCGATAAATGGCCTTCATGCAATGCCCCCATGGTGGGCACAAATCCGATTGATTTTCTTTCCTGCCTGAATGCGGCAACTCTTGCTGCCAAAGGAGCTGCCTTGTAAAATACTTCCATTATTATTTTCTCCCGTGCAAATATAGAAGAAATTTAAACGATGCCGTTTCCGGATGGTTTTGAATATTGCACAGCCATAAAAGAAAAAGCCATTGTTCGGTTTATCAATTACCGGAACAATGGCATTGGTGAAATTACCTGTAACGTAGCGTCTACCTTATCTCAAAGCTGTATGAATAGGTATCATCTCCAGCCAGTAAATCAACCTGGTAACTACCCGGCTCCAGCATGGAAAGGTTGTATTTTCTTCTAAACCAGGTTGCCTGATTAGGCTCGTCTTTGAAAAAAATACCCAGGTTGTTTCTGAATAAAACCTTTAAATTCTCATCCTGCGAATTGCGAAAGGTGATCAAAAGATTTTCATTTTCATTATCGAAAATGGGTTTATAATCTTCGGCCTCACCAAGCAGTAAGCATGAATCACGGGTTATTCCAAGAAATTTTCTGTATATTTTCTCTTCCGTTTCAATGGTCAGGCTGTATTCACCTTCCGGCAGGTTCGAAAGACTGAATACCTTCAGGTATACTGTATCCTTTGATAATCTTTTCTGATACACCAACTCACCCGTTGTTGCGTTTTCAATGTTAAGTTCCAGAGCCCGTTTGGGAGCATCACTGATTCTCAATACCACTTTCTTGTTTGACATAACCGATGCATGAACAATCATATTGCCTGCACCCTTTGCCTGAAATGAATAGCTCAATATCAGACCTGCAACAAGCAGGATCACTTTAATACTTCTTCTTGTTTTCATTTTGTTTAGTTTAGATTTATCACTTTTCATACCGGAACAAAGATATTTTGCTTTAGTGTTCAGTTAGTTAAGGAATACCTAAGATATTTGTAAGAATAGGGCCCTGGTTTGATTCACAAATGTTGCAGTTCTTAATCTTTATGTAACCTTATTGTAGAGGGGGCCTAACATTGCAGTTGCATTTTTACCGCATAAAAATAGCAGCCATGAATATGATTCAGCCGGGACCTGTTTTAAACAGGTATAACTTATCCGGAAAAAAGCATCTCTATATATCCGATCACCGGTATTGCGTTAAACTGGCAGAAACTTTTGATGAAATTGATTCGGCGCTCAGGCTCCGCTTTGAAGTTTTCAACCTCGAGTTGAATGAAGGGCTGACGTCCTCTTACCTTTCCCTGCGCGATGAGGATCAGTTTGACCGGCAATGCCATCACCTTTTGGTTATTGAAAAAAATACCAGAGAAGTGGTAGGAACCTACCGGATGCAAACCTATGAAATGGCCAGAAAGGGCCATGGGTTTTACGCTGCAACAGAGTTTGAAATAAACAGGTTGGGTTGGTTCAGGCTCATGCAATCGGTTGAACTGGGAAGAGCTTGCATTTCAAGTGAACATCGTAACGGCAGGGTCCTTTTTCTGTTATGGAAAGGGATTGGTCAGTATCTGCAGATTCATCAGAAACGCTATTTGTTTGGCTGTTGTTCCTTTGCAAGTCAGGATGTCATTGAAGGCACTTTACTGATGAATACCCTGATTAAAAGGGGATGTGTAAGAAAGACCCCCCGCATTAACCCGCGCAAAGCATATAAGAGTTACCTGAATAAGTTAAAGCATGCGATTTACGAAGCAAAAAATACACCTCCTCTTATGGAGATGTATTTTCGATATGGAGCCAAAGTATGCAGCTATCCGGCAATTGACAGGGAATTCAAAACTATTGATTACCTGGTTTTGCTCGATTTAAATGAGCTTGCAGAAGACAAACGAAACCTGCTTCTATAGGCATCCGCCTATTATAAACAGCAACATGTCATCATCCTTACCTGCATTGCTGGCAATGAATATCTCGATAAATTCAATAACATCCTCAAGTGAGATTAACTTGAAATTCTGCCCGGAGAGATTATTAGCCCATCGGTTGAACCCATCCTGAACAATAAGCAGTCCATAAGGAAACCGGGCAGAAATAGGGAATGAAAATATTTCAATGCCATCGGTTTCTTCAACTCCGTCAACAATTCCGTCTTCAATAATAAAGCTTGTCAGGTATCGCTCATGCTCACCTGTTTCGAATACCGCATAAGAAAAATTTCCCTGTATTGAGGCAACCAGATAGGTCTTGTTTTCCAATACCATCAACGCAAGCCCTTCTATATCGTAGCTGATGTTGTCATTGGCCTGGTCGCTTCCTGATATTTTGATCAGCGCAGTATCTGCTTGGGGATCAGCACCAACCCTGAATATCCCTGCTTCTTCAACACCAAGATACAGGATGTTGTTGGTGTCATCGGCAACCATGCCTTCAGGTTGACTGCCTGCATAAAACGCCCTGGCCAGGTTGACGGTTAACCGGGTACCGGATGATATGATTTCCCATTGTTCAATTTTTCCTCCTTTTCCGTTAACAAAAACAAAAAAACGCGATTCCCGGGTATCCTTATAAAAACAAAGGCCATAAACCTCATCAACCCCGGATCTGATATTGAAAATAGAATCAGAGAGTATGCCGGTATCGGGATTTATATAAAACAAGGTAATGGAGTTGTTATCCCGGTTACTCCCCGCCACCAGGGAAACATCATTTCCGCCATAGGGAAAGCCATAGCACAAATCCACATTATTTATTCTGCCTGTATTGATGACCTGCTGGGTGATTCCGTCCAGATTGAAAACCCAGAGGCCAGATTTTTTATTGGTTCCAATGATCAGGCTCTTTCCAGGATCTTTTGCATTAAACCAAATAGCAGGATCATCTGCCGCATCTTCTCCCGGGTCTGAAGACAGTGGCTCTGTTTCGCCAACAGCCCGAATCCGGTTTTCAAATTTCGATTGCAAAGCAAAGGCTTTGGCCATCTTAACCGAATCCTCCCTGACTTCCGTATTTCCAACAATGACTACAGCCTTTTCTTCTTTTTTAACACTTTGGCATGACCCGCAGATGGCAGAAACAAACAAACCGGCGATCAGAAAAAGCACTATTCGTTCCATGCTGTTCAATTTACTTCCCATTTATTCTTCTTATTATAAGATTTAAAGCTTAAACTTAAGTCCGGCGTTCAATTTGATTCCATAATATTCAGCCTGGGCCGTTCTTTCCGATTCGCCCCAGTAGGTGCGTAACGGCTGATTCAGCAAATTGTTTGCATTGAGGTAAACGCTAAAAACTTTGGAAATCTTGATGTCTGCATTCACATCCAGATAATCCGTTTTGTCATAATAGAAATCGTAGAATTTCTCTTCACCAAAACCGCCGTCATCATTCACATTGAGAAAAGCACTGGTATGGTTGTAAGAAACCCGGATGTCAAACATCCTGGAATCGTATGCCAGGCTAACGTTATAGGTATGTTCCGGTGTGCCACCCATGGGAAGGTCTTCATCTTCACGTCCCTCAAAAATGACATCCCTTAGTTTTGATTTCACATAAGTATAATTGCCATAAAGGGTCAGGTTGCCCAAAAATGAAGGGAGAAAGTCAAGCCGGCGACTCAATGCGGTTTCAAAACCATACAACGAAGCATTGCCAATATTCTCGGGCTTACTGTACTGTTCATAAACTACCTCATTGTACGTATAATCCGTCAGGTATTGCCAGGCTATTACATTGGATATATCTTTATAAAAAGCTCCAACTGAAAAAACACCGATGCTTTTGAAAAAATACTCATACATGAGATCAAAGTTCATGGATGTGGTGGCTTTTAGTTCGGGATTTCCAAATGCTATGGCCTCATCATCCCGGTTGATTTCCTGGTAAGGAACCAGATCAAAGTAGTTCGGACGCGAGAGTGTGTTGGTCCATGCAAAACGTAGATTTGAAGAAGTGTTCGGACTGTATTTAACATGTATCGATGGCAAAATATTCAGGTAGGAATCCGATTCCTTTTCAGTATCGGTTATGGAGGGTTCAGCACCATTGTCTTCTTCTTCTTCGCTGGGAACATCATAAATCTTTCCCCGGTAATGAATTCCCGTGTGTTCCAATCTGAGTCCTGCCATCAGGGTAATCATGCTTCCAATGCGCTGCTCGCTCATGAGGTATCCGGCTACAATATTTTCAGTTGCATCAAAATCACCGGCTTCTTCACTGATATCCAACTCGCTCTCAAAAACACCACTGTTATTAAAATCGAGTTTGTCACTGATTTCAGGATTAACAAAACGTCCCAGTGAATAATCACCTGCCATGAAACTGCTTTTGGAAACATCTTTGAGATTAGCCAATACCAAATCATTCAGCGCATCTTCATCAACCGGTTCGTATTCCCTGAGCCAGTTGTTGCGTAGTTTTTCCTTCCCCCTATAGCGGAAACCGAACTTTACCCTGTTGGCGTTTTCTCCGGAAACCACCGGCAGGTTAAAGTTAATTTTAAAGTGTTTGTCCTTTTCTTCGGTAAACTGATACTGGTCGGTTAGTTCTTTCAATTCATAAGCACTGGTGAAATCACCATAATCAGACAAATTTGCCGGGTTAATCATAGGTTCTTCCATGTCAGACAGGTCAACATTGAGCAATACATCTTCGGCACGATAGGAAATGTATCGTTCTTTTGGCCTTTCCTCACTGGCCTTTGAGTACGACGCCATCCAGTCGACACCCAGTAAACCCAATTGATGGTCACCTCCCAATGAAAAACTCATGGTACGTTGATCTTCTAACCTTGCATATTTATTATCATCTGATCCAAACTTGGTTTGCCTTCGTACCTCAGCGATATAACTGTTATCTTCGTCACTCCATTCAATATCTTTGTATTCAAGCCTGTACCTGTTTTCCCAATCACAACGCTTGTTATAAATACCCTGTGCGAAAAGAGAGTGGTGTTTGCTCAGGTTGTAGTCGAGTGAAAGCGAGTAACTCTGACGAAGTCTTTCGATCAGGTATTGTCGGTTTTGGAAATTAGTAAGGTATGCCGATCCGTTTTTGTCGGAAGCATTGGTGTAATCCCATTCACCTTCCATATTGTCAGAACCCAGTTGGTTATCATACACCGAAGCACTTGCCATTACGCCCAGTTTGTTACCGAACAACCTGCTTCCCGCTGTTAATGAACCTTTTATTGAAGGCTTTTCTGCCACAACGTTCCATCCGGTGCCAATTTGTCCATAAATTTCACGGCCATAAGGTGCCGATTTGGTAATCAGGTTGATTGATCCTCCAATGGCATCGGCATCCATGTCGGGCGTGAGTGCTTTGGTATATTCCACCGTATTTATCATATCGGCTGGTACCAGATCGAGCTGGACTGTCCGGATTTCAGCTTCAGCAGATGGAATACGCTCCCCGTTAATGGTTATTGAATTCAGCGAAGGTGCCGTGCCCCTGATGTTCCCAAACCGGGCTTCGCCCTGGTCATATTGTACATTAATACCGGGGATACGCTTCAACGCATCACCAATGTTGGAGTCAGGAAATTTTTCAAGCTGTTCAGCCGATACCACGGTGGTGATTTTATCAGCCGATTTTTGTGCATTAAGGGCTTTTGACTCTCCGGCCAATCGCTGGTTTACCACAACCGCCTCAAGCGTTTCAACGCCGGGCGTCAGGTTCAGGCTAAGCATACTGGTTTCACCCTTCTTTACTTCTACCTGCTGTTGAATCCCTTTAAAACCAATATACTTTACTTCAAGCTGATAAGTTCCCTCGGGAATATTTTGCAACAAATAGTACCCGTTGATATCCGAAACGGTCATATGATTGGTCCCCGTCAGGATGATCCCGGCACCGGGAAGCGACTGGTTTTCATTGTCGAGTATGCGTCCCTTTATATGTCCATTCTGTGCTGCTGCAAAATATCCGAGTAAAAGCCCTATTACAAACAAGATCAATTTCTTCATGGTTTCATGGTGTTGGTTATACTTGCTCAAGTATAAGACACCCCCGTTACCCTAAAATTAAGATGCTGTTACAAAAAGGTTATAAATGCTGTTGCGCCATTTACCTGAACAGGGCATTCACTTCCGCTTCATTGCCATCCGTCTTAACAGGTTCAATATCCAACAATTTGCAAAACAGCGAATAAAGGTGTATGTGTTCAAATGCCTGAATAACCTTGCCGCGCTTAAATGCCGGCCCGCAGGCGTAAAAAACCGCATGCATATCACTGTTGGCCGGATCATACCCATGTGCCCCTCCTGAAATTTTCTGATCGCTGAATGTAACAGCCCAACTGCTGTCGGCCAGCACTACAATATCATTGACCCTGGCATTAGTGCCATAATGCAGTGTCTCCGGAATCTCCTCCTTCCTCCACGCGCTGATATGATCAAGTTTTCGCAAACTGCTTACAATGCTGTCAGCACAGCCTTCATTTGCTTCAATCATAATTACCGGATTTGAACCATTTATCCTTTTTATCCATATCGGATTAAGTTTATCGTTCAGTATCACCTTTCTGCTATTGTCCAATGCCCCCATGCCGTGATCCGAAATCACAATAAAGTTGATGTTGCGGGCTAATTTTTCCTCCTTTATTCTGTGCCTGAAAACCCCAACCAGGCTATCACAATATGTAACAACACGTCCGGTTTCTTTCGAATCCGGTCCATATAAATGTCCTGAATGATCGGGTTCGTCAAAATAGAACATAATGAGTTCCGGCCGTTTTTCCTTACCAAACGAAAGCCATTTCATCACCGTATCAATGCGTTGCTCAAAGTTTACTTGCTGATCATACTTCTTCCAGTAAGTCGGGTGCATCTGCTGAATATCAGCTTCAGAGCCTACCCAGTAAAAAATACCTGTTGTTATACCCTGCTTTTCTGCAGTATTCCAGATTGGTTCTCCCCCATAAAAACGGCCATCTTCAACAGCTTTTCTATCGGATATCTTATAGGTATAATTCAGGGTTGAATCATAGAATGTGTTGTGTACAATGCCATGATGATCCGGATATAGCCCTGTAGCCATAGTATAATGATTTGGGAAGGTAACCGAAGGAAAAACAGGAATTAATGCCTTCGCTTTCACTCCCCTTCTTGCCATTTTGTCAAGATTGGGTGTATAAAACCTGTCCGGGTAATCCCCTCTGAATCCATCCATCGACAACACCACCAGGCAATCATTCCGGCAATTGGCAGTTTTATTCAGCGAAACACACCCGGTTAGAATCAGGGAACAGCAGAAACAGGTGAGTACTAATTTATACATGGCAAGTATTTTTAATAATAATTCAATATGAATTGTAAAAAAACCCTGCCTTAATGACCAAAGGCAGGGTTGGAGCTAACCTAAAACCTATATAAACCTAACGCGGAAAAAAGACTAGTTAAAAATATACCGGATACCCAACTGCATCCTCCACCGTGAGGCCAGATCACTTGTGGAATAAGGTTTTCCATTTACAAGAGAACTCCCGGTATAATTAAAGGTGGGTTGGTTACTATATTGGTATGCCGAAGAAGGATCCTGATCCTCCAATCCCTTATAGTCAATAAGGTAACTATATGAGCCACTGTATTGACGACCCCATTTTTTGTTCAGCATATTGCCTACATTAATAATATCAACAGAAAACTGCAACCTGTTTGCTGCCTTACCGGCATTGAGTTTGAATTCCTGAACAAACCTGAAATCGAACTGGTGGCTAAATGGCAGCCGCGCACCGTTTCTTTCGGCATATTCACCGCGGTGTTCATTCAGGTAGTCGTCATCTTCGATAAAAGCATTTAACAATTGCCACTGTTCTTCGGGACTTACGGTTACCGTTTCGCCGTTTACCGTTTTGTTATAGGCAATCAGGTTAATATCACTCATGTTCTCAGGAATAAAAATCATATCATTAGAGGTAGCGTCGTTATTCAGGTCACCGCTGTATACATATGACAAAGGACCTCCGGTTTGGCCATTATAAAACAGGGAGAACTGACTGGCAAGCATTCCCCTCATGTATTCCTTACGGTATGTAACATAACCTGTTATACGTGAACCCAGGTCATAGTTTGAGGTTGATAGCTCAAGATTGTTCAAACCGCTTTTCTGATTCACATACCTCCAGTTTGAATAGGCAACACTGGAAGTTCCTGAATTGATATCTTTTGATTTTCCGTAATTATATGCTATACTGGCCATTAACCCTTTATCGAATTGCTTCTGCAACTGCACCATTATATTATAGGAATAACCTTTATTTGTATTTTCAAACTTGATGATCTCATCATAATTGGCATCCAGTCTGGAAGCACTATTATATCCTCTTGCAGTGGGATCAGAACTGGATGCAGTATAACGGGGACGCTGATCGGGACCTTCAAATACAAACGATGCATCCACCTGACGGTTCAGGTTAATGAATTTCACATTGTTGTATGTTTTGCTGAAGATTCCTTCCACGGTTGCTACCACTCCCCAGCCTAATTTCATATCCATGGCCAGGTTTGAGCGAAATACCTGCGGAAACTTCAGGTCTTTGTCAATAATATTGATTGCCCCACGGCCGGCGGTTCTGCCCAAATCTTCAGCTGTGGGCTGATTGTAAGGGTCGGTTGAATAAACAACCGGAGGATTGGTAATGGGAGTTGCGCTGGATGAAGAACTACCTGTGCTGAAAGTACCGTTTAACTGACCATTATTCGAAAACTGATTGGATATCCACACAAAGGGAACCCTTCCGGTAAATAATCCGGTACCTCCGCGCACCTGAAAGCTCCTGTTGCCGGTTGCATCCCAGTTAAATCCGAACCGGGGCGACCACATAATTTTCGGATCGGGAACATCTCCTGTTTTTCCTTCGTTGCCATAAGTACCATTAAATTCATTATTGGCCTCAGGCTTATCAAGAAATACAGGTATATCTGCTCTTAAGCCTGCTGTTATCTGAAAACGATTGCTGAACTGGTACTCATCCTGTGCATAAAACCCCAACTGCAGGGCGCTGAAATCTGCTGCTCCCTTAGTCTGCTTAGGATTGTCCGAATTGTCAAATGAATATCCAATGGCATAATAGGTTGGGGCCACAGCTGCTGCGGTACCCTGGCTTTCAAAACTTTCCAGCGAGTTGAAAGAATAATTGCCGTATATATTCTGAACAAACAAGTTATAAAAAGAATACAGTTCATTGTGCGTTCCAACAGTGAAGGTGTGTTTTCCCTTATAAAACGTCAAATGGTCGGTTATGGAATAGATATCCTGGTCAAGCTGATTAGCAACTGAGGAATACTCACTACCCACTGTTATGGTTTTTGATGAGGACAACCTTATGGTAGTACTGGGGAACGGATTGCCCAGCGGATCCCGGTCGTCTCTTACCCGGGTATAACCAATCATTAACCTGTTGGATATATTATTGCCAATAATGCTGTTCAGCTCCAGACCGGTCGAATGGGTTTTGCTCGGAAAGTATAACCCGTTATTATAAAAACGCAGCGCATTGGCACTCCGGCTGTTGTCAGTGTTTTCTCCAAAAGTATAGCTGTGACGCAGCATAAGTTTATGTCGGTCCGAAATATTCCAGTTCAATTTGCCCAATATCTTGGTACTGTTGGTTTCATCATCGATTCCCGAATAACTGCCCGGATCATAACCCGGGGCAATCCTGCTGAGTGTGGATATCACCCGATTAACCTCATCCAATGTGATATTGGAACTTTCAGTACCGGGGACAAAGCTCAGCGGGGTTTTGTTTTGCGTAATCTCTCCGTTAACGAAAAAGAACAACTTGTTTTTAACAATTGGCCCGCCCAGGGTAAACCCTGCCTGAAAATCCTTATACTCCGGATAATCTTCTTTCTTATCACTTGCCGGATTTGTAGATCCAACAAAATTCTGGTTGTTCATGTAGTAATAAACACTCCCTTTTAAAGTATTGGTGCCACTTTTGGTAACGGCATTAATACCCCCTCCGGTGAAACCTCCCTGTCGTACATCATAGGGCGCAATATTGATTTGAAATTCTTCAATGGCATCCAGACTAACAGGTTCAATTCCGGTTTGTCCGCCGTTTGTTCCCGTTGATGTGAGTCCGAAGACATCGTTATTAACTACTCCATCAATGGCAAAAAGATTGTAACGGTTATTTGTTCCCGCAAAGGAAGTTCCGTTTCCCCTTGTATTGGCGTAGGGACTTATTTTTGTCAGGTCCTTAAGGCCTCTTGAAATATTGGGAATGGTTGTCATCACCATATTGGAAACATTACTGGCGGCTCCCGTCCGGTCGGCATTGAATACATCGTTTCTGGACGCCGATATCACTACTTCTTCCAATTCCGAAGAGGCTTTGGGCATTTTTACATTGAAATCCGCAATATTGCCCAAACTGAGATATACTTCATTGAACACTTGTGTTCTATACCCTATAAAAGAAACAGTAATTTTATATGGCCCGCCAACTCGCATGTTGCCAAGAACATAATAACCATCGGCATTGGCAACTGTTCCGTATTGAGTTCCCGAAGGCTCATGTATCACTAAAACGGTTGCGCCCGGAAGTGTTTCATTGCTGTCGTCATATACAATACCTCTTACTCCGGATGTGGTAACCTGGGCTCCAGTATAGGGCAAAAAAGTAAAAACAACTATAAAAATAAGTACAAGCTTTCTCATATCGAATAGGGTTAATGATTATTTTCCGGTCAAAACTAACCCTGCACTATTAAGTTAATAGAAAGCAAACATGAAGAAACCCTACGTTACGATTAAAAAATGATTACCCCAATATTGAGTCTGTTATTCTTTGCTGCCATCATATTATATAGGGCAAATTCCTATTGCTTCTCGCAAATTATCATACAATCAAAAACCCCTAAACAAAAAAACCCCTGCCCGGACCAGGGGCAGGGTTTGAAAAGCCTCATTAACCTAACACTATCTGAGACTATCTTTAATAATAATCCGATTACTTATTTTCAGGCCGCATCCTGAACTTCTCTTTCCACTTGCCTTTGGGTAATTCTCCCTCCACGTACATCTCAAAAATGCGGTTGATGATCCGGTCGGTAACATCAGGATAGGTGATCTCAATCTTGAAATCAGAACCCACCCATTCTGCAATTTTTTCGGTTTGTGACATCCTTACCTTTCTGATTACCGGCACGCCCATTGTCTTCAAAGCAGCTGCATTATATTGCTGTTCATACTGATCCGGCATGGGAACCACCATCAGCTTTTTGCCCAGATACAGCGCTTCAGCAGGTGTTTCAAATCCGGCCCCGCACAACACACCTTTGCAGGAAAGCAGGCTGTCAAGAAATGCCTGTTCGCTTACCGGCTTCACCTGAATATTATTAACCTCAACGGCCACCTGTGTGTGTTTTGAGAAAATATGCCAATCCACATCGCTGATCTTTCGCAACACCTTAATGAGTGCTTTCTCATCATAAGCCGGCAGGTATACCACGTAGTGGCCTTTATCAGATCGTACACCCTCCCTGATTTCTTTTCTGATTACCGGGGTATATATCTGATTGGAATACCTGCTGAAATGAAAACCCAAATAATATGATGACGGGGCATAGTTCTTGAGCAAAAAACTCCCTATAGGATCCTTATGGACCGGCCTTGGCGTGTTCTTATCCAATAATGAAGACTGATGACTTAGTGATATGCAGGGAATTTTTTTTCGATAGCAAGCCCATGCAGAAACCGGCTCAAAATCATTGATCACAAAATCATAGTCGGTTACGGGCAACTCCCTGATTTCACCAATAAGCCTTCTGACATTTGCCTTTTTATAGGTTTTCCTGTAATCAATTCCGCCTTTCTTACCAAAAATGAAACTCAACCCCTCCAAACGATACTTAACCGGAAAAGGCACATCCAGATCGGCCTGACAACCACTGATCAGAATATCTGTTTCACATCTTCGCTGCAACAGCGGGATGATTTCCCTGGCACGGCTTACGTGTCCGTTGCCTGTTCCCTGAATGGCATACAATACTTTCATCTTAACTCAAATTCTTTCATAACCATTCTGAAAATCTCTTTATCATTCATGTCAATCCAGCTTCTGCTGTATTCGTCGTCAGCAAAATCTCCAAAAACGTTTTGTTCATGTTGCGATGTGAATAGGGTCCATTCCCCCTGGTTGTATTCCAAAGCACTGAGATTTTCGACCCAGTCACCGCAATTCAGGTAATCGACAGCTTCATAGTCATTAATCCTGATTTCTTTTATTTCCGGGTGGTGGATATGTCCGCATACTATGGCGTGGTAACCTTTTTGCAGTGCCAGCTGGGCAGCGTTCTTTTCGAAATTACCTATGTATTTAACAGCCAGTTTAACATTGTCCTTGATTCTGCGGGAGATTGAAATTTTCCTTTTGCTAAATAAACTGTATACCTTATTAATTAAAACATTTAACAGAATCAACGAGTCGTAACCAACCGCACCAGCTTTCTCAAGCCATCGCGCATGTTGCATGAGCACATCAAAAACATCACCATGAAAAAACCAGGTTCGCTTACCATTCAATACCAGCTCGAGCTGATTGACGATTTCAATATTCCCGATCTTGGTTCCTGAAAACTTGCGCAGTGTTTCATCATGGTTACCGGTAATATAGTAAACACTGGTTCCCTTTACGGATATATTGATGATGTCTTTCATTACCTTCATATGATGCTTGGGAAAGTAGCGCTTTGAAAATTGCCAGAAATCAATAATATCCCCGTTCAGGATCAGGATTTGCGGTTTGATCCCCGACAAATACCTGTGCAATTCCTCAGCCCTGCATCCGTATGTGCCCAAATGCACATCGGAAATAGCCACAAGCTCAATCTCTCTTTTCTTTTCTTTCATACTTCGGAAACATGATAACAAATAAAAATGTCCGGCATTACATAATTGTTCCGATTGAATTAAAGAATTGTTAATTGTTGACATAGCCCTGACAATCTATGCTCTACCCGTCAAATTTTTCTGTTCTTAACTTTGTCGTAACCTTAACTTTATCTTTTCTTTCCATTTTCTTCATGTTCCGGTAAGCTTGCAAGTCTAGTTTTGCCCCCGAAAAGCCTAACAATTTAACACAATGACCAAATTTTTACAGACCAAATTAATGAAACGTTTTCTGTTTTTTGCTTCTTTAATGTTTATCACATCTGCTTATAACCTGACTGCACAAACAGGCGCAGTAAAAGGTAAAATTGAGGATTCTGAAACAGGAGAAACGCTTATTGGTGCCACTGTTCTGATACAGGGTACAAATAAAGGTGCGATTACAGATGTAGACGGTAATTATGTTCTTGGTGGTATAGCGCCGGGAGACTACAACCTGGTTGTTAGTTATGTATCATACGAGCAAATTATTGAGCGCATCCAGGTAAATAAAAACGCCCCAACAGTAATTGACTTCAAACTCAAACCTGCATCCGTACAGGTGAACGAAGTGAGAATAACTGCCAACAAACGCACGGATACTGAAATTGCAATGATTTCAGGTATTAAATCCAGCAACCTGGTAGTGAGCGGCATTTCCAAGCAACAAATCGCCAGATCCCAGGATAAAGATGCCTCTGAAGTAATTTCGCGTGTTCCCGGTGTTACCGTGCGAGATGGCCGGTTCATCAATGTGCGCGGACTTGATGAAAGGTACAATGTGGTGCTGATGAATGGTGTTCAGGCGCCCAGTTCCGAATCAGACCGCAGGGCATTCTCGTTTGATATGATCCCCAGCTCACTTATTGACAACCTGCTGCTTTATAAAACACCTGCCCCCGAAATTCCGGCTGACTTTGCAGGTGCCGTTGTGCTTATTCAAACCAAAAACACGGTCGACAACAACAGTATCGACATCTCCTACGGAACAGGTTATCGCAGCAATACTACGTTTAAGGATTTTTACACTTACCGGGGCGGTAAAACCGACTGGCTGGGCTTCGACGATGGAACCCGAGGCCTCCCCAATGGTTTTCCGGAAACCCAACAGGAATTCAGAAACCTGGCTGACAATCCTGATGAAGCTGACAAAGCCCGCCTGACCGAATTAGGCCAATCATTCAACAAAATATGGAGCCCCGAAATAAAAAGATCCATTCCCGATCAGTCGTTCAGTGTTACGCTGAACCGCAAGTTCCTCCTGGGCAAAGTATCCGTCGGAAATACCACATCAATCGGTTACAGCGTGGGCGATCAGTACCGCGAAGTTTTCAGGGCCGGATACCAGACCTATGACTATATCAACGACCGCCCCGATACAGCTTACTTCTTCAACGACGATATTTACTCCACCAAAACCAAACTGAACGGGCTTTCAAACTGGCTCTTCGTTTTCGGGAACAACCAGAAAATTGAATTTCGGAATTTCTATAACCAGTACAGCGACAAACAAACCATCCTGAGAGATGGCCGGGATAATTACGGCGGAATCGACAAAGGAGGCGTCGAGCTGAGCTTTCAGTCGCGTATGATCTATACAGGACAAATAGGAGGCGCTTTCAATTGGCGCGACACCAAAAGCAACCTGAACTGGACTGTTGGCTACAGCTATACCAATAAAGAACAGCCCGACATCAGAAGGATTGAAATGAACAAAAACGAAGACTCGGATGACTATTCCCTCTCATTTAACTTCAATGCCGATCCCAAAATGATTGGTCGCCTTTTCCTATATAACCATGAAAACATTTATGTAGGTTCGCTGAACTACGGTCATAAATTCCAGCTGGGTAACCTTACCCCTGAATTCACCACAGGCGTATTGTTCGAGGACAAACATCGTGAATTTGTGGCTCGTAACATCGGGTATGCCATCAGCAACGTGCTTGGCTTCAACTGGAGTTTAGCTGCAATGCCTATTGACAGCGTATTTCAGGATAAAAATATCAATTTCACAAACGGCATTAAGATAGACGAATCAACCGACCCAACCGACTCCTACAGTGCAAATAACAGATTGTTCGCAGGCTATGCAGCCATCAACGTGCCCTTTGGCAAATTCAAGTTGCACACGGGAGTCCGCCTCGAAAAAAACAACCAGACACTGGAAAGTAATGACCGTGCCGGTGCCGGTTTCAGCATCAACAACAATTACCTCGACTTTTTCCCGTCGGCGAACTTAACCTACAATATTAACGGGAAATCGCTGGTGCGTTTTGCATACGGCCGTACCATAAACAGACCTGAATTCAGGGAAATATCCCAGCAGGCATATTACGACTTTGAAGAAAAAGCAACCATTTACGGCAACCCCTCGCTGACCAATGCCTACATTCAGAATGCCGACCTGCGCTATGAGTGGTTTCCTTATCCAGGCGACCTGATTACCATCGGTGGTTTTTACAAGCGCTTTAAAAACCCCATTGAAGCACACCTGATTGAAGCCGGTTCAGGCAGAAATTACACCTTCGCTAATGCCGAACTGGCAGAAAGTTATGGAATGGAAATCGACATCCGGAAATCTTTCATTCAATTTGAAAATTCTGATAACCTCTTGCGCTCATTACGTCACATGGTGGTTGTGTTCAACCTGGCGCTCATCGAAAGCAAATTGCGCACCAATGATCCTGATGCCAGGGAAGATGTACGGCAAATGCAGGGACAATCACCCTACATCATCAACACCGGTTTGTTCTATGAAAATCCCAAAAATGGTCTGATTATCAGCGTACTTTATAACATCATCGGCCCCCGGTTGATGTATGTGGGCGATAACCGCACACCTCATATTATACAAATGCCCCGCAACCTCATTGACATTACCCTGAACAAAAAAATCACAGAAAAGATAACACTGAAACTGGGTGTGAAAGACCTGTTTAACCAACCTGTGGAATTGCGCCAGAACGAACGCATTCAGCTGTACCCCGGCGTATCCGATGATTATTCCAATCGTGTGCAGCGAACCCAGGTATACAAGCCCAGTAACTCATTCACGGCCGGCATTTCTGTAAGTCTTTAACATGCATGTAAATTAAGCATAATTCAACATCACTAAATCAATTTATTAAATTATGAAAAAACTGTACACGTTTTTAATAGGTCTCGCCCTGCTTTTATCAGGTAGTACGGGACTGATTACAGCGCAATCCACCATTAGTAATCCGTTCTTTGAACAGGTTGACTATGTGGGCGCTTTTGGTACCGTAAACTGGACCGATGGCTGGGCCAACTGGACACCCCAGAATACCGTTTACCCGGCAACAACCATCACCATTCCGGCCGGAGACATCACCACCAACACCACATGGAAACCTTCATCCATGTTGACGGGTGGTGCTTCATTCTCCCACACCAAGCTCAACAACAGTTTCTTTGAAGATGTCGATTATATCGGCGCTTTCGGATCCGTTGACTGGACTGCAGACTGGGCCAACTGGACACCCCAGAATACCGTTTACCCGGCAACCACCGATGTAATTGCCGCAGGTGACATCACCACCAATACCACGCTGACCGCCGACAAGGTTTACCTGCTCGACGGCTGGGTTTATGTTAAATCCGGTGCCACCCTCACCATTGAGCCCGGAACCATTATCCGTGGCAGCAAAGCCAACAAAGGTGCCATCATTGTCGAAAAGGGCGCCAAAATCATTGCCGAAGGCACTGCCGATGATCCTATTGTATTCACCTCAAACCAGGATGCC
>JAFGOR010000001.1 GCA_016926375.1 Bacteroidales bacterium
TTTCGCACACCGTTTGTATCAAAACAATACAGGATAAGGAAGTCCTAAATAGTCTGTAAATATCAGAAAAACAATTAAATGAACAATTTGGCATGATTCCTGTTTACCTGTTTGTACATGGAACAAACATAAAAACCAGCAATCATGAAAACCACATCAAACATCAACCGGAATACCAGCATTCTGATGACAGCCGCAATAGCTGTATTTGCAGCAACAGGAACTTTGAACGCTGGCATGAGTGAAGAAGCCAGGGCCGCTGAACGTATTGAAAAGCTTACCGGAGCACTGGAGTACTCACTGAAGTATGAAGCACCTGAAAATACGGAATCCCTCACCTCAGGTTATCCGACACTCAAGGTAACTACCGAAGAAGTTCAGGCAGCTCTTGAAAGCATTGATTCATTAACTGCAGCAACCGAAGAAAGCTTAAGATACCAGGCACCTCAAGTAAGTGACGATATCGCCAATTACGAAATAAATGCTGCATGGGAACGACTGGAGAATCTGAACCTGGCTATTGAGGAGGAGGTTCGTTACCAGGCTCCTGAAATAGCAGAAGAAAAATATTTAAATGAAGCAGTAGCTGCGCTGGATGCAGAAAACAGCACGCTGGCCGCAAAATAATCAGTCGAGTCGCAATACGGCCAGGAACGCAGATTGAGGAACTTCAACATTGCCAATCTGGCGCATCCGCTTCTTTCCCTTCTTTTGCTTTTCAAGCAGTTTTCTTTTCCTGGAAATATCTCCGCCATAACACTTAGCAGTAACATCTTTCCGAACCGCTTTAACGGTTTCTCTTGCAATGATCTTTGACCCGATAGCCGCCTGGATGGCAATATCAAATTGCTGTCTGGGGATCAGTTCCCTGAGTTTCTCGCAAATACGTCTGCCGAAGGCATAGGCGTTATCGCGGTGTATCAGTGACGACAAGGCGTCCACCAGGTCACCGTTGAGCAGAATATCCAGCCGCACCAGGTTAGCTTGTTTATAGCCTATATAATGATAATCGAATGAGGCGTAACCTTTGGAAATGCTTTTCAGCTTGTCGTAAAAGTCAAAAACAATTTCAGCCAGCGGCATTTCAAAAACCAGTTCAATTCTGTTGGTGGTCAGGTAAACCTGGCTTTTGAGAGTACCCCGCTTGTCGATACAAAGTTTCATAATCGGACCTACATAGTCTGACTGGCAGATGATTTCCGCCTCAATAAAAGGTTCTTCAATGAAGTCGATATAAGTGGGATCGGGTAACCCGGAAGGGTTATGCACGTCCATTACCTCCCCCTTGTTGGTGCTGACCCGGTACGATACGTTGGGTACCGTATTGATCACATCCATGTTGAATTCACGGTCGAGACGTTCCTGAACAATTTCCATGTGCAACAACCCCAGGAATCCGCATCGGAAACCAAATCCCAATGCAGCTGAAGATTCGGGAATAAACGACAGTGAAGCATCGTTCAGCTGAAGTTTTTCCAGCGAAGCACGCAATTCCTCATAATCATCCGCATCAATTGGGTAGATACCTGCAAAAAGCATGGGTTTTACCTCCACAAAGCCTCCGATAGCAATATCACAAGGTCTGTCGTAATGTGTTATGGTATCACCCACCTTTACATCACGTGCCGATTTGATACCCGAAATGATATAGCCTACATTACCGGCACCTAATTCCTTTTTAGCCTCAAATTTCAGTTTCAGCACACCGATTTCATCAGCATGGTAGTCCATTCCGAGATTCACGAATTTTACATGATCACCTTTTCTGATGGTGCCGTTCATAATTTTGAAATAGGCAAAAATTCCGCGGAACGAATTGAATACCGAATCGAAGATCAACGCCTGAAGCGGGGCATCAGGGTCTCCCTTGGGGGCCGGTACTTGTTTGATAATTCTTTCGAGGATCAGTTCAACTCCGGCGCCGGTTTTTGCACTCACCTCAATGATTTCCTCGCGTTCACATCCTATCAGGTCCGCAATCTGATCCTTCACCTCCTCGGGCATGGCGCTGGGCATGTCCATTTTATTCAGCACCGGTATGATTTCCAGTCCATGGTCAACCGCCTGGTACAAATTGGATATGGTTTGGGCCTGGATTCCCTGTGTGGCGTCTACAACGAGTAAGGCACCCTCGCATGCGGCAATGGCCCTGGAAACTTCATAGGAAAAATCCACATGGCCGGGTGTGTCAATCAGATTGAGAACATAATTGGAGCCTTCATAAATATATTCCATTTGAATGGCATGACTTTTTATGGTAATGCCCCTTTCCCTTTCAAGATCCATATTATCAAGCACCTGATCCTGGAAATCCCTGTCGGCAAGTGTGTGGGTAATTTGAATCAGCCGGTCGGCCAATGTACTTTTACCATGATCAATGTGTGCAATGATGCAAAAATTACGGATCCTGTCCATCAATATTTTTTTAGAGGACACAAAGATATTTATTTGAGGGTAATATAAAAAAATGTCATCATGCCTCTTTCGGCTATTTTTTAGTATTTTCGGGATGGTAATGAGAATAATGAATTATTTGGCTCAATTGATAAAAATATGAGGATGAATGCCACAAAACCCCAGTTATGGGGTTTAATTCGAATAGCGCCGGGTGAAACCCGGTGTACGGAGATGGTTTATTGCTTCACAACCACGGAGTGGTTGAATTTATTAATTGTGAGCTGCATATATACATTCAACCACTCCGTGGTTGTTATGCGTAACTTTGTACTTTTCACCGGGTTTCACCCGGCGTTATTCAAATTGAAACCACTCCGTGGTTTATTGCTATAAATCAAATGCAATCCTCTTCTTAATTTGCATGAAATATGAGAGCTTTTCCAATTGAAATCATTCCCTGCAATTTTGAAAACAGGGTGCATTGCGAGGCCCTGGTGAGGCTGATGAATGAGTACATCACCGATAAAATGGGAGGCGGGCAGCCCTATACCGAAGAGCAAAAAGTAAAGCTGGTGGAGGGTCTGAAAAACCATCCTTGCTGTTTGGTTTACCTGGCTTCAAGCGGTAATGAATTTGTTGGCCTTGTCAACAGCTTTGTCAATTTTGCCACCTTTACCGTAAAGCCTTTTATCAATATTCACGATGTAATTGTAACTGAAGCGTGGCGAAATAACGGTGTAGGGAGGAGTATGCTGTTGCATGTGATTGAAAAGGCCAAAGATTTGGGATGTTCCAAGGTAACCCTTGAGGTGCGGGCCGACAATCAGAATGCCCGGTACTTATATGACAGTCTGGGATTCAAGGATGCTGAGCCCAGGCAGTATTACTGGGCTAAATATTTATAAATGGATTATCTGGAATCATGAACGTTTTCTGTCTGACAAAAAATGGTTCAAGTCATACTTCGACAGGTTGCTAATGACAATCATTTGTATATTATTAATGACCTACTTGTTGTCACTTTTGGCTGCAGCGCCAAAAGTAACCAACCTGCCTGCCGGCAGGCAGGAAACGCCGCCGCTGCTGATAAAAGGCTAAAAA
>JAFGOR010000052.1 GCA_016926375.1 Bacteroidales bacterium
AGCTAAACGGGTTATTTTCTATTTCTACCGATATTTGGTTTCCCGCCGAAGCGGGACAGGCTCTAACGGAACCGTCCCGTAGGGACATTACATTGGTAGAAATGAGATTAATTAAAATTTCAAAGTCCCGGATGGGACGGAACAGATATTAATCGGACAATAGTGATTACGGTTACTAAAGATCTATAAATTCTTCAAAACAGTCAGGGCAAATTCCGATAAAGAAGGGTCCCTTGCACCCATCAGCAAAATGACATCCCCCTGTTGTGCCATGTCTTTCAACACTCCCGGCAGTTTGGCCCGGTCACCAACCAGCAATGCCTTTCTGTTACGCCGGAGAATTTCAGCAATCACCACCTCCGAATTGATGTCCTTATCTACTGTTCCTCCTGCATAATATACATCCGACATGATGAAGCAGTCGGTATCCCTGAGGACTTCTGACACGCTGCCTGCAAGTTCCTCGTGCATAAATCTGAGCGGGCCGTATCCATGAGGTTGAAACCAGGCTGTTACCCGCTTGCTTATCTGCTGGCATGCCCTGATGGCAGCAGCTACCTCTGCCGGATTGTGGGCAAAGTCATCGATAACATATACCCCATTTTGATTACCCACCAATTGCGTTCGCCTGTATATTCCCGAATAACTTTCCAAAGCTTTTGCCGAATCTTTAATGCTGATGCCTGCAGCTCCCGACACAGCGGTTGCCGCCAGGGCATTTTCCATATTGAACTTCCCGATAACCGGAATTTTAAAGGGCACTCCATTAATGGTAAAGAGAATCTGAAAACCGTCCTGAAAAAAATCCTTTCCAACATAACCGGCTCCCTGAACAGTCCCGAAATCATAGGCGGTTTCTTGTGACAGGGTTTTAACCAGGTCATGGTTGTGATTTACAATAAACCGGCCATGCGTATGTTTCCTGAATGCAGAAAACAACTGCATAAGTTCATCAAGTTCCTTATGATCCCTGTCGACATTCAGCACCACGCTGATCTCGGGGAAGTAATTCACAATGGATCCATCTGACTCATCAGCCTCAATCACCAGCCAATCGCTTTTTCCCACCCAGGTGTTTCCGGGAAGTCCTTCCTGCTGCAAAGATGTCAAACCGGCACCGGTGATTAACGACGGGGAATACCCGTTCTCCTGCAATATGTGAAAAATCATGGCCGTAGTGGTGGATTTCCCGGATGTGCCACCTACAGCTATGGTTCTTTTGCTCGATGACAGGGCGGCCAGTAATTCCGATCGTTTCATCACCGGAATTCCTAGTTCTGCAGCTTTTTGGTATTCCACATTACTTTTCTCAATGGCCGTTGAAACAATCACAACCTGGGTATCGGCTGATATTCCCGACCCATCCTGAATAAAACACTGAATACCCTGTTTCTCGAATTGCTCCTGGATCAGCATCTTGTTTTGCTGATTAAAGAGCCGATCCGATCCGCTCACCTTTTTGCCGACGCCCTGCAGATATTGGGCTATGGCGCTCATCCCGGTTCCGGCTATACCGATAAAGAAAAAATTTTCAAATTGCGCTATATTCATCGTATTCTGGAATCTGTTTCAAAAACCAAATATAAACCTTAATATGCTTGTCGGCTATCAATAATATTAATTTGCAGAACAATTCAGTTTTGCCATTGAGCCTGGTCTAAATTTAATAAAAACGATGTAATAGGAAATGCAATACCTATATTTGAAACCAAAATGTCCACACTGGGAGCGGACAACAACCCTATTCATAACCATTGGTAAACTAATTAAATCTGACCCCCATGATTTACCACATTACAAACCATAAAGACTGGGAAAAGGCAAAGACGGAAAATGAATATTCGGCGCCATCACTTCAGGCCGAAGGCTTTATTCATTGCTCAACGCTAAAGCAGATAACCGATACGGCCAATGTTTTCTTCAAAGGTCAGCGCGGACTTACCATACTTTGTATTGATGAGGGCAAACTGAAATCGGAAGTGAAGTTTGAGGATCCCACTGGTGGGGGCAAGCACGATCCCCAAGTTGGTAATTTGTTCCCGCATGTATACGGACCGGTAAATTTGTCCTCCGTGATTCAGGTGTATGATTTCCCGCCGGATGAGCAGGGATTTTTTTCTCTGCCGGAAGGGATGTAGGGGTAATCTTCTGGTCTTCTGGTCTTCTGGTCTTCTGGTCTTCTGGTCTTCTGGTCTTCTGGTCTTCTGGTCTTCTAAGTCATGCGGTCATACAGTTTTTTGACGAATGCCCCTTCAAGTGGTTGCAAACCCTTGAAGGGTTGTGGGTATAGGTTACTCGATACTGGATGCTGGATGAGTGGGTCCTGGGAGCGGGGATTTGGGGTTTGACTGCTGCTGCCACTGCTACTGCTACTGCTACTGCCACTGCCATTGATAATGCCGCTTGTCTTCCGGGTCATCCAGGGAGAAAAAAGAATTGCCCTGAAATAACAGGGCAATCCTTAAAAACAAATCAGATCTTCTTCCCGATGTAGAATACATAACCGTAATAAGCCTTGTATTTATGATACAACTGCTCTTCATGTATTTCACCGGCAATGAAGTCTTCGGCTGCTTTAACTCCGGTATGCTTATTCAGAAAGATTTCCCGTGCCTTAATCTGAGGCACATAAAAATGTTCAGTCCAACAATTCTCGGGCAGAACAAAACATGCTACCGGAACGTACCCGGCCTGCTGCATAATATGAAGCTTATTCGGGATGGTATCAATCTGGGCATAGGCATCTTTCCAGAACGCCTCGATTTCACCGGGTCGCTCACCGGTAAACCACGATGCTTCTGAAACAGCGATATAACCTCCGGTTTTCAGAAAAGGTTTCCATTCATTCAGGCCCCGTTCAAAGCCGATGTTGTAAATGGCACCTTCTGACCAGATCAAATCCAGTTCCTCCGGCTGAAAAGGCAGGTTATCCATGGAACCGACCATACCTTTTACCCGGTGCTGAAGCTTCAAACCGGCTGCCTGTTGATTGAAAAGATCAATAAACCTGGGAAACAGGTCAATACCTGTTATCTGCCCCGGAGCATGCTGTGCCAGCACCATGGTCTGGCCCCCGGTTCCACAACCAATGTCGGCAATGTGTGATGATTCATTCAGGTTGTCAACGAAACTCAGCGCTCGTTTGGTAACATCGGGACTTCCGGGACCCTGGCGTTCTATAGCAGAAAAATACTCGCAAATTAAATTGATGTCAAAATCGTGTATGGAATTACTTTCGTTACTCATGATTTTTTGATTTTTAGCTTGTGACAGGATATCAGCAACCAGTGCCGAAACCGGTCATCAGACTGAAATTAATAAAATAAAATGACATGACAGGCAGGTTGCTGCCTGGGCAAAACGAGGGGATAACCGGGCGGTTGCCGGGTTATTTACTTAACACGATCCGTATGGTAATTAAACATCCAATGGTTTTAGACAGAACAAAGGTAATTATTTATTGATATGTTGATTTATTGAATTGTTGATTTTTTAAACGGCAGGCAGCAACTTAGCCTGGCAAAATAAAAAAGGGTTTGAATTTCTTCAAACCCTTGTGGGCACTGCTGGGTTCGAACCAGCGACCCTCCCGACTTGTCAGTCGGGATGCGCTGAACCCTGTTGATGCTATTGCTGCGATAGGCCGGAAACTCAACCTGACCCCTTGGAAATTAATACCTCCAGTCTTTGCCGGTTTTTCCACATCTTAAGTTGCTTTTCTCTTTGCATGGCTTCCGACTTTGTTTCAAATGTTTCATGGTATACAAGTTCCCAAGGCTGTCCGGTTGAAGTAAATCCCTTATGGATGTGGTTATGTTTTTTTAAGCGTTCGCTCAAATCAGAAGTTGAACCTATATAATACCGGCCTATACTTCTGCTATAAAGGATGTATACATAATAGGGCATACAAAAAAAGGGAGACTGTTTGATCAATCCCCCTCTGTGGGCACTGCTGGGTTCGAACCAGCGACCCTCTGCTTGTAAGGCAGATGCTCTGAACCAACTGAGCTAAGCGCCCTTTTCCCTTTTGTAAGGGAGTGCAAATATATACCGCATTTTCAATTTCGCAAAATTTTTCAATGAAATTATTATTCTTTCCGAAACATTACCGAATCCACTTACTTCAGCTTCCCGAACGAAAAGCACAAGGCCACTTGTATCATGGGTAATTCGGTGTTCAGATTCACATTCAATTGCGTGCCCAGTCCAAAATACTTCGATGCCAGGTAATCCATGCCCACCTTCAAAACCAAAATGAATATGCTGTCACAGACATCCCTGAAACATGGCAATTGACGATCAGACATGTCAATAAGAACAGATATTACCCATATTCGGCAATTAACAGTGTATTTTTATGTAAATTAGGGTCATCAAACCACGGTTATGCTACACGAAAAAATAACCCCTCCCCGTGCCGCCAAATGGTTTCACAGCAGGGAATGGGCTCAGGGCCTGAAGCTGGAAGCTCATAAATCAACGGATGCGATGGAATTCTATTTTCAGTATGCCAGAAACCGGGAATATTGGGATCAGGCACTGGCCTGGCTCAGGGATGCCGATCCGGAGCAGATACCTGCCGGAAAATACAAAATAAGCGGTGATAAGGTATATGCTCTAGTCAGCGAAGGTCCTACAAAAAGCCTGGAGGATACCAAATGGGAAGCCCATCAAAAGTATATAGATATACAATACGTAGCTTCCGGCAAGGAAAAAATAGGCGTGGCACCGCTTTCCAAAGCAGTTGGCATTGAACCTTTCAATGTGGAAAAGGACATCGGTTTTTTCGAAATTCCTGAGTCGGATTGCAGGTATTACCTGGCCGAACCCGGAACCTTTTTCATCTTCTTCCCCCAGGATGCACATCGTCCCTGTATCAGGGTCAAAGGAAACGATACGGATAAGAAAATTGTTATCAAAATCAGGGTAAGTTAACCCAATTCATTAGATTTAAATAAAAGCACATCATGACAGGCACTTTGTATAAAAAACCGATACTGGGTATTATTGGAATCTGGTTTGTTGTAGTTTTAGGGCAACCCTGTAAAGCACAGGTGACGGTAGGCCTCGACAATTGGTTCAACCGTGAAACCCACTCCAAAACCGGCCTTCCTTTTCATTACCTGTGGAACGACAGTGCCGACAGTGGATTTTCGCGCTGGGGTGATATTTTCAGGCAAAAGGGTGCTCAGCTAACTACCCTGAACAAACCCGATAAAACGTCATTAAGGGATGTGGATGTTTATATCATTGTTGACCCCGATTCAACGGCTGAAACCCCGTCCCCCAATTACATCATGCCCGAAGACATCAAAATCATTGAACGCTGGGTGAAAAAGGGAGGCGTGCTGGTGCTGATGGCAAACGACTATAAACATTGCGGCTTAAAGCATTTCAATTACCTGTCGGTTCGGTTTGGAATGGTATTCAATAACGTGATGCTGCATCCCGTGCTGAATAACCAGTATGAAATGGGTGCCTTTACGAAGTTCCCTGACCATCCCCTGTTCAAAGGTATAAGTAAGATTTACATGAAGGAGGTAGCTTCGATCAACCTTTTTGGAAATGCCAAACCGGTGCTTGCCGAAAACGGACAGGTGATCATTGCTGAAAGCAATTACGGAAAGGGTTTTGTAGTTGCCATAGGGGACCCCTGGATTTACAATGAATATATGGATCATGAAAGGCTTCCCGAAGATTTTGAAAACCGGAAAGCTGCTGAAAACCTGACCGGCTATTTACTGGGCAAGGTGAAGCAATGAAATTTTCCTTTCGCTGACGGTGGCTGTATTGCCCAGGATCTCACCTGAGAAAAATGCTATGGGTGATTCAAAATCCTTTTCGGTAATTACCTGATTACATGTGAAACTCAGGATGTCTCTGCCCTGCCCCTCACGGAATGTGAGTTTTTTGCCTGCGGAGGTCTGTAAAACAGGCTTCCCCCGCACACAGAGCAGTTCATTAAAAAACAACAATACCAGGCTGTCACCTTTAATCTCAAATTTAACTACTTCGGGTGCCCTTGTTGATTCCGGGCTCCATTTTCCATCGAAAGCCCATTCCGCATCCACATCATCAGGCTTTATTCCGTGCGGCCATGAAGTCAGGTTGTCGGCATGCCAGTCATAATCACCTCCTGTCCGGTGACAATTGAAATAGAAATACCGGTTGCCATAAAAATAAGGCCGGTTCTTTTCAGGTTCTTTAGGGTAGTGATGGTAGAATACAGGCTTGTTGATCATGGTTTCAGAGAAGGAGCAGTTCAGGAAAAAGAATTGCGCTTCATAATGGTGGCGGGCCAGGTTATAACCCGGCACCCCATCGAATGAGCAATTCTCCAAAACCATCTTCTGGGCTTTATTGGTCACAGCAGCATGCCATATAGCTGCTGTTTTTGAATTCTCATAAAACCTGGAATCACGGATATAACACCAGCCACGCGGACAAACGAAATCGACACTACCCTCGAAATAGCAACCTGCATGGTAATACATGCCGTTTTTATAATTCCAGAGTGACACGGTATCGCCCCCGTTGCTGGTTACATTGCAATTCAGGAGTATGGTTCTTGTGCCGGTTCCATAAATGGCAAAGGCATGCGGTCCAACTTCCGGCTGTGTGTTTCGGACGGTGAGGTTTTCCAAAATCACGTCATCTGAAGTAATATTGATGACAGCAGCTCCGATGTAATCGGGCCTTGCCTGCCAGTCGGATCGCAGCTGGCTGAATTCGATAATTGTGCTGTCTTTGCTTTCACCAACAATGGTCAGGTAATCCCTGTCGATGAGTATCTTTTCGTTGTACACACCATTCTTCACATAAACCACATACCGCTGGTAGTTGTACATGGGCAGCGACTGAAGCGCCTCGGTGAGTGATCTGAAATTACCAGATCCGTCGGCAGCCACCACCAAATCAGCATGCTGCTGTTTGGCTGTTGCTATTTGCATACCGGCCAACAATATTGCTGCAATGGATAATACAAGCCTGTTCATGATTCTCCAAAAAGTTACCTGTTCAACTCAATGGCTGCAAGAATGAAAGGCGCCACGCCCTTTGAATCATTGTCTACACGCTTTTCATTGATATAGTATTCATATGACCCGTCTCTGTATGGATTTCCTCCCAGTCCGCAACCACCGCAAATATTGCGCATGGTAACAATTCCCTTATCGTCCATGGTGATCAGTTCTTTTACAATACTATCGAATGTTGCATTGGCAACATCCAGGAATTTTTTATCGAGATAGCCTTTGTTGGCGCCCCTGGCAAACACATAGGTAAACATGGATGATCCGGAACCTTCGATATAATTGCCTTCGCGGTCGCCCTGATTCAAAACCTGATACCACAGCCCGGTTTTCGGGTCCCTCACTTTCAACAAAGCCTCACAGGTATTTCTGAGAATGGCAATAATAGAATCACGTTCCGGATGGTTTTCAGGCAGGTAATCGAGTACATCCACAATGGCCATGGTATACCAGCCCATGGCTCGGCTCCAGGGGTATTTCGACTGACCGGTTTCAGGGTTGCACCACCGTTGTGAACGGCTTTCATCCCAGGCGTGGTAAAGCAGGCCCGTATTGTTGTCGCGTGTTTTGCCGTAGATGAGCTCAATCTGTAACGCCACTACATCAAACCATTCAGGCGCATTGAATTCCCTTGCGTACTGTGCCAGAAAGGGGGAAGCCATATAAATGCCGTCGAGCCACATTTGCCAGGGGTAAATTTTCTTGTGCCAGTAGCCGCCTACTTTGGTTTTTGGATGGGTCTTCATCTGGGTGACAAATTGTTCGAGAGTTTGCCGGTAAAGGCTGTCACCTGAGCGTTTGTAAAGGGTGATAATGTTTTTGGCCGGGTTAATGCGATCGAGATTGTATTCTTCAATTTTATAGTCGAGTACCGAACCATCTTCATGTATGAAGTAATTGATATAATCCTCCATGTATTTGGAATATTTCGGATCGATATTCCCCAGCTTGTCAATAGCCTGCCCCAGAAAGGCCACGTCATATTGCCATTTGACCTGCCGGTTACCCAGGTAGTAGATCAGGCTGTCATTCTGAGCCATAACGGAGTTGGCCATACGAACCGACCATTTTTGCTCTGTGTTTCCTTTAACCTCACCGGCATTCCGTCCTGCACAGGTTAAAAGCAACAACATGAAAGGTACAAAGGCATAAAACGTTCTCATAAAAAATTTCTTTTCATTCAATAAAAGCAACATAAAAGTAACAAACCCGGCGGAGTTTTTGCACTCCGCCGAGTAACCACTATAATAAATACGAACTGTAAACCGGGTGATCAGTTATATCCTTCATTTTGCCAGAAGCCTTCGGGATCAGGGCCATCGGTTTTATTGGTGATGGCATCGAGCTGGGGCTGGGGAATGGGCCTTAATACATGGTGATTTTGTATGTATTCTCCGGCCACCTCGTTATACTGCGTTACATTTTCAATAAGCTTTCCGGTACGTTTCAGGTCGAACCAGCGTTGCTGTTCGCCACAAAGCTCACGGGCTCTTTCATCAAGAATTACATCGATATCCTTAGCATTCACCTTTGCTTCTTCGGCTGCGCTAAGATCGTTCACCTGACCTTCGATAGCACGTGCATCGCGTAACTCATTCAGCTTATCAATGGCTAGTG